>NZ_JBRRCG010000013.1:0-111279 GCF_056757995.1 Stenotrophomonas sp. STEN147
GCCATGGATGGCGCCATCGAGCCCCCATGGATGGGTTTACGGCGTGTCCTGGCCACCCACAGTGCCCCGCCCTCCCACGGATAGCCCGCTGTTGCTGTTGCTTCGGCTCTTGCAATTGCCTCTGCGGGTGCAGGGCGCAGCCCTGCCTGACCCCCTCAAATGTCTGTAGGAGCCAGTCCGTACTGCTCGGCGAAGCGCTTGCTGAAACTGGCTGCGGAACGGTAGCCCGCGCGTGCGGCCACGGTCTTCAGCGGCAGGCCGGTGGTGTACAGCAACTGCATGGCGTGGGCCAGTCGTGCCTCGGTCAGCAGCTGGCGCAGGCTGGTACGCTCGGCCGCCAGCCGGCGACGCAGGGTGGCGCCGCTCAGGGCGAACTGCTCCTCCAGGTCACGCGATTGCCAGTCGCGCGCAGGTTCAGCGGCGACACGATCCCGTATCTGCTCACCCAGTGTCGGTGCCGTGGGCAGCAGCAGGTTGCCGTGGCCCTGCCGGCACAGGGTCAGCACCATCGAGGCCAGGGCCAGCCGGGCGTCGCTGTAATGACCGTCCTGCAGCGATTGCCGCCAGCGGCGCAGCACGGCGCCATGTTCGGCCAGCGACAATCGCGCCATCGACGGACCAGCGTTGGGCAGTTCCTCGTTCCACAGTGTCCGCGCCGCGGCCAGCACTTCCGCACACAGCGGCACGATGGCGCTGAGGTAACGGCCGCTGCGCGGGTCTGGACGGTTGACCACGTCGATGCGGCAACGCTGGGTCAGCAGCAGTATGTCGCCGGGCGCGAACTCCAGCGTCTGGTGTGCGGTACGTACCTGCTTGCGTCCTTCCAGCAGGATCGCGAACTGCGGTTGCGGGATCTCCACCGAGCTGGCGCCATGCTCGCGCCGCGCGGTGATGCAGGCATAACCCTCGGCGCGATCACAACCGGCCAGCGAAGACATCTCGGCCAGCAGCGCCGTTGCGGCGGGCAGCATCGTGGTCATGTCACGTGGGCGCCCAGCAGCCGGCCGACGCCGGCGGCTGCAGCCATTGCCAGTGCGCCCCAGAACATGACGCGCAGGGCGCCGCGCAGGGCAGGCGCACCTCCGGCGCGGGCCGCCATCGCGCCGGTCACGCACAGGCCCAGCAGGGTGCTGGCGGTGGTCACCCCTGCCACGGAGTCGGCCGGTGCCAGCAGTGCGGTCAGCACCGGCAGGGCCGCCCCACAGGTGAAGGCTGCGGCCGAGGCCAGTGCGGCCTGCAGCGGCCGGGCGCGCAGGGTATCGGTGATGCCCAGTTCGTCGCGAGCGTGCGCACCGAGGGCATCGTGGGCCGTGAGCTGTTCGGCCACCTGCCGCGCCAGCGCCGGGGCCAGGCCGCGATGGCGGTAGATGGCGGCCAGCTCTTCCAGCTCGCTGTGCGGATCGTCCTGCAGTTCGCGCTTCTCCATCGCCAGGTCGGCGCCTTCGGTGTCGGCCTGGGTCTGTACCGAGACGTACTCGCCGGCGGCCATCGACATCGCTCCTGCGACCGTGCCTGCCAGGCCGGTGGCCAGCAGGGTGCTGGCCGATGCGCCACTGGCGGCAACGCCGACCACCAGCCCTGCCACTGAAACGATGCCGTCGTTGGCGCCGAGCACGGCGGCGCGCAGCCAGCCGACGCGGTCGGCCCTGTGTCGTTCCGGATGGCGCGAATGACGGGTCATGCCTTGCAGTGTACGAGGGTCAAGAGGTCGTCGGTAGGATGCTGAAACCCGTCTTCGTCGCATGCTGCGACGGGGCGCCACGCTATAGTGCGCCCTTGCGATGGAAGGCCCCCAGCCCCACATCCCCCGTCACCGTACAGCGAGTCTTCCCCTTGTCGAGCCCCAGCCACGTCGCCGATACGCCCATTACCGACCGCTCGCAGCTGGTGGAGGTGATCGCCTCCGGCGAAAAGCCCCGCGCGCAGTGGCGCATCGGCACCGAGCACGAGAAGTTCGGCTTCCGCCTGGACGACCTGCGACCGCCGGCCTTTGAAGGCGAGCGTGGCATCGAGGCCCTGCTCAACGGCCTGGTCCGTTTCGGCTGGGAACCCGTGCAGGAAAACGGCAACACCATCGCCCTGCTGCGCGATGGCGCGTCGGTGACGCTGGAGCCCGCCGGCCAGCTGGAACTGTCCGGCGCGGCGCTGGAGACCATCCACCAGACCTGCGTGGAGACTGGTACCCATCTGAACGAAGTGGCGCAGGTGGCCGGCGAGCTCCAGCTGGGCTTCCTGGGCATGGGCTTCCAGCCGAAGTGGGCGCGCGATGAGATGCCGTGGATGCCGAAGGGCCGCTACAGGATCATGCGCGCGTACATGCCCAAGGTCGGTTCGCTCGGCCTGGACATGATGACCCGTACCTGCACGGTGCAGGTCAACCTGGACTACGCCAGCGAAGCGGACATGGTGAAAAAGTTCCGCGTTTCGCTGGCACTGCAGCCGATCGCCACCGCGCTGTTCGCCGACTCGCCGTTCACCGAAGGCAAGCCGAACGGCTACCTCAGCTATCGATCGCACATCTGGACCGACACCGACGCCGACCGCACCGGCATGCTCGACTTCGTGTTCGAGGATGGCTTCGGCTATGAGCGTTATGTCGATTACCTGCTGGACGTGCCGATGTACTTCTCCTACCGCGATGGCATCTACCACGATGCCAGCGGGCAGAGCTTCCGCGACTTCATGCAGGGCCGGCTGCCGGTGCTGCCGGGCGAGTTGCCGACCCTGCGCGACTGGTCGGACCACACGACCACGGCGTTCCCGGAAGTACGCCTGAAAAAGTATCTGGAAATGCGTGGCGCCGATGGCGGTCCGTGGAGCCGCCTGTGCGCCCTGCCGGCGTTCTGGGTCGGCCTGCTGTACGACGACACCGCGCTGGATGCCGCCTGGGATCTGGTGCGTGACTTCACCCTGGCCGAGCGCCATGTCCTGCGCGACGGCGTGCCGAAGCATGCGATGAACCTGCCGTTCCGCGATGGCACGGTGCGCGATCTGGCGCGCGAGGCGGTGAAGATTTCCGTTGAGGGCCTGAAGCGCCGCGCCGCGCGCAATGCCGATGGCCAGGACGAGAGCAAGTTCCTGGATGTGCTGCAGGAGATCGTCGAATCCGGCCTGACACCGGCCGAGCGCAAGCTGGCGCTGTTCCATGGTCGCTGGCACGGCAACGTGGATCCGGTGTTCCGGGAATTCGCGTACTGAATGCGGCCGCCGGGCATGGCCCGGCGCTACCCGCCATGGCTCCGGCAGCGCCGGGCCATGATTCCGGCAGCGCCGTGCCATGCCCGCCATGATTCCGGCAGCGCCGGGCCATGCCCACCATGATTCCGGTAGCGCCGGGCCATGCCCGGCGGGTGTCGCGCGCAGAAAAAACCCCGGCCTCGACGCCGGGGTTTTTCATTCCATCAGCCGGGCCGTCAGGCCTTGAGGCTGGCCATGTCGATCACGAAGCGATAGCGCACATCGTTCTTCGCCATGCGCTCCCACGCGTGGTTGACATCCTTGATGTCGATCACCTCAACATCGCTGACGATGTTGTGCTCGGCGCAGAAATCCATCATTTCCTGGGTCTCGGCCATGCCGCCGATGGCCGAGCCGGTGACGTGCTTGCGGCCGAAGATCACGCTGGCACCCATCAGGGGCGGGTCCAGCTCGGTGATGACGCCGACCAGGCACATGGTGGCATCGCGCTTGAGCAGGCTCATGTACGGGTTGGTGTCATGGCTGACCGGCACGGTGTTGAGCAGGAAGTCGAAGCTGTTGGCGTGCGCCTTCATCTGCGCCGGATCGCGCGAGACCAGCACCTCGTCCGCGCCCAGGCGCTTGGCGTCGGCGCCCTTTTCCGGGGTGGTGGTGATCATCACTACGGTGGCGCCCATCGCCTTGGCAAACTTCACGCCCATGTGGCCCAGACCGCCCAGGCCGATCACGCCCACCTTCTGGCCGGGGCCGACCTTCCAGTGGCGCAGCGGCGAGTAGGTGGTGATGCCGGCGCACAGCAGCGGCGCGGCGGCCTTCAGGTCCAGCGTCTCGGAGACCTTCACCACGAAGCGCTGCTCGACCACGATGTGGTCGGAGTAGCCGCCCATCGTCAGCTCACCGGTATTGCGGTCGCGGCTGTTGTAGGTATAGGTCGGGCCCTTTTCGCAGTACTGCTCCAGGTCGTGGTCGCAGGCATCGCAATGGCGACAGGAATCCACCATGCAGCCGACGCCGGCGATATCGCCGACGCTGAGGCGAGTGACGGCCGGACCGACTTCGACCACGCGGCCGATGATTTCGTGGCCGGGAACCATCGGGTACTCCGCGCCGCCCCAGTCGTCGCGGGCCTGGTGCAGGTCGGAGTGGCAGATGCCGCTGTACAGCACTTCGATGCGGACATCGTTGGCGCCGACAGCGCGGCGTTCGAAGGTGAAGGGCTCGAGCGGAGCGGTATTGGTACGCACCGCATAACCATGGGCGAGGGACATGGGGAATCCTTGGCGGGTTTGTGGAAAGGCGTTTTACAATACGCCCCTCATACCCGCCCACAAAGCGTGGATATCGGCATGATTCATCAAGGCAGACTGCACAATCATGGCCACTGACAATCTCACCCACCTGGCCGCCTTCGCGGCGGTGGCCCGCCACCGCAGCTTCCGCCGGGCCGGCGCCGAGCTGGCCCTGTCGACCTCGGCGGTGAGCTATGCGATCCGGGCACTGGAAGAGCGGTTGGGGGTGGGCCTGTTCCATCGAACTACCCGCAGCGTGGCCCTGACCGAGGCCGGGCAGCGCCTGCTGGACCGGTTGCAGCCGGCGCTGGGCCAGGTGCACGAGGCGCTGGAGGAAATGAACCAGTTCAGGGACAGCCCGACGGGCCTGCTGCGCATCAACGCGGCCCGCGCGGCAGTGCCGACCCAGCTCGGCCCACGCCTGACCCGCTTCCTGCGCGCGCACCCCGATGTGCGCCTGGAGCTGACCGAGAACGATGGGCTGGTGGACATCGTTGCCGAAGGCTTCGATGCCGGCGTGCGGCTGCATGAGTTCGTGCCCGAGGACATGGTGGCCGTGCCGCTGGGCCCGGCCCTGCACGGCATGATCGTGGCCTCGCCCGAGTATCTGCGCCAGCACCCGGCGCCGCAGCATCCCCGCGACCTGCTGCAGCACGAATGCATCCGCTTCCGCTTCGCCAGCGGTCACCTGTACAAGTGGCAGTTCGACCGCGATGGGCAGTCGCTGGAAATCGACGTACGTGGGCGACTGACGCTGAGCGAGCAGACCACCATCATGCGCGCGGTGCTGGATGGCTTCGGCCTGGCCTATGTGCTCGAGGATGCCGCGCGCCCGCACATCGAAGCCGGGCGGATGGTGGCGGTACTGCAGGACTGGAGCGAACCGTTTCCCGGCTTCGTGCTGTATTACCCCAGGCAACGGCAGATGGCGTCGGCCTTGCGCGCATTCGTGGACATGCTGCGCGAATAGATCCATGCCTGCGCGGACGCTGCCTGTCGAGGTAAAGTGCGCGCCGATCCAATCACAGGGACGTTCATGCATACGCTTGCCGAGATCGAACTGGCCACCGGCCAGACCTTTCCTGCTCTCTACCACCGGCTCGATGCAGAAGACCGGCTGAGCTGGGGGGCGACCCATCCGCAATGGGCGCAGGTGTGCCTTCCGGAGCTGCAACCGGTACCGCCGATTCTGCTGTATGCGCAGGATTACGAGCCGCTTGAGCGTGGCGAACTGCTCGAGGCCTGGCAGGAGCTGACTGCAGAGGATCACTACAACCCATTGCGCGAGGATCTGCAGCTGCTGCCGTTCGCCCGCACGGGGGCCGGTGACAGCTACTGCTTCTGGACCAATGCGCCGGGCTGCCACGAGCCGCCGGTGCTGCTGGTGTGGCACGACGATGATCGCGCTGACGTACTGGCCCGCAACCTTCAGGATTTCCTGTTCCGCAAGATGGTGGAGGCGGTGGCGGACTACGAGGCCCCCTACACGCTGTTGTCGCACGGTGACCTGGCCGACAATCTCCAGCGCTGGCTGGGCTCGCATCGCGCGTGGCTGCGGGACGACCAGGCCACTGCGCTGGAGGCCCTGTTTGCACGCAGCGCAGAGATCGAGCAGGGAGAGATCGATGAGGACCAGGCGCAGGCGCTGGTGCAGCAGCTGATCGGATTCGAGCGGCTGGACGAATCATTCGCCTACGTGCGTTGATGCTAGCGGCGGGCCCGGTGCACTCCGCCGATCAATCCAGCAAGGCGTCGTAGCCGGGGCCGGCGAACTGGATCAGGCAGAAGCCGTGCCCGAACGGATCCGCCAGCATTGCGATGCGCCCCCATGAACGCTCGCGTGGCGCCTGCTCGAGCGTTGCGCCTGCCGCCAACGCCTGGGCAAGGGCGGCGTCGAGGTCCTCCACGATCCAGTCGATGTGCAGCGGGGTCCAGTGACGTTCGTAATCCCGCACGTCACCGTCGACGGTAGCTGCGCTGCCCGCTTCGTTCTGCAGCAGATAGAGCGGTGTCGGGCCGCCCAGCAGTTCCAGCACCTCCGGGCCGAGACGGCGCCCGGCATGGAGGCCGAAGGCGCGTGTGTAGAACGCCTCGGCGGCCGCGAGGTCCGGAACGTCCAGATTGATGATGAAGGGGATCATGGCCCGGGCCCTGCGTTGTGCCAGGCACCATGCGCCGATGATTCCCGTCGATCAAGAGGGTGCGCGGTTTGAGGCAGCGCGTCGCGGAAAGGCGCCGGCGATCGTTCTAGACTCGAGCGATCGAACCTGCATTGGAGTGGCTCTGATGGGACTGCGCGAATGGGGGAGGGGGGCCGCACTGGCCGTGCTGCTCGCAGCCACTGGCGTCGGCATCGCGGATGCGCGTGACAGCCAGGCACCGGTGATGTCCGGCAATCCGATCCTGCCGGGCTGGTACGCGGACCCGGAGGCGGCCGTATTCGGCAGCACCTACTGGATCTTCCCCACGCGCTCGCGGCCCTATGCAGAACAGGTTGCCTTCGATGCCTTTTCGTCGCCCGACCTGGTGCACTGGCGCCGGCACGACAGCGTGCTGTCCATCGAGAACATTCCCTGGGCCAGGCAGGCGTTGTGGGCACCCTCGGTGGTGGCCAACGACGGGCGCTACTACTTCTTCTTTTCCGCCAATGACATCCAGAACGACGGCGAGACCGGTGGCATCGGCGTGGCCGTGGCCGACCAGCCCGAAGGGCCTTACCGCGATCTGCTCGGCAAGCCACTGGTGGGCGCGTTCCACAATGGCGCGCAGCCGATCGACCAGTATGTGTTCAAGGATGACGATGGTGCCTGGTACATGATCTATGGCGGCTGGAAGCACGCCAACATCGTGCGCCTGAAGGCGGATTTCAGCGGCCTGCTGCCCTGGGACGACGGCACGCTGTTCAAGGAGATCACGCCGGCGCCGGAGTACGTGGAAGGTCCGCTGATGTTCAAGCGGGGCGGTCGCTACTACTTCATGTGGTCCGAAGGCGGCTGGGGCGAGCCGGACTACTCGGTGGCCTATGCGATCGCCGACGCGCCGACCGGGCCGTTCACACGCATCGGTCGGGTCCTGCAGCAGGACCCGGCCATCGCCACCAGCGCCGGGCACCACTCCCTGATCCACGCGCCCGGCGATGACACGTGGTACATCGTCTACCACCGCCGGCCGCTCGACCAGACCGACCGCAATGCCCGCGTCACCGCGATCGATCGCCTGTACTTCGACGCGCAGGGCCGCATCCTGCCGGTGAAGATGACGCACGAGGGCGTACCCGCGCACCGCCTGCGCTGAGGCGCAGGATGTACCTTTCCGTCACCTGTGTATACTGTCCCCCAGTATAGTTCCTGGGTGGCCCTGCCATGCCGCACTCTCCCGAAGAGAAGAAGAAGGTCCTGGCCCGCGTGCGCCGCATCCGCGGCCAGTGCGATGCACTGGACCGTGCGCTGGAAGCCGGCGCCGAGTGCGGGCCCGTGCTGCAGCAGATCGCTGCCATCCGCGGAGCGGTCAACGGGCTGATGTCCGAGGTGATGGAAGCCCACCTGCGCGAAGAGTTCGGACAACCCGCAGCGTCCGATGAACAGCGCGCCGAGCGCGTGCGCGAGATGAGCGGGCTGATCCGCTCGTACCTGAAATAAGCAACGGCGCAGCATAGCGTCGTCCATCCTGTTACTGCCTGTCTTTGGAGAATCCCACCATGAAATCCCGTGCCGCCGTCGCCTTTGCTCCCGGCCAGCCGCTGCAGATCGTCGAGATCGACGTCGCCCCGCCGAAGGCCGGCGAAGTGCTGGTCAAGATCACCCACACCGGCGTCTGCCACACCGATGCGTTCACCCTGTCAGGGGATGATCCGGAAGGTCTGTTCCCGGTGGTGCTGGGCCATGAAGGTGCCGGCATCGTGGTGGAAGTAGGCGAGGGCGTGACCAGCGTCAAGCCGGGTGACCACGTGATTCCGCTGTACACCGCCGAGTGCGGCGAATGCCTGTTCTGCAAGAGTGGCAAGACCAACCTGTGCGTGTCGGTACGCGCGACCCAGGGCAAGGGCGTGATGCCCGATGGCACCAGCCGCTTCAGCTACAACGGCGAGCCGATCTATCACTACATGGGCTGCTCGACGTTCAGCGAGTACACGGTGGTGGCCGAAGTCTCGCTGGCGAAGATCAATCCGCAGGCGAACCCGGAACATGTCTGCCTGCTCGGCTGCGGTGTCACTACCGGCATCGGTGCGGTGCACAACACGGCCAAGGTGCAGGAAGGCGACAGCGTGGCAGTGTTCGGCCTCGGCGGCATCGGCCTGGCCGTGATCCAGGGCGCGCGCCAGGCCAAGGCCGGCCGCATCATCGCGGTGGATACCAATCCGTCCAAGTTCGAGCTGGCGCGTGAGTTCGGTGCGACCGACTGCATCAATCCGAAGGACTTCGACACGCCGATCCAGCAGGTCATTGTCGAAATGACCACCTGGGGCGTGGACCACAGCTTCGAGTGCATCGGCAACGTCAACGTGATGCGCGCGGCGCTGGAATGCGCGCACCGTGGCTGGGGCCAGAGCGTGGTGATCGGCGTGGCCGGCGCCGGCCAGGAAATCTCCACCCGTCCCTTCCAGCTGGTCACCGGCCGCAAGTGGATGGGCACGGCCTTCGGTGGCGTCAAGGGTCGCAGCCAGCTGCCGGGCATGGTGGAGGACGCGATGAAGGGCGACATCGAACTGGCGCCGTTCGTCACCCACACCATGGATCTGGACGGGATCAACGATGCCTTCGATCTGATGCACGAAGGCAAGTCGATCCGTTCGGTCGTGCACTACTGAGCCATCCCGGGTGGCAGGCCGTCAGGGCTGCCACCCTTCTGGAGAGACACCATGGAACGCATCGAACATCGTGCCTGCTTCGGCGGTTGGCAGGACGTGTACCGTCATCCCTCGTCCACGCTGGGCTGCGACATGCAGTTCGCCGTTTACCTGCCGCCGCAGGCGGAAACGCAGGCGCTGCCGGTGCTGTACTGGCTGAGCGGACTGACCTGCACCGAACAGAACGTCATCACCAAGGCGGGCGCGCAGCGCTATGCGGCCGAACATGGCGTGATTCTGGTCGCGCCCGACACCAGCCCACGCGGCGACGATGTCGCCGACGCGGAGGGCTACGATCTGGGCAAGGGTGCCGGCTTCTACCTCAACGCCACCCGCGAGCCGTGGTCCAAGCACTACCGCATGCATGACTATGTGGCGCAGGAACTGCCGGCGCTGATCGAGGCGAACTTCGCGGTGACCGGGGCACGCGCGATCAGTGGTCACTCGATGGGAGGCCACGGTGCACTGGTGGTCGCGCTGCGCAATCCGGGGCGCTACCGCAGCGTGTCGGCATTTTCGCCGATTGTTGCACCCAGCCAGGTGCCCTGGGGACAGAAGGCGTTCCAGGCCTATCTGGGCGACAACCGCGCCGACTGGGCCGCGTGGGATGCCTGCGAACTGATCGCTGCGGCCAGCGAACGCTTGCCGCTGCTGGTGGACCAGGGCGGGGCCGATGAGTTCCTGCAGAGCCAGCTGCAGCCGCAGCGCCTGCAGCAGGCCTGCGACGCCGTCGGCCATCCGCTGACCCTGCGCCTGCAGGATGGCTACGACCACAGCTATTACTTCATCGCCAGCTTCATCGGCGAGCACATCGCCCACCACGCCCGCGCGCTGCACGGCTGAATGGCCGGCGTGACAGCTGCAGTCCCGGGGACGCAACCGCGTATGCCCCGGCGCGACGGAACGCCTGCGTCGCTGTAGCGCCGCGCCATGCCCGGCGCAGGGGCAGGGGAAGCAGGTGTGGCGTGGATCACGCCTCCATGGCGGCCTGTCGCGCTATCGTGCGTGCAGACAGGCTTGCTCAGTGGGGGATGCATGCCGGTAGTGCTGGCGCTGCTGTACGTGTTCGGCCATGGCCTGGTCGTGGCCCTGTGGCCGGGGCCGGCAGGCCTGGGTTCGTTCGTGTTCCTCACCGGCGCGCCGCTGCTGGCCGCCGCCGCATGCCTGTGGCGCGCGCGTGCGGATCGCGCCGCGCTGGGCTGGCGTGCCATCGCGCTGGCACTGCTGCTGTGGGCGGGGGGCATGGGCATCAACATGCTCGATGCACTCCGTGCCGACCGCCCCGACATCACCCCGGGCGCCAGCCTGCTGCTGTACGTGCTGTATGGCGTGCCGCTGGTGTTCATCCTGGCCCGCTCGCGGCGGGAGCGCTGGGCCATCAGCGTGATCGACGGAATCATGGCGGCCCTGCTGGGCGTGCTGTTCTTCGTGCATACCCAGTCATTTGCCGACCATGTCGGCATCGATGACCAGGCGCTGGCCAACATGCAGCGCATGTTCGATATCCAGAACCTGTGCATTGCTGTGTTTGCCATCGTGCGCTGGGTGTCCTGTGATGTCCCGGAGCGACGCAGCGTGTTCCGCGCGCTGGCGCTGTACGCGCTGGCCTATCTGCTGGTGGCCTACTACATCAACCACTTCACCTCCGAACAGTCTTTCGGCGCCTACAACGATCTGCTGATCGACGTGCCGTTCCTGTTGCTCGCGCTGCTGGCACTGCGGCGGTCGCCAGCCACCGGATTCGTGCTGCAGCCGCGGCTGGCCCGGCTGGTGCAGGCCGGCGGCCCGATCATCCTGCCGCTGCTGTTGCTGGTGGTGGGCACCCTGGTGGTGGACCATGCCAGGCCCCTGGCATTGGCTGGATTCGTTCTGGCCACGTTGGGCTTCAGCCTGCGCAGTGCGCTTCTGCAGATCGATCTGCTGGAACGGCAGGCCGGGCTTGACCAGCTCGCGCGCCAGGATGGCCTGACCGGCGTAGCCAACCGCCGCCAGTTCGATGCCGAGCTGCAGGCCGAATGGAACCGGGCGCGGCGGAGCGGCACCGAACTGGCGCTGCTGCTGGTCGATATCGATCATTTCAAGGCGTTCAACGATGCCCATGGTCATCCCGCCGGCGACCGTTGCCTGCAGGCCGTGGCGGCGCTGCTGCAGCACAGCGCCGGGCGTGCGGGCGACAGCGTGGCGCGCTACGGCGGTGAGGAATTCGCGGTGATCGTGCCCGGCACGGCGTTGGACGGCGTGCAGGCGTTGGCCGAGCGACTGCGACGGGCGGTGGAAGCGCTGCAGCTGCCGGAAGGGCGGGTCAGCATCAGTGTCGGCATCGCATTTCTGCATCCGCCGGCAACAGCCGATGCCGGACAGCTGCTCGCCGATGCGGATACGGCGTTGTATGCGGCCAAACGCGCGGGACGCAATCGTGTGGCGATGCAGGGCGAAGCGCCGGCCGGCGCAGACCGCCGCTAGACCCCGCCCCCGCGCATTCGCCAGGGGAACGGGGCTCCGCTGCCGGTGGCTGTCGCCCGCGGACGCGCCTTCGTCGGCGGTACCCGCACTTCGTCGCACCGCGCTGGCGATCACGCGGGAGCTGGTTCACCGTCACCCACCAGTGTGGAGAGGAGCAGACATGCACAGAACCCTGGTGTCGCTGGCCGCGTGGAGCGCGATGGCCTTCAGTGCGCAGGCGGTCGCGGCCACGGCGGCGTCGCCTTGCGCCGCGGCGAGCTACCGGATGGCCGATGGCAGTACGCTGGACATCGGCCCGGGTGCGGGTGATCAGCTGCGCTGGCGCACGCCAGATGGCCGCAGCGGCGCACTGCAGCGCACCGCGGGCGATGCCTGGACCAGTACCCGCGGCTGGACCGGGCAGCCGGACGGGCAGCGGATGGTGCTCACGGACTGTGGGAAGGGCGGCATCAGCGTCGACGGAATGAAGGGCGAGCGCATTCCGCTGCGGCAGATCGACACCCGTTTCAGCGGTGCCGGCGCAATGCTGCAGGGGCGGCTGACGCTGCCCCCGGGCGATGCGCCGGTTCCACTGGTGGTGCTGGTGCATGGTGCGGAGAACAGCTCCGCGCTGGAGCGCTACTCGCTGCAGCGCGAGTTCGCCAGCGCCGGCATTGCCGTGTTCGCCTACGACAAGCGGGGCACGGGTCGCTCCGGCGGGCGGTACACGCAGAACTACCTGACCCTGGCCAATGATCTGATCCTGGCCACGCGCGAAGCACGCCGGCTGGCGGGGGCACGTGCGCAGCGGGTCGGCTACCAGGCCGGCAGCCAGGGCGGCTGGGTGGCGCCGCTGGCGGCACGCATCGAGCCTGTGGATTTCATCGTGATCAGCTTCGGCCTGGCGGTCTCGCCGCTGGAGGAAGACCGCGAGGCGATCGCCTTCGACATGCAGCGGGCCGGCCAGGACGCAGAAGCCACTGCGCAGGCGATGCAGATCGCCGATGCGGTGGCGACCATCGTCGAGAGCGGATTCACCGAGGGATTCGATGTACTGGCGGAGGTGAAGCAGCGTTACCAGCATGCGCCCTGGTTCCCTGCGGTACGCGGGAACATTACCGGGTATCTCCTGTCGACTCCGGAGGTGACTGCACGCGAGCAGGGGCCACGGTTGCTGGACGGGGTGCCGGCCCATTACGACCCTTTACCGGTGCTCACGCATCTGCAGGTGCCGCAGTTGTGGATCTTTGGCGGGCAGGACCGCGATGCGCCGCCGGGAGAGACGCTCAGGCGTCTTGCGGTTCTGCAGGGCCAGGGACGGCCGATCTCCACGGCCGTGTATGCAGACGCCGATCATGGCATGTACGAGTTCGAGCTGGATTCGGCCGGGGAACGCGTATCGACACGGCAGCCGGCCGGGTACTTCCAGCTGATGACGGACTTCATCCGTGGCGATGCGCTGCGGGCCGAATACGGCCAGGCCCGCCCCACGCCCGCGCGATGAGGGCTTCGACGGGCGAAGCCCAGCGCATGCCAGCGCGTTCGCCGCTCAACGTACGTCGCGCAGTTCCCAGTGATGGCCGGCCAGCAGGCGCAGGCGCTGCTTGAACACATCGCTGTCGATGCGGGTGGTGGCCACCAGGTTGATGCGCAGGTCCTTCTGCTCACCGGTTACGGTGGCGTCCGGGTCGGTCACGCCCCACTGCGGCTCCACTGCATCCGGATCGGGTTGCTTGGCTTTCCAGCGCTCGAACAGCGCGCCGCTGCGCAGGGCGTCCTGCAGTTCTTCGGCAAAGCCGGCGGCCCCCTGCGAATGGAAGGACAGGTCGGGGTCGTTGCCGCGGGCCTTGGACGGGTCGGGAAGGCTGATGTGGTACTGCGCAGGCATGGTGATCTCCTTGAAGTGCGGCAAGGCTGGCATAGACGCGGTGCAATGCTTGTGTACATCCGGCGCACCTGCATGCAGGCGTCGCCCGCCCTCATTCGAACCGATGCGGTCCATCGGCAAAGCCCACGGTAACGGCGCCCTTGCCGACGTTGACCATGCCGGTCAGGCTCATCACCGATTCGTACACGGTGACGCCGTGTGTGGCGCAGACCTCCGTCAGCTGCGCGTAGCCGGGCAGGGCGCGCAGCTCCTCCAGCTCACCGCCATAGCTGACGCAGACTGTCGGTGTCATCAGTCCGCTGCGCACGCGCTGGCCGACCACAGCGAAGAGCTTCTGCACGGCGTTGTCGAAGCCCTTGATCTTGGCCACCGGGCCGGTCTCACCGCGGTAGCCGTGCAGCACCGGCTTGATGTCCAGTGCGCTGCCCAGCGCGGCACTGAGCAGGCCGACACTGCGGTCGCCCTTGTGCCGCGCGCGGGCCCGCATGTAATACAGGTCACGGGTGACCATGTAGCCATGCACGTTGCCGGCCAGTTCCTCCAGCCGCTCGCGGATCTGCTGCACGCTCGCGTTGCTGTCGCGCAGGCGCACCGCTTCCACCGCCGTCACCGCCTGCGCGGCGAACAGGTTCTGGGTGTCGAGCACGCGCAGCGCGAAGGGCGAGTTGTAGCCCGCGGCCTGCCGCACCGGCTTGTAGTCGTTGAGGATGGCGAAGCTGGCCTGCAGGGCGTTGTCGTGGATCGGGCTGCGGGTCTTGGTGATGGTCATGCAGAAGACGTGGTCGTAGTCGATCACCAGCTGCTGCAGGAACAGGTCACGGATCTGGTTGACGCTGAAGGGGATGGTCTCCGCCTCGGCACCATGTTCGGCCACGTGCGCGTGCAGGAAGCTGAGCGTGGCCTGTTCGTCACGGTGGTCGGCGAGTACGGCTTCGCCGATCCGCACGGTGATCGGGAGCAGCACGATGTTGTGTTCGGCAATGAACGCCTGCGGCAGGTCGCAGGCCGAGTCGACGACGATTCCGATGCGCATCCGCGGCTCCCCCTCCAGGGCGGTTGTTGGTTCGGAAGTGTGAAAAATATCTCAAAACGGGAGCCCGCGCGCGAGGGAAGCGCAGGCGCCCTGTTCAGCGTCTGCGCTGTGCCGCGATCGGCAGGGCCTCCACCCGCTGCCATTCCGGCTGCGCCAGCAGGTCCGGATGGGCCAGCACAGCGGCCATCAGCGGGTGCGCGTCATTGCCCCAGAACAGCTCGTCGCCGATGGCCAGGGTCGGTACGCCGAACACGCCGGCCGCAAGCGCTGCTTCGGTGTTGTGCCGCAGCTGCTCCTTGACCTCTGCGGTTGCCGTGGCGGCCGCCACATCCGCGATGCCCAGCCGCGCGCCGGGTTCGCGCAGCGCCTCGGCGCTGTCGGCGGCGTTGCCCTCGCGCCAGATCCAGTCGAACAGCACGTCCACGGCCTGCGCGCCGCCGCCTGCGGCCAGGCACAGCCGCAGGGCGGCCAGCGGGTTGAACGGGTGGGCAGGCGGGAAGCGCAGCGTCACGCCTTCCGCCTGCGCGTTCCAGAGCAACTGGCGGTAGATGAAGCGCCGCTTGGCCGGGATCTCGGCCGGGCCGAGATTGCCAAGCTGCTGCAGCACCGCCCCGAAGGCGATCGGCACCGGCTGTACCTGTGCGAACTGGGGCAGTTGCTTGACCTTCTGCCAATGCAGGTAGGAGTAGGGCGAGACGAAATCGAAGTACCAGTGCAGCGGAGCCATGGGGCTTTCCTCGTCGGTCAGGGCTGCGCGTTGCGCTGCAGATAGCGGTCGCGCAGGTCGGTCTGGCGCGAGCGCATCGGCATCGGCCGCCCGCCCATCCAGACCTGTTCGGCATAGTGCGCCACATCCAGCGGGTCGCCTTCCCAAAGCACCAGGTCGGCGCGCTTGCCGGGCTCGATGCTGCCGATCTGGCCGGCCACCCCGAACGCCTGTGCGGGAACCCGGGTCAGGCCTGCCAGCCCGTCGGCCCAGGGCAGGCCATGGGCGACCGCATTGCCTGCGAGCTGGCGGATCTTGCGTGCGTTGTGCGAGGCATCGCCACGTTGCACGAAGCTGACGGGCACGCCCGCACGCTGCAGTCGTGCCGCGTTTTCCAGGGTGGCGCCGATCTGGTCGAAGCTGGCCGGCAGGTTGGCCAGCACGTCGACGAACACCGGCACCCCGGCCGCAGCCAGCTCCGGCGCCAGCTGCCAGGCTTCGCTGGCTCCAGACAGGGCGATCTTTACCTTTTCGCGTGCAGCCCAGCGCAGCAGCTGTCGGATATCGGCAGCGCGATCGATTTCAACCACGATGCGTCCCTGGCCGGCCAGATAGCGCGACAGTGTGCGGCGACCGGCCGGTGTCAGCACGGCGTGCGGTGAATCGGCGGCGACCTGGCCGCGCGCTTCATCCACCATCTGCTGCAGCAGCATCCACTGTGCTGCACGCGAATGACCGGTCAGTTCCGACGCTGCGGCGCCCAGCCGCAGGAACAGCGCACGTGGACCCAGCGGGTCGGCGCTGCCATCGAGCCGCATCACCCCGCCCTGGCCCGCCACGAAGCCACCGCCGGTGACGGCGCCCAGCGCGGTGAAGCCGATGCCCTCCAGTCGCGCCACCGGAATGAGCACCGACGCGGGGTTGTAGGCCAGGGTCACGTCGAACTCCGGGCGCAGCGGCTGCTCGCCGATCTTCAGGCTGCTGTCGACCGTACTCGCTTCTCCCGAGACTTCCTCGATGCCGATCTCGGCGATGCCACCGAACAGCGCGGGCGTGAGCGGGCGGCCATCGGCTTCAACCACGGTCGTGCCGGCCGGTGCGGCCAGGCCCGTACCCACGGCACGGATGATGCCGCCCTGCACCAGCACATCGGCGTGCTGCAGGCTGCCGCGTGCGCCGGCGGTGTGAACCGTCGCGCCGCGCACCAGCAGATCCTGTGCCGATACCGTGCCGGTGATGCCTGCCAGCACCAGGATGGCAGCGCCGAGCCATGCCCGGTTGCGGCTGGAAGACCTTGCCATCTGCATGGAACCGGCCATCAGTGCACCTCCTGCCCGAGCTGGAAGTCCGACTGCGGCGTTGCCGGCAACGCACTGTGGTCGTACAGGCGGCGGCCATCGACATAGACCTGCTCGGCCAATGCGTAGGAGCTGAAGGGATTGCCGTTCCACACCACCACGTCGGCCATCTTGCCGGGCTCCAGCGTGCCGGTCTGGCGCTCGATGCCCAGCGCCTTGGCGGCATTGGCGGTCATCCAGGTGATCGCATGTTCAGGAGTGATCGGGGCCATGCGTGCGCGGCGCGCGGCGGCCATGACCTTGGCGGCCTCCTGGTTCAGGCGCTGGATGCCTTCGGGCGAATCGGAATGGACGATGGCGCAGCTGTTCTTCGCCCGGTCCACCAGCGCGATGTTCTCGGGGATGCCATCGAAGGCTTCCATCTTGAAGCCCCACCAGTCGGCCCACAGTGCACCGCAGACGCCGTCCGCCGCCAGCCGGTCGGCCAGCTTGTAGGCCTCCACGCCGTGGTGGAACGCTGCCACCTTGAAACCGAATTCCTTGGCCAGATCGAGCATGGTGGCCATTTCATCGGCGCGGTAGCAGTGGATGTGCACGCGGATGTCGCCCTGGATCGCGCCGGCCAGGGTGTCCAGCTTGAGATCGCGCTTGCCACCGGCATCGCCCGCGCTGTCACCTTTGTCGCTGCCGAACCAGCGCTTGCGCTTGGTTGCCTTGGGCGTGTTCTTGGTGATGTAGTCGGCGGCATCGATGAAGGCTGCACGGTAGCCGGCGACGTTGCCCATCCGGGTAGCAGGCGTCACACCCTTGCCTTCGCCATAGACGCGTTTGGGGTTCTCGCCGCAGGCCATCTTCAGGCCCCACGGCGCGCCGGGAAACTTCATCGCCTGGTAGGTGATGGCCGGAACATTCTTCAGGGTCACGCCGCGGCCACCGACCAGGTTGGCCGAGCCGGGCAGCACCTGCATGCTGGTCACGCCGCCGGCCAGGGCGGCAGCGAAGCCGGGATCCTGCGGCCACACCGAATGCTCCGCCCAGACATTGGCCGTGACCGGTGCGGTCATCTCGTTGCCATCGCTGTGGGCGCCCACCCCCGGGCTGGGATATACGCCCAGGTGCGAGTGCACGTCGATCAGCCCGGGGGTGACCCACTTGCCCTGCGCGTCGATGCGGGTGACATCGGCCTCGGCCTGCAGCTGCTGGCCGACAGCAACGATGCGGCCCTCACGCAGCAGGACGTCGGCATTGTCCAGGCGCTGGCCGGTGCCGGTCAGCACCGTTGCGTTGTGGATCAGCACCGGCGCATCGGGCTGCGCCCGATAGGTGCTGGGGTAAGGATCGGCCATGAAGCGCGAGGCGCCCAGCGCTGGCGCGGTGGCCAGCGTAACCAGCGCCAGCCCCAGCCCGGCGCGCAACAACGTCGACGTCATGCAGATCCCCTCGGCTACGTAAGCAACCGCTGACGCTAGCCGGGCAGCGGTGGGCTTGCCAAGTGACCTTCTTCACAGGGTGCGACCGCGTGCCTCGACGGCGTCGCCCCACTGGCCGAAAATAGGCGGTCCCCGCCGTTCCGGACCGAGCATGAAGAGCAAGCAGGAAATCGTCGACAACTGGCTGCCGCGCTATACCGGCGTGCCCCTGGACCAGTTCGGCCCGCACGTCCTGCTGACCAACTTCGGCGGCTACCTGCACACCTTCTCCGAACTGACCGGTGCGCCCATCGTCGGCCTGGACCGGCCCATGGCCAGCGCCACCAGCGATGGCATCACGATGATCAACTTCGGCATGGGCAGCCCCAATGCCGCGATCATCATGGACCTGCTGTCGGCGGTGATGCCCAAGGCGGTACTGTTCCTCGGCAAGTGCGGGGGCCTGAAGCGCAAGAACCAGCTGGGCGACCTGGTGCTGCCGATCGCCGCGATCCGTGGTGAAGGCACTTCGGGCGACTATCTGCCACCGGAAGTACCGGCACTGCCGGCCTTCGCCCTGCAGCGCGCGGTCTCGACCATGATCCGCGATCTGGGGCACGACTACTGGACCGGTACCGTCTACACCACCAACCGGCGGGTCTGGGAACACGACGAGGCATTCAAGGAACGGCTGCGCGCGATGCGCTGCATGGCCATCGACATGGAAACGGCCACCGTGTTCGCCGCCGGCTTCGCCAACCACATCCCCAGCGGCGCCTTGCTGCTGGTTTCGGACCAGCCGATGATTCCCGACGGGGTCAAGACCGAAGCCTCCGATGCCAAGGTCAGCTCCCAGTTCGTGGAAAACCATATCCAGATCGGCATCGAGGCGCTTAAGCTTATCCGGCGCAACGGCAAGTCGGTCCGCCATCTGCGCTTCGACGAATGATGATGAGGGCCGGGCGCGGGACGTCCGGGCCCGGGAGTAGGTAATGGACGTTGCCGCGCAGGTGGTGGAATTCTGGAAGGAGGCGGGCCCTGCGAAGTGGTTCGCCCGCGACGATGCGTTCGACGCGCAGTTCCGCCGATTGTTCCTCGATGAGCATTTCGCTGCGGCCGCGCGTGCGCGCGAACACTGGCTGGGCAGCGCCGAGGGTGCGCTGGCCCTGATGCTGCTGTTGGACCAGTTCCCGCGCAACTGCTTCCGTGGCACCGCCCACTCCTACGCCACCGATGGGCTGGCCCGGCACTACGCCATGCGTGCCATCGAGGAAGGGCTGGACCTGCAGCTGGTTCCGAAGCTGCGGGCCTTCATCTACCTGCCGTTCGAGCATTCCGAGGATCCGCTGGACCAGGACCGTTCGGTGGCCATGTTCGACGTGCTGGGTGACAAGGAATACCTGCAGTACGCCGACCTGCATCGCGACATCATCCGCCGTTTTGGCCGCTTCCCGCACCGCAACGCCGTGCTGGGCCGCATTCCCACGCCGGAGGAACTGGACTACCTGGCCGAAGGCGGGTTTGCCGGCTGACCGGGCGGGGCCGGCCACGCGCGGGACAGGCAGAAAACGGAAAACGCCGGCGTGCGCCGGCGTTTTCCTGTTCCGCGCTGCAGCCGATCAGTACTTCGGCACGCCGTTGTCCACCTCTTCGGACCAGGCGTTGATGCCGCCGGTGATGTTGAAGACCTTGGTGAAGCCAAGCGCGCGGAACTGCTCGGCAGCCTGCGCACTGCGACCACCGTGGTGGCACAGGAAGGCCAGTGCGGTGTCCTTCGGCAGTGCTTCCAGCTCGGCGCGGCCGTTGCCGTCGAACACCTTGAACGGCACGCCGACGGCGGCGATGGCGCGCTCGTCAGCCGGGCGCACGTCCACCAGGATCACGTTGCCGGCGCGCACCAGGTCGTCGGCGTCGCGCACGCTGATTTCCTGCACCGGCTTGGGCGCATTCGGGTTGTCGATGGCCAGGCCCTTGCCGCGGATGTCGTCCACCCAGTCGATGGTGATGCCTTCGGCACGGCGCGCGCTGGCCAGGTCGAACTGCACGCGCAGTCCATTGGATTCGGCGGCGATCGCAGCCTCGTCATGCGGAGCGAGCTGGAAGTTGGGCTGGAAGGCTGCATCGATGCTCAGCTGCAGGGCGGCGCCCGGGGCGTCGGCCAGCGCGCCCTTGAGCATCTCCACCGCGGCCGGGGTGACGGTGATGCGCGGCGGGGTGCGGTCCGGCGCGGGCAGGCCCAGCACGCTGCTCAGTTCGCCGCTGGCGGCCATCTGCAGCACGATGTCGCTGCCACCGACCAGTTCGCCGTCGATGTACAGCTGCGGGATGGTCGGCCAGTCGCCGTAGGCCTTGATGCCTTCACGGATTTCCTGGTCGGCCAGCACGTTGACGTGAGCGAACTCGACGCCCAGGTCCTGCAGCGCGCCCACGGCCTTGGCCGAGAAGCCGCACTGCGGCATCGACGGCTGGCCCTTCATGAACAGCACGACGCGGTTGGCGTTGAGGAGGGATTCGATGCGCGAACGCAGGGCAGGATCGAGAGACATGGGAAGTCGGGGGTCCAGTAATTCGAATCTTCGATTCTACCCCTCATGGCATCATGGGGTATGAGCAGCGCAGGAACATTGCATCGCATTCCGCCCCGGCCCTGGCGCTGGCTGCCCTGGCTGGTGGCGTCGCAGTTGGGGGTGATCCTGGCCTGGGTGCTGGCGGGATGGCACTGGGGTCTGCCGCTGATGGTGGCCAGCCACGCGCTGTTCATCGTGCCGGTGTTCCTGCCCAACAGCCGCTTCTACACGCCGGTGCTGAGCCGCCTGGCGCAGGCGGACGACGCGGTCTGGCTGACCATCGATGACGGTCCCGGTGCGGACACGCTGGCCGTGCTTGATCTGCTGGATCGGCATCAGGCGCGGGCGACATTCTTCCTGGTCGGCGAGCGGGCCCTGGCCCAGCCGGCGCTGGTGGCCGAGATCCTGCGCCGCGGGCACGATCTGGGCAACCACAGCTTCAGCCATCCACAGGCGCGCTTCTGGCGGCTGGGACCGAAGGCGATGCGTGCGGAGATCGAAGGCTGCCAGCATGCGCTGCAGGCACTGTCGGGCACGCCGGTACGCTGGTACCGGTCGGTGGTGGGCATGACCAATCCGTTCGTGGGCCCGGTGCTGCGCCGCCTGGGCCTGGTGCGGGTGGGATGGAGCGCCCGCGGCTTCGATGGTGTCGGCTGTACGCCCGAGCGCGTGCTGGAGCGCCTGCTGCCGGATCTTCGCCCCGGCGCCATCGTGCTGCTGCATGAGGGGGCCGCCCATGGCCACAACCTGGTGATCATCGAACGCGTGCTGCAGGCACTGGATGAGCGTGGATTGAAGGCAACGCTGCCTCCGGGAGAGCGCAGCGGCGCGCACGGAATCCGCCGGGCCCGGCCCGGCGCGACCACGGGGTGGGTAGGCATCCGGTAGCGCCGGGCCACGCCCTGCGAGCGCAGCGGCGCGCATGGAATCCGCCGGGCACGGCCCGGCGCTACCAAGGGGTGGGCAGACATCCGGTAGCGCCGGGCCGCGCCCGGCGTCATCCAGGCCGTTCGGCCACCACCAGCCAGCTGTTGAACGGCGTGCGCCCGTGCAGCGGCCGTGGTGCGGCGACGCGCAATCCCGCTTCGCTCAGTGTCGCCAGCAGGGTCGTCGGCTGCGGATAGTGCCGCGGGCGGGTACCCATCCAGCCCACCAGCCAGGCAAGGCGGTCCGCCACCCGCGTGGTGCGGTCCCGGCCATCACCGGTGGCCAGCGGCGTGCGCAGCAGCAGCCGTCCTCCGGGGGACACCCGCGCGCTTGCGGCACGCAGCAGCGTCTGCTGCGGTCCGGCATCCAGGTACTGCACTACGTCCAGCAGCAGTACATGACCGACGTGCGACGGCAGCGCAGCCTGCACATCCAGGCATTCGAAGCGCGCGGCCGGCAGGCCTTCACCGGCTTGCCGCGCCCGCTCGATCTTGGCGGCGTCCACGTCCACCCCGAGATAGGGCTGGCCTCGCCCGCGCTGGCGCAGCACATGCGCGAACAGGCCCAGTCCGCAGCCCAGGTCCAGCACCGGCTGGCCATCCTCGGGCAGCTGTTGCAGCACGCCGTCGTACAACGGATCGCTGCCGAGCTTGCCGCGGGTGTAGTAATAGTCGCGGCGGCTGCCCCAGGCCTGTGCAGGCCGGAACGCCTCGGCGATCGCGCGGGCCTGCGGGGAGGTCAGCGGGGAGCAGGGCAGGGGCGTGCCATTCCGTGGCGTGCCGTCCATCGGGTCAGCCGGCGTCGCCGAGCCGGCGCAGGGCGACCGGCAAGGCGCGCTCGCTCCACAAGGCATACATGCGCGCGGAGGGGTGAAGACCGTCTTCGGCGATCATCGCCGGGTCGTGACCGTGGGCGCGGCTGATGTCGGTGATGTCGACGAAGTCGACGCCGAGGCCACTGCAGACCTGCTCCGCAGCCGCGTTGAACGCGTCGGTTTCGATGCCGATGCGGCCACGGTGTCGGCCGCTGCTGGCGCCGAACGGCGTCACGCCCCAATCGGGAAACGACAGCACCAGCACCCGATCGGTACGGCTGCCGGCAAAACCGATCGCGCGCTGCAGCAGGGCTTGGAACTGCGTGCGGTATTCGTCGAGCGGCCGGCCGCGGTACTGGTTGTTGACCCCGATCAGCAGGCTGACGAAGTCGAACGGCCCCTGCGGGGCGGCCTGGTCGATGCCGGCATCGAGCTCGTCCGTGGTCCAGCCGGTGGTGGCGATGGTCTGCGGATCGGCCAGCGCGACGCCCTGCGCGCGCATCGCGGCGGCCAGCTGATGGGGCCAGCGGCCTTCGACCGCGACGGCCTCACCGATGGTGTAGGAGTCGCCCAGCGCCAGATAGGACAAGCCCACGACTCAGGCCACCGAACGGCGCGGCTTGATCGGGACGACCTTGGTTGCATCCTCGGCGCGGCGGGCCAGCACGCGGTCGATGCGGGCGAACACATCGCGCATCACCGACGCCTCCGGCAGCAGGGTTACGCGGAAGTGGTTGCGGTAGGGCACGTTGAAGCTGGAACCGGGCACCACCAGCACGCCCTCGTTGTCCATCAGCTCCAGGGCGAAGGTGTGATCGTCGAAGCCCTTGGCGGCAGCGCCGACCACCGCCGGGAAGGCATACAGCGCGCCGGCGGGGGCCACCAGCGACAGATGCTCGCTGGCCTCGCAGGCTTCGATCACCGCGCGGCGGGTTTCGTACAGGCGCCCGCCCGGGGCACACAGTGCCGAAATGGTGTCGGGCCCGTTCACCGCAGCCTCGATGGCGTACTGGCCGGGCACATTGGCGCACAGGCGCAGCGCGCTGAGCAGGTCCATCGCCGCGCGGAAGTCGCCCAGGCGTGCGTCATCGCCGCTGAGGTGCGCCCAACCCACGCGCCAGCCGCAGGCACGATGCACCTTGCTCAGCCCGCTGAAGGTCAGGCACGGATGGTCGCCCGCCAGCGGTGCGACCGGCTGGAACACCGCCTCGTCATACAGGATCTGGTCGTAGATCTCGTCGACCAGCAGCAGCAGGTTGTGCCGGCGCGCGATGTCCACCACGCGTTCAAGCAGTTCGCGCGGGTAGCTGGCGCCACTGGGATTGTTCGGATTGATCAGCACGATCGCGCGGGTGCGCGAGGACACCAGGGTCTCGATCTCGCTCGGGTCCGGCTGGAAGCCGTTCTCGGCGGCGCAACGGTAGTACACCGGCCGGCCGTCGTTGAGGATGGTGGAGGCCGACCACAACGGGTAGTCCGGGGACGGCACCAGCACTTCATCGCCGGGGTTGAGCAGCGCACGCAGCGACAGGTCGATCAGTTCGCTGACGCCGTTGCCGACGAACACACGGTCCGGGTGCGCGTCGGGAGCGCCGCGACGGGTGTAGTAGGCGGCGATCGCCTCTCGTGCCACCGGCAGGCCCTGCTGGTGGGTATAGGGATCGGTGCGACCCATGTCGTCGGCGATCGCGCGCTGCAGGTGTTCCGGGGCGCGGAAGCCGAAATTGCCGGGGTTGCCGATGTTGAGCTTGATCAGCTTGCGGCCCTGCGCCTCCAGCTCCCGGGCTCGCCGGGCCAGTTCTCCGCGGATTTCGTAGCGCACTTCGGAAAGGCGCTCGCGGGTGGCCAGGGGCTTGGGCGCGGAGGTTGACATGGTCGGTGAGCCGTCGGATGGCATGGAGGTTCCATGGTAGCGGAATTGCTGCGCTGCATGGCAAGGCCCCCAGGGCCCGCCGCTGCTGGGCTGGAGCGGCGTTGGCACGGGTAGAATGGAGGCGATGACCCAGACCCCCGATTTCACCGCCCTGCAGACCATCGGCTGGCCCTGGCCGGGCCCGGCGCAGCAGGCCGACTGGCAGGCCATGATGGCCGCCCATCCGCAGGCCCGCCCGGCCCGGGTGATCGAGCAGCACCGTACCCACTACGTCGTGGCCGACGCCCCGGACGCTGCGATCAAGGCCGAATCGCTGCCGGAATGGCAGCGCCCACGCTTTCCCAGCCATGAGCGGCCAGCGGTCGGCGACTGGGTGCTGCTCGACGGCATCCGCATCGTGGCGCTGCTGCCACGTCGCACTGCGATCAAGCGCGGTGCCGCCGGCGAGCATTATCACCAGCAGGTGATCGCGGCCAACATCGATACGGTGTTCATCGTCTGCGGGCTGGATGCGGACTTCAATCCGCGCCGTATCGAGCGCTACCTGTTGCTGGTGGGCGGCGGCGGTGCCGAACCGGTGGTGGTGCTGACCAAGGCCGACCAGACCGAATACAGCGAAGATGCGCTGGCGGTGCTGGAAGAACTGGAAATGCAGGGGATCGCCCTGCATGCCATCAATGGCCTGGATGCTGACAGCGTGGCTGTGCTGCAGCCGTGGTTGGGGCCGGGCCGCACCGTGGTGCTGGTGGGCTCCTCCGGCGCCGGCAAATCCACGCTGACCAACACGCTGCTTGGCGAGCAGCGGATGAAGACCAATGCGGTGCGCGCCAACGACTCACGCGGGCGTCATACCACCACCCATCGTGCGCTGATGCCGTTGCCGACCGGCGCCTGCCTGATCGACACGCCCGGCATGCGCGAGCTCAAGCCGACCGGCGAGGAGACGCTGGCCGAAGGGGGCTTCGCCGATATCGAAGCACTGGCCGAACAGTGCCGTTTCCGCGACTGCTCGCATCACCAGGAGCCCGGTTGTGCGGTACGGGCGGCCATCGACGCGGGTGAGATCGAGGAAAGCCGGCTGCTGAACTACTTCAAGTTGAAGGAAGAAGTGGCGGCTGCGGCCGCCAAGCTGGCCGTGCGCCAGGCCGAGACCGCGCAGGAACGTGGTGGCAGGAAAGGCAAGGGCCAGCAGTTCCGTCCGGCCGGAAAGCCGCGCCGTCGTTGATGAGGCAGCCGGCCATGGGCGCGGCTGCATGGAGATTCATCCCGGGATGCCGGGGTAACGCCCTCACTGATGCTGGGCACGCGGAGGACAGCGCACGGCCGGGCAGGGCGCTATAGTCCGCGCATGGAAACGACCGCCGTGCTGGATCGCGAGGTGGCCCACCATGCGGCGCTCGATGCGCGGCTGGTCGAGGCCGTGGGTGGTATCCGCCTGCTGGGCCTGACCAGCTGGCCGGCGACGGTGCAGGCACCGTTCCTGGACAGCGTTGCGCGTGGGCAGCCGCAGTTGCCGAAGGTGGACTACCCGAAGCTGGATTTCAGCGAGGAACGCCGCACCTTGGCGGCCATCGCCGCCGACTGCGACGCGGGGCATCCGTTGGGCCACTACGTGCAGCAGTCCGCGCACAGCTGGGACCTGGCCGCACGCCTGCTGGAGGGCCTGGGTACCGCAGCGGTGGACACCTGTTCGGTGCAGCTGTTCGGCGCCCCCGAACAGCCCTTGCCGGGCAATGGCCCGAGCACGCGCGATGCAGCGCGCCATTTCATCCAGATCGCGGCCGAGCTGGACCATGAACTGCTGGCGCCGGAAGAACAGGTGCCGGTGTCTGCGATCGCGCTGCAACTGCAGCTGCAGAACGATCTGGATGCCTTCTTCGAATCGCGGATCATCCAGGTGCAGCTGGACCCGGAACTGGTGTCCAAGGCGGCTGCCGGGCCGACGCGGATCCGCCTGCGTACCAGTGCGCGCTTCAGCGCCTACGATCGTGCACAGCTGTTCCATCACGAAGCACTGGTGCATTCGCTGACCGCGTTGAATGGCCGGGAGCAACCGGTGCTGCCCAGCCTGGCTTTGTCCTCACCCCGGGTGACGGCTACCCAGGAAGGGTTGGCGACCTTTGCCGAGCAGATCACCGGCAGCATCGATATCGAGCGCCTGAAGCGGATCAGCCTGCGTACCGAGGCCATCGCGATGGCCCGCGAGGGCGCCGACTTCATCGAGGTGTTCCGCTACTTCTGCGATGCCGGGCAGAACCCGGAAGAGAGCTTCGCATCGGCCCAGCGCGTGTTCCGCGGGGTGCCCCCCGGCGGCGGGCTGGCCTTCACCAAGGACACCGTGTACCTGCGCGGGCTGGTATCGGTGCACACCTTCTTCCGCCACATGCTGGCCGAGGATCGCCTGCAGGTCTGCCGGTGGCTGTTCGCGGGCAAGATGAGCCTGCAGGACGCCATCGCGTTCGCGCCGTTGTTCCAGGCCGGGGTGTTGAAGCCACCACGCTGGCTGCCGCACTGGGTCAGCCGGGCCAATGGCCTGGCCGGCATGCTGGCATTTTCGTTGTTTGCCAACCGGATACGGATGGACCAGCTGGCGCCGGAGTGAAATGCGTTGGCGGATCCTGCATGGGCCTGCCTGCCCGCGCCATGCAGGAACACTCGATGCGCCGCAGCGCCAGCTTCTGATTTAGAACTCTGCCGCCACCGTCATGAACACCTGCCGCGGCGCGCTGGCGTGAATCGCGTAGCGCTTGCCTTCCGGGTCGGTCGGCGCGAACGAGCTCAGCTGGCCGGCGTAGCGCTTGTTGGTCAGGTTGGTCGCGTTCAACGAGACCCGCACGTTGCGCAGTCCCAGCCCAGGGCCGAAGTCATAGCCGGCACCCGCGTCGAAGGTGGTCACGCCCGGTACCGACTGATCGTTGGTGTAGGTGTAATAGCGCTTGCCGGTGTACTTGGCGCGCAGGCTGGCGAAGAAGCCATCGCGGTTCCAGCTGATCTCGCTGGAGGCCATGCGCTGCGGCGTGTCCACCGTGATCTTGCCGGCCACCGGCACCACCGCACCGCCGGAGATGTAGTCATCTTCGTAGGTGGTTTTGTTCCAGGACAGCGCGTTGTACCACTGCAGACCGTCGACCGGCTTGAGGATGAAGGTCAGTTCCGCGCCATGGCTCTTCACCGAGCCGACGTTGATGAAGCGTGTCACGCACTCCGGGCGGGTGCCCACCTCGATGCTGGAGCACGGGTTCAGTGACAGCAGCCGGTTGTCGAACGTGACGTTGTAGGCGGCGATCGAGGCCTGGTACTTCTCGCCGAACGTGCGGAAACCGGCCTCCAGGCTCTTCGACTTTTCCGGTTCCAGGTCGGCGCTGGCAGCGAACGATTCCGGTGCCACCTGCAACGGGCCGCCACTGCCACCACCGACGAAGGCGGCGATGTTCTCGGCGTACGAGGCGAACAGCTCGTTGTTGGCGTTGAGCTTGAAGCCCACGCCCAGCTGCGGCAGCACCGACTCCTTGGCCGTCAGCGTGCCGGACGCCAGGCGGGTTTCCACGCCCGGGCGGGCCGTGGCACGCATGCGGGTGTTCGGGCTCTTGATGCCGACATCAACGGTCAGGCGCTGGTCGAGGAAGCGCATGCGGTCCTGCACGTAGAACTGCTGCGTGCGGATGTCGTAGTCCTGGTTGAACAGCAGGCGGTCCGGATTCTTCAGGTACAGGTCGTCCAGGAACGGACCGCTGATGTAGTAGAAATTACGCGACACGTTGTGGTCGTTCTGCTCGTACCACAGGCCGGCTTCCAGCTCGTGGATGCCAGCCGTCCATGACAGCGCTGCGGTCACGCCGTCGCGGTTGATCGTGTAGTTGGTGCTGCGGATGGAGATCGGCAGCATCCGGTCGGTGCCGGGGTAGGACGGCTGGCCCGGCGCCCACCAGTGACCCTGGCCGCGGTTGTCATGGTGGTAGGCCAGCAGTTTCAGGCGGCCCTGCTCGCCCAGGCGAAGGTCGGCATCGATCGAGTACAGGTTGTCATCGCGCAGCGCACGGCTCTGGTAGTACGCATCGTCGATGCTGGTCACGCCGCCGCTGTAGGCACATCGCGCCGGATCACGCGTAGCCGGCGCGCAGTAGGCGGCGGCCACCGCGCGGTCCCAGTCCGGCGCATAGATGTTCCAGTCCCAGCCCAGGCCCCGGGCCAGCATGTCCTTGGACAGGTAGGCGTAGTTGGCCTGGCTGGCACGCGAGGTCGCCACGAACGCACCAAAACGATGGTCGCCCACGTTCCACACGGCCTTGGCATTGAACTGGCGGGTAGTCTGGTTCTGATGCGGCGCGGCCCACATGTCCTGGTCCTGGTGAACGCCGGAGACATACGCAGAGAAGCCGTTGAGGTCGCCCGTATCCACGCGCAGGTAACCACGGCGCTGATTGTCGTCGCCGACTGTGACGCTGGCACGGCCGCCGAACTCGGTGGACGGATCGGCCGAGAAGTACTGGATGGTGCCGCCGAGGTTGCTGGTCGAGGCCACGCCGAGTGAACCGATGCCCTGCGACAGCTCGGCGCCGGCCAGGTTTTCGGCGATCAGCGCACGGGCGATGCTCAGGCCGTTGTAGTTGCCGTAGCTGTTGTCGCCCAGCGGAATGCCATCGAGGGTATAGCCCAGCCGGCTCTTGTCGAATCCGCGCAGGCTGATGGTCTGCGATTCCTCATTGGCGCCGAACGCATCGTTGGACTGCACCGAGACGCCCGGCAGCCGATCGAGGATCTTCTGGCCGCTGGTGCCTGGCGGGAGCACCTGCTTGTCGACGCTGGTGATGCGCTGCACCTGACGGGTCTCGCCCTGGCCGATCACCGAGACGGTATCCAGCGTCTGCGCGCTGGGCGCGGCGTCGGTATCGGCGGCGGAGGCGCTGGCAGCGGCGGAAAGCGCGATCGCTACGGCGATCGTCAGGTGTCGAGTCTGCATGGTGGTCCGTTGCATGGGGGATGGGCACCGGCGTGCGTGCGCGATGCCGCCCCACTATGCGAACGGAACATGAAAGCTTCTTTACGGAACACCCATGCGGGTACGCGCCGCCGCGTTGGCGGCGCACCCAGGGCGGCTCATTAGCCCATGTACAGCCCACCATTGACCGGATAATCGGCGCCGGTCACATACGAGGCCTCGTCCGAGGCCAGCCAGGCGCACAGGCCGGCGACTTCTTCCGGACGGCCCAGGCGCCGTACCGGCACCGATGCGGCCAGGCGGTCCAGGACATCCGGAGGGAAACTGCTGATGGCCTGGCTGGCGATGTAGCCCGGCGAGAGCGTGTTGACCGTCACTCCGCGCGACGCCACTTCGGCGGCAAGCGCCCGGCTGAAACCATGCATGGCGGCCTTGGCGGTGGCGTAGTTCACCTGGCCGATCTGCCCCTTGTGGGCGCTGACCGAACCGATGTTGATGATGCGTCCCCAGCCCCGCGTGGCCATGCCATCGACCACCTGCTTGGTCAGGTTGAAGAGCGCGTTGAGGTTGGAGGCGATCACCGCATTCCAGTCCTCTACCGTCATCTGCCGGAACAGCAGGTCGCGGCTGCCGCCGGAGTTGTTGACCAGCACGTCCACTTCTCCCACTTCCGCGCGCACTTTGGCGAAGGCGGCGCTGGTCGAGGCCCAGTCGGTGGCATTGCCCTCGGAGGCGATGAAGTCAAAGCCCTGCTCGCGCTGCTCGCGCAGCCAGTTGGCCTTGCGCGGCGAGTTCGGCGCACAGCCGGCAACAACGGTATGGCCGGCGCGGGCCAGGCTCTGGCAGATGGCAGTGCCGACACTGCCCATGCCGCTGGTGACGTAAGCGATGCGAAGAGTCATTGCGGAACGCTCCTTGGTAACGGGATCAGGCGGCGAGGGGATACAGGCCGAACAGCAGGCTGCCGACCATCAGCAGCAGCGAGATGGCGATGGCCCATTTCAGGGTGAATTTCTGGTGGTCGGCGAACTCGACCTTGGCCAGGCCCACCAGCAGGTAGGTGGAGGGCACCAGCGGGCTGAGCAGATGCACCGGCTGGCCGGCCAGCGAGGCGCGGGCCATTTCCACCGGCGTGATGCCGTAGTTGCCAGCGGCTTCGGACAGGATCGGCAACACGCCGAAGTAGAACGCGTCGTTGGACATGAAGAAGGTGAACGGCATCGAGGCCACGGCAGTGATCACCGCCAGATAGGGGCCCCACGAATCCGGAATCACCGCCAGGAAGCTGTGCGACATCGCCTCGACCATGCCGGTGTTGTTGAGGATGCCGGTGAAGATGCCCGCCGCGAAGATCAGCGACACCACCGACAGCACGTTGCCGGCGTGGTTGACCACGCGACGGCGCTGCTCGGCCAGGTTCGGGTAGTTGATCACCAGGGCAATGGCGAAGCCGACCATGAACAGCACCGGCATCGGCAGCACGCCGACGATCAGCGCGGTCATCAGGACCAGGGTCAGCACCAGGTTCACCCACAGCAGCTTGGGCCGCTTGATGTCCTCGGCATCCTCGACCGTCGGCAGCGCATTGCTGTCGTCGGACACGCTGCTGTCCATCCAGCTGCCGCCCTTGGGCAGCGTCACCACGCCCAGCCGGCGGCGTTCCTTCAGGCCCAGGTACCACGCCAGCAGCAGCACGCCCGCGCAGGCGATCACCATCGACGGGATCAGCGGCACGAACACGTCGGCCGGATCAACGTGCAGTGCGGTGGCGGCGCGCGCGGTCGGGCCGCCCCACGGAGTCAGGTTCATCACGCCACCGGCGAGGATGGTCACGCAGGTCATGTTCAGCGCGTTCATGCCCAGCCGCTGATACAGCGGCAGCATTGCCGAGACCGTGATCATGTACGTGGTCGAGCCATCGCCATCGAGCGAGATCAACATCGCCAGCACGGCGGTGCCGAGCACGATCTTCATCGGATCGCCCTTGACGAAGCGCAGGATCACCCGCACCAGCGGATCGAACAGTCCCGCGTCGATCATCACGCCGAAGTAGAGGATGGCGAACATCAGCATCACGCCGGTCGGCGCGATCTTCTTGATGCCTTCCAGCATCATTTCGTCGATGCCGGCGCCAAAGCCACCGATCAGCGCGAACAGGATCGGGATGGTGATCAGGGCCACCAGCGGTGACAGCCGCTTGCTCATGATCAAGTACATGAATGTAATGACCATGCCAAAGCCGAGGATGCTCAGCATCATCTGCGGACTCCTTGAGAAAACAGGACGTGGGAAAGGGAGGGGCGGGTGCGGAGGGGCGCGCGGAACAGGCTCAGAAGTCGTACTGCAGGCGACCGGTCACGGCGCGCGTGCGGTCCACCGTGATCCCGGCCAGGCGGTCACGGTTGCGGCTTTCGATGACGTTGAGCATGAATCGCAGGTTGTCGCGCAGGTACCAGTTGCCGCCGAGCGTCCAGGCTTCGGTACTGCCACGGCGCAGGTCGGGAGCGCCGTCGAGGTGCTGCGCGCCCCACATCCGGTCGTAGCGCAGCGCGACTTCAAAGGCACCGGCCTTGTGGCGGATGTCCTTCACCCGGGCGAAGCGGCCGGTCTTGCGGTCGTAGGCGCGGCTCTCGCCAGTAACGAACCAGCTGAGCATGCCGTAGCCGGCCATGACGTCGCCGCGCTGGGCGCCGTCGTCGAAGGTCGCGCCGCTGAACTCGCCCTGCCATGACAACGGTCCACGGACCTGGGCGTACTCCAGCGACCACTTGTTGACGTCGGTATCGCGGCCTGCGGAGAAGTCGACCAGGGTCAGGCGGCTCTCATCGGACAGATGGCCGGCGGGGCGCGGGCGGATGCGCAGTGCCGGCACACCGTTGGCGCCAGGGTTGTCGTATGCCTCACGGGCCAGCGACAGGCCCAGGTGCAGTACATCGCCGTCGCTGGGCGAGGGCGCCCAGGTCACGCGGCCACCGGCGGCGCGCCCCTTCACCTGCCAGGCATCGATGCTCTCCAGGCTGTAGACGCTGGCGGCCCAGGTGAAGTCACCCGGATTGGCCTGCCACGAGGCACCCAGCCGGTACAGCGGCGCCAGTGTGGTACCGGCATTGCCGCGCTCCAGGAAGCTGCCGTAGTTGGAGCTGGTGCGGTCATCCAGCGAGAAGTACTGCTTGAACTGGCCGACCGTCAGCTTGCCGGCCTTGCCGAAGCTGCGTGCCAGGTAGACGTCCTTGGCTTCCACACGGTCGCCGGAGAAGTCGGCTTCCATCTTGTAGTCGACCACGAAGAACCTGCCGGAGACATCCAGCCAGGCGCGGCGGATCTCGGTGTCATCCTTGTTCGGCGTACCGCGGTTGTCATTGTCGAACGTGGCGAAGTCCAGGTGCAGGCGACCGCCCAGCGTGGCGGTGACCGGCCGCTCGTCTTCAGCGGCAAAGGCCGGCGCGGCCAACGCAGCCAGGGCCATCATGGCGGCGGAACGCGGCCAGGCAAACGTGAATTCCACAAACCCTCCCAGGTGCGCGCCAGGCGCGCGGCAATCGTGGGCACCGGATGGTGCGCGGCCGCAGTCTGGGTCGCGCAAGCTGTCATCCGCCTGTCAGCGGTTTGTGCGTTGCAGCGTAAAAGCGGCCGCTGCGCTCGCCGGGCATGGCCCGGCGCTACCCCCGTGCAGGCTCCCCGATCGCGCCGGTCCATCCATCCCCCCCCGCGACGCCCGGGTAGCGCCAGGCCATGCCCGGCGGGCAGGCCGGGCGGCATGCGGTAGCATTCGCTTCCCCTCCCACGCGTGTCCCCATGCGCCTGCTGCTGGTTGAAGACAACCCGGATCTGGCCGATGCGATCATCCGTCGCATGCGCCGCAGTGGGCACGCGGTGGATTGGCAGGCCGATGGCCTGGCCGCCGCAAGCGTGCTGCGCTACCAGAGTTTTGATCTGGTGGTGCTGGATATCGGCCTGCCCAAGCTTGATGGGCTACGCGTGCTGGCCGGCATGCGCGAGCGCGGCGACAGCACGCCGGTGCTGATGCTGACCGCGCGCGACGGCATCGAGGACCGCGTGCAGGCGCTGGACGTGGGTGCCGATGATTATCTCGGCAAGCCCTTCGACTTCCGCGAGTTCGAGGCGCGTTGCCGCGTGCTGCTGCGGCGGGCCCGCGGCCAGGCCAGTGAGGTGGTGCAGGTGGGCGGCTTCCAGTTCGACAATGCCGCGCATCGGGTCACCCTGGATGGCGAGCCCATCGAGCTGCCCAACCGCGAGTACCGTCTGCTGGAAATCCTGGTCGGCCGGTTGGGCCACGTGGTCGGCAAGGATGAGATCGGCAACGGCCTGTTCGGCTTCGATGACGAGGCTGGGCCGAACGCGATCGAGCTCTATGTCGGCCGCCTGCGCAGGAAGCTCGCCGACGCGCCGCTGCGCATCACGACCGTGCGCGGCGTCGGTTACCTGCTCGAGGCCCGCGACGAAGGCGTGGACAGCGATGGCTGACGCGCGCCCGGCAGCGGCCGCGCCGGGTTCGCTGCGGCGGACCCTGCTGCTGTATCTGGGTGCGCTGCTGGCGGTGTTCGCAGTCGCCCTGCTGTTTGCCGCACGCGACTACGGCCAGCGTGCGGCCAATCGCTCCTACGATCACCTGCTGGCGTCCTCTGCACTGTCCATCGCCGATTCGGTGGCGCTGGCCGATGGCCAATGGCAGGTCGACCTGCCGTACGCGGCGCTCGACCTGCTGGCGATGGCGCCGGAGGACCGGGTGTTCTACCGCGTCGCGGACAGTCGCGGCACGCTGATCACCGGCTACGGCGACCTGCCGGTGCCACCCCGGCGCCCGGGAAGCCAACCGCAGTTCTTCGATGCGCGCTACAGCGGTGAGACCGTGCGCTTCGTGGTGGTGGGCCGCAGCTTCGCTGCTGCGTCCGCGCAGGGCGAGGTGCTGGTGCAGGTCGGCCAGACCCGGCGCGCGCGCGAGGCGGTGGCGCAGGACATGGTCAACCGGTCGCTGCTGGCGATCGGTGTGCTGTCCGGTCTGCTGCTGGCGCTGGTCGCCTTCGGTGTACACCGTGCATTCCGGCCACTGGTGAGGGTGGAACGCGAACTCTCGCGCCGTGAACCGTCGGACCTGAAGCCGCTGGATGCACGTGTGCCCCGTGAGATGGACCAGATGGTGGCGGCGCTGAACCGCTTCATGGAGCGGCTGTCGAGCAGCAACGAGACCCTGCGCGCGTTCATGGCGGAAGCCGCGCACCAGATGCGTACCCCGCTGGCCGCCCTGCGCGCGCAGGCGCAGCTGGCGCTGGATGATGACGACCCGCAGGACATGCGGCGCAGCCTGCAGGCCATCGAGCGCAATGCCACGCACATGAGCCGGCTGCTCAACCAACTGCTCAGCGATGCCAGCGTGATCCACCGTTCGCATCTGCAGCGGTTCGCGCCGGTGGATCTGGCAGAAACCGTGCACCAGGCATTGCACGATGCGTTGCCGCAGGCCGGTCCCGCGCCGCGCGTGCAGCTGGCCGTCACTTCCGAGCAGGTGCATGTGCACGGCGATGCGCTGCTGCTGCGCGAGGCGATCAAGAACCTGGTCGACAATGCGTTGAAGTATGGCGGCGATGGTCCGCTGCAGATCGCACTGACGGTCGAGGGCGGCCAGGCGGTGCTGACCATTGCCGACCACGGCCCGGGCATCGCCGCGGCCGACGCCGAACGGGTGTTCGAGCGATTCGCCCGTGGCGAAGGCGTGCCATCCGGTGGCGCCGGCCTGGGGCTGGCCATCGTCAAACGCGTGATCGACAGCCATGCAGGCCATATCGACCTCAGCAACCGCCCGCAGGGGGGGCTGATCGCCACCATCCGCCTGCCCCGGAGCAACCCATGATCCGCCTGTTTGCCGCCGTCATCGCGCTGCTGCTGGCTCTGCCTGCGCAGGCTGCACCCGGCGATGTGCGCCGTTTCCCCGCACGTGAGGCCGCCACTGCCCAGCTGCGCATCCACGGCACCACCGACATCGAGGTGTTCGCGGTGGTGATCGCCGACTACCAGCGGCTGCATCCCGGTACGGAAGTGGTGTACGAGGACATCATCACCCAGGATCTGTACGCGCGTTACCTGCAGGACCGCACCCGCCCTGCGTCGCCGGATCTGCTGATCTCCAGCGGCATGGACCTGCAGACCAAGCTGGTCAATGACGGTCATGCCCTGCCACACCGCTCGGCGCAGACCGCGGCGCTGCCGGCCTGGGCACAGTGGCGGGGCGAGGCATTCGGGATCAGTTACGAGCCGGTGGTGATGGTCCACAACACGCGCACATTGCCTGCTGCCAAGGTGCCGCATACACGCCGGCAGCTGCTGGACCTGCTGCGCGCGGAAGGCGCGCCCCTGCGCGGACGGGTGGGCACCTACGACATCGAACGCAGCAGCGTGGGTTACCTGCTGGCCACGCAGGATGCGCAGCGTGGCAGCATTGCCGGTGCGCTGCTCGGGGCGCTCGGCGACAACGAGGTGGTTCGCGAGGAGCGCACCGGGGTGCTGCTGGACAAGGTTGCCAGCGGCCAGCTGTCGCTGGTCTACAACGTGCTCGGCTCGTACGCGCAGGCGCGCATCGATGCCGGCGCGCCACTGGCCATCATCGAGCCGGAGGACTACACGCTGGTGGTGCTGCGCACGGCCGTGATCCCGCGTACCGGTCCGCATCCGGAGGAGGCGCGGCGTTTCCTCGATTACCTGCTGTCGCCGCGCGGCCAGCAGGTGCTGTCGCGCGAGGCGCGGCTGATGCCGATCGTGCGCAGCGATGCCGGGCGCGATGATGCGCCCGGTCGCAGCCGGCGCCCGATCCAGCTCGGGCCGGGACTGCTGGTCTACCTGGACGCGCTCAAGCGGCGCCAGTTCCTCGATGCCTGGCGCAGCAGTGTGGATCCCGCCGGGCGCTGATGCCCTGGTAGCGCCGGGCCATGCCCGGCGGATGCAGTGCGCTGCCCGTACAATGGCCGCATGAGCGAATACACCATCCTGATCGCCGATGACCACCCGTTGCTGCGTTCGGCGGTGGTGCAGTCATTGCGGCAGAGCCTGCCGCTTGCCCAGGTGCGCGAGGTGGCCAGTGCCGAAGCGCTCGCCGAGGCGCTGGATGCGCATCCCGACGTGGATCTGGTGCTGCTCGACCTGACCATGCCCGGCGCCCATGGTTTCTCCGCGCTGTTGCACGTGCGCGGCTCGCATCCGGACATTCCGGTGGTGATCCTGTCGTCCAACGATCATCCACGGGTGATCCGGCGTGCGCAGCAGTTCGGCGCAGCCGGTTTCATCCCGAAGTCGGCGCCCGCCGAGACCATTGGCGAGGCGGTGACGGCGGTGCTGGAAGGTGGCCTGTGGTTCCCGGCGATGGCGGCCGAGCGTTCTGAGGCCGATGCACTGCTGGCCAGCCGCCTGGCGCAGCTGACACCGCAGCAGTTCCGGGTGCTGCTGTGCCTGGCCGATGGCCTGCTCAACAAGCAGATTGCCTACACGCTGGGGTTGGCCGAAAACACGGTGAAGGTGCATGTCACCGCGATCCTGAAGAAGCTCGAATGCCACAGCCGCACGCAGGCCGCGGTGCTGGTGAAGGCGCTTGAGCCGGAAGGTGATGCGGGAGCGCCGTGAATCCGTCCCTGGAGGCTTGGCTGCCGCATCCATGCGGCGGACGCCCCCGCGAACCCAACCCGGCCGATCTCTGACAGATTTTGGTGGCCTGCCACCCCCGGAAAAGGGAAAAGATCAAAAGCAAAAGCAAAAGCAGCCTGTCCGGCCGCCTTCTGTGGAGCCGAGCATGGGCTCGGCTCTACACGGGCACGCGCGGCGTCGCGACCCGCGTTTGATCTTCTTTTTCTTCGCCGTGAGCGGACGAACAAGGAGCGTGTCCGACCTCAACCATGAACTGCGTTACGTGTCACCCACGATGGCGGATCAGCAACTGGCTCATCAGCGCCCGCAGCGCCGGCGGCTTCACCGGCTTGGCCATCATGCCCCAGCCTCGTTCGGCTGCCATTTCGCGCAGTCCTGCGTCGCGCTCGGCGGTCACCAGCACCACCGGCGGCCGTGCCTGCCAGTGCTCGGCCAGCACTTCGTACAGCACCGGCCCGTGATGGTCGCCCATGCGAACGTCCAGCAGCACCAGTTCCGGCACGGATTCCACGCCGGCCAGCTGCAGCGCGGCCTGGGGGCCATCGGCCAGCACCACCTCGCATCCCCAGCGCTCCAGCAGGGCACGGCTGGCTGCGCAGACATGCGGATCATCATCGATCACCCACACGCGGCGGCCGCGCAGCGGATTGTCCGCCGCCGGTTCCTGTGCCAGCGCCGGTGCCTGCGCAACGGCGGGAATCGCGCTGGCATCGCCAAGAGGTACGCCCACTGCGAACACGCTGCCTCGCCCCAGCTGCGAGCGCAGGCGGATCGGATGGCCGAGCAGGCGGCCGATACGGTCGACGATCGCCAGGCCCAGGCCGGCGCCGCGCTGGTGACCATCGTGCAGGCGGCGGAATTCCTCGAAGATTTCACCCTGCAGCGCATCAGGAATGCCGGGGCCCTGGTCATGCACTTCAATCCACAACTGGTCTCCGCGCCGGCGGCAGCCGAGCAGCACCCGGCCACGCTCGCTGTAGCGCAGTGCGTTGGACAGGAAATTCTGCAGGATGCGGCGCAGCAGTGCTTCGTCGCTGACCACCACCGCGCGGGTATCCACCCAGTCCACGACCAGTCCGCGTGTCTGCGCGGCGATGCCGAACTCGCGTGCCAGCGTCTGCAGCAGCGGGCCCAGCCGGAACGCATGCACGCGCGTGGGCAGGCTGCCTGACTCCAGTCGCGCGATGTCGAGCAGGCTGTTGAGGATGGCATCCTGCGCGGCCAGTGCGGCATCGATGTGGTCGGTGGTCTGTTGTTGCGCCGGGTCGGTCAGCTTGCCGCGCAGCACGGAGACGAACATGCGCGCGGCGTTCAAAGGCTGCAGCAGATCGTGCACCGCGGATGCGACGAAACGGGTCTTGTAGCGGTTGGCCTGTTCGGCTTCGCGGCGGGCCTCGTCGAGGTCATGGGTGCGCTCGGCCACGCGGTGTTCCAGCGCATCGGCCAGTGACCGCAGTTCGCGTGCAGCGTTCTTGTAGCTGGTGATGTCGGCGTAGCTGGTGACGAAGCCGCCATCAGGCAGCGGATTGCCACGGATCTCCAGAACGGTGCCATCGTCCTTTTCGCTCTCGCGCATGTGCGGGCGGCCACTGCGCAGGTGGTTCAGGCGACGCTCGATGGCCTCGTCGATCGGCCCCGGCCCGAGCAGGCCGCGGCGTGCGTTGTAGCGGAACAGCTCTTCGATGGGCCGGCCGACACGGACCAGCCCCGGCGGGAAGCGGAACAGTTCCAGATAGCGCGAATTCCAGGCGACCAGGCGCTGTTCGCGATCAATGATCACCACGCCCTGCGGCAGGTGCTCCAGGCTGCGGCTCAGGCCGCTGTCGGCATCGGTGGCAGCCTGCAGCAATCCGTCCTGGGCGGTGCGCAGTTCCTGTGCATGCTGCTTGAGCAGGGTTTCCAGTTCGCTGCGGCTGCGCTGGCGGTGCCGGGCCAGGCGCCGGCGCTGCTGCACGAACAGCAGCAGGAACCCCAGTGCCAGCCACGCAGCGGCGCCGGCCAGGGCGGCACCGCGTCCGGCGCTGGTGGCGGCACTGGCATCGTGCAGCAGATGCAGGTTCCAGTGTTCGTCGGGCAGCGCCAGGCTCTGCCACAGCATCGCCTGCGGCAGCACCGGGTCGAGCAGGCGCACCATGCGGCCACCATCGGCCAGCACATCCTCGGTACGCACCCGCAGGGGCTGCAACGAGCGGTCGGCATACTGGCGGGCATCAAGCATCTCGCGGCGCTCGTCCGCGCCCAGCGGCCGCAGCAGGCGGTAGCGCCAGGCATCGCGGTTGGACAGGAACACCACGTCATGGTTGTCGCTGGCAAGCACTACGTCGGGGCTGTTCAGCCACTCCTGTTCCAGCGCCGACAGCTCGATCTTGATCACGATCACGCCGATGCGCTGGCCGCTGTCGTCGACGATCGCCTCGGACATGAAATAGCCGGGCACGCCGGTGGTCATGCCGATGCCGTAGAAGCGGCCGCGGCCGTGGGCCAGGGCCTGCTGGTAATAGGGCCGGTAGCTGTAGTCCTCGCCGACGTTGGTGGTCGGCTGGTCCCAGTTGCTGGCCGCGACCGCGACGCCATCGCGGCCGACCAGGGTCAGGGTGGAGGTTCGGGTGACCTGGTTGGCGCGCTGCAGTTTCAGGTTCAGCTGCTGGCGCTCGGCGGGCGAGGGCGGCGTGCGCAGTACGCGCAGCAGGTCCGGGTCCAGTGCCATCACCTGCGGCAGGGTGCCGAAGCGGTCGATACGCTGCTGCAGGCCCTGGCCGTACAGCTGCAGCTGGCGCTGGACCTGCGTGCTCTCGGCCGCCAGGGCGCTGCGCCACGCGTAGTGGCCCGCCGCGATCGCGCACAGCACGGTGCCTCCGGCCAGCGCGAGGAGGGTCAGCAGCAGCATCCGGTGGCGGCCGAGCCAGTACATGGCGGCAGTCTACGCAGTGAGGGCGGGCATGACGTGCATGCCCGCCGGATTCCGCACCGTGGCGCGGATCAGAAGTGCATCTGTGCGCGCAGTTCGAAGATCTCCGGGGTGCTGTGCACACCGCGGCGGCTGGCATCGACCTTGACGTAGTTGGCCTGGAACTTGAAATGGCTGGTCAGGTACCAGTTCGCGCCCAGGGTCAGGTCGTGCTGACGGCCCCCCAGGATGCTGCCGTCGTCCAGATCCAGGCGGCTGTAGCGTGCCACCAGCTCGACCGCGCCGTAGTCGTGGGCGGGCTTGATGTTGGCCACGGCGCCGGCGTTGTACGGACGGGATTCGCCGGTCAGCACCCAGCTGGCCATCGCGTACTGGCCGTGGCCGGTGTAGTCGGGCTTGCCGTCGTTGCGGGTGACAGTGGCCTGCAGCGCTTCGGCCTGCAGCGAGAAGGGGCCACGGATCCAGATGCCTTCCAGGCCGGTGCGGCGGATCTGGTCGGCGGTCACCAGCGCGCCGGAATCCACGTAGCGGATGTCGGTCAGGCCGGCTTCCGGGCGCGCGCGCAACCGTGCGCTGGCCTCGTGATGGACGTCACGGCCATCACGGTAGCCGCGCGGGTTTTCCTGCGAGTAGGCCAGGCCCAGGTGGATCACATCGCCAGGCGCCTTCACCGGCGTCCACACCGCACGTACCGCCTGCGTGGTGCCGGGGTTGTCGCCCTGCAGGTCCTTGCCGCCGTAGGCACCGGCCTGCAGCAGGTACTGCGGGCGCTCCAGCACCCATTCCACACCGGTGCGGCGGCCGGCGTAGAACGCCTGCACCGGCAGCGCGGTCTCCAGGAAGGTACCGGCGCGCGAGGAGGTGTTGGCATCCAGGCCGACCGGCGTCTTCATGTAGCCGAAGCGGAAGCGGCCGATGTCGCGGCCCACGAAGGCCTTGCTCTCCAGGCGCAGGAACACGTCCAGCCAGGTGTCGGCCTGGAAGTCGTAGTACACCATCGCGTCGTACACGCCCTTCTTCTTCAGCGTGGCGCCGAATTCCTTGCGGCGCACGGCATCGTCATCGTCCAGGCCACTGCCGGAGGAGAAATCGTTGTAGTCGTAGGCGATGTTGGCGGTGGCCGCCAGCTCGGTGCCGTCGCCGAACGCGTACTTGGTCGGCCAGTTGTCGAAATCGGCAGCGGACGCGAAGGCGGGCAGGGCGGCCAGCGACAGGGCCAGCAGGGTGGGAATGGGGCGCATGTTGGGTGCGGCTCTCTCGGATTGCGTAGGGTCAGGACAACAACGGCCGCCGGGGCCGGAACTTGGGCAGGGACGCCACGGGCCGTTCAGCCCGCGCCACCGGCCTCCCGGCGCGGTGCGATGCCGGGCCAGTTTAGGGGTCCCGGCCACCTGAACCGGGGGGCTAGTACCAATAGGTTATCTGCGTTGGCGTGCCCGGCGCGTACAAAGGCGTCCATTGGTCGTCACCCTGCGCGTGGAGCGAGGGGGCGGTGACCAGCTTCCACGGTATCGGCTCCCATGCAGTTCCGGGGCCGTACGTGCCTGAAAACGCCCTTCCCCGGAGTCCGCCATGCACATCCCGACCGCTGCCCCGGCGCCTGCAAAGCCGTTGCCGATCTACCGCCAGCTGTATTTCCAGGTGATCGTGGCGATCGTCCTGGGCGCCATCCTCGGCCATTACGAACCCCTGATCGGCGAGAAGATGAAGCCGCTCGGCGATGCCTTCATTAACCTGGTGAAGATGATCATCGCGCCGGTGATCTTCCTGACCATCGTCACCGGCATTGCCGGCATGACCCATCTGCGCACGGTCGGCCGCGTGTTCGCCAAGGCCATGGCCTACTTCCTGTTCTTCTCCACGCTGGCGCTGGTCGTGGGCATGATCGTGGCCCACGTGGTGCAGCCTGGCGCGGGCATGAACATCAACCCGGCCGAGCTGGACCAGACCGCGGTGCACAGCTACGTCGAGAAGTCGCATGACCTGACCCTGGTCGGCTTCCTGATGGATGTCATCCCGAAGACGCTGATCAGCGCCTTCGTGGACGGCAACATCCTGCAGGTGCTGTTCGTGGCCGTGCTGTTCGGCATCGCGCTGGCGTCGGTCGGCGAGAAGGGCAAGCCGATCCAGAACTTCCTCGAAGCGCTGGTGGCCCCGGTGTTCAAACTGGTGCACATGCTGATGAAGGCTGCTCCGATCGGCGCCTTCGGCGCGATCGCCTTCACCATCGGCAAGTACGGCGTGGGGTCGTTGATCAACCTGGCCTGGCTGGTCGGTTCGTTCTACATCACCGCCTTCCTGTTCGTAGCGGTCATCCTGGGCGTGGTCTGCCGCCTGTGCGGGTTCTCGGTGTTCAAGCTGGCGCGCTACCTGAAGGCCGAACTGCTGCTGGTGCTGGGTACCTCTTCGTCCGAGTCGGCGCTGCCGTCGCTGATGGAGAAGATGGAGCGCGCCGGCTGCAGCAAGTCGGTGGTGGGCCTGGTGGTTCCCACCGGCTACTCGTTCAACCTGGACGGCACCAACATCTACATGACCCTGGCGGCGCTGTTCATCGCCCAGGCCACCAACACCGAACTGACCCTGGGCCACCAGATCGCGCTGCTGCTGGTCGCCATGCTCAGCTCCAAGGGCGCGGCCGGCGTCACCGGTGCCGGCTTCATCACCCTGGCGGCCACCCTGGCCGTGGTGCCGGAAGTGCCCGTGGCCGGTATGGCGCTGATCCTCGGCGTGGACCGCTTCATGAGCGAATGCCGCTCGCTGACCAACTTCATCGGCAATGCCGTGGCCACGGTGGTGGTCTCGCGCTGGGAAGGCGCACTGGACCGTGACCGCCTGAAGCTGGCGCTGGATGGTCGCGAAAGCGAACTGCCGCCGCCGGTCGATGCCGTGCCGGAGGCACTGCCCGCCAAGGGCTGATCCAGGTGTGTGGTACCGCGGGGCCGGTCACGTGAGTGGTGCGGCCCCGCGGCGTTTCAAGGCGTCCCATGGCTGTCATGGGCAGCGCCGAAGCTGGTGGCTCCAGGTTGTCGCATACGCCAGGGAATTGTGCGGTCGCAGCATGCCTGCGACAGGATAGCGACAGGTCCGGGCGCCCCAACGGGGGTATGATCCCCTGTCCCTCTTGCCCATTCATGTATCCAACGTCGATGTCCAACGAAGATTTCAAACAGGCCGCCCTCGATTACCACCGGATGTCCCCGCCGGGCAAGATCAAGGTCTCCGCGACCAAGCCGATGCTGACCCAGCGCGACCTGTCGCTGGCGTACTCGCCGGGCGTGGCGTACGCCTGTGAAGCAATCAAGGCCGACCCGCAGCAGGCCAGCGAGCTGACCGCCCGCGGCAACCTGGTGGCGGTGATCTCCAACGGCACCGCGGTGCTGGGCCTGGGCAACATCGGCGCACTGGCCGGCAAGCCGGTGATGGAAGGCAAGGGCGTGCTGTTCCAGAAGTTCGCCGGCATCGATGTGTTCGACATCGAAGTGGACGAAACCGATCCGGACAAGCTGGTCGACATCATCGCCTCGCTGGAGCCGACCTTCGGCGGCATCAACCTGGAAGACATCAAGGCGCCGGAATGCTTCGTGGTCGAGCGCAAGCTGCGCGAGCGCATGAAGATCCCGGTGTTCCATGACGACCAGCACGGTACGGCGATCATCGTCGGCGCGGCGGTGCTGAACGCCATGGCGATCACCGGCAAGAAGATCGAGGAGGTGAAGCTGGCGACCACGGGCATGGGCGCGGCGGGCGTTTCCTGCGTCAACATGCTGGTGCAGCTGGGCCTGAAGCCGGAGAACATCCTGGCGTTCGACCGCGAGGGCGTGATCCACACCGGTCGTACCGATCTGGACCCGGAAAAGCAGCGTTACGCACGCGACACCGACAAGCGCACCCTGGCCGAGATCGTCGACGGCGCGGATATCTTCCTGGGCCTGTCGGCGCCCGGCATCCTCACCGCCGAAATGGTCAAGACCATGGCGCCGGACCCGGTGATCTTCGCACTGGCCAATCCGACCCCGGAAATCATGCCGGAAGTGGCGCGTGCGGCGCGTCCGGACGCGATCATCGGCACCGGCCGTTCGGATTACCCGAACCAGGTCAACAACGTGCTGTGCTTCCCGTACCTGTTCCGCGGTGCGCTGGACGTGGGCGCCACCGCGATCAACGAGGAAATGAAGATCGCCTGCGTGCGCGCCATCGCCGCACTGGCACGCCGCGCCGCGACCGACATGGGCTCGGCCTACGGCGGTGAAACCCCGAGCTTCGGCCGCGAGTACCTGATCCCGCGCCCGTTCGATCGCCGCCTGCTGGTGGAGCTGTCCGCTGCCGTGGCCCAGGCCGCGATGGACTCGGGCGTGGCCGCCCGGCCGATCGCCGACATGGGCGCCTACCGTGACAAGCTGGCCCAGTTCGTCTACCGCACCAGTCTGATGATGAAGCCGGTGTACGACCGTGCACGCACCGACAAGCAGCGCGTGGTCTACGCCGAAGGCGAAGAGGAAGTGGTGCTGCAGGCGGTGCAGAACGTGGTCGATGAAGGGCTCGCACATCCGATCCTGATCGGCCGGCCGGACGTGATCGAAGCGCGCATCGAGCGCCTGGGCCTGCGCCTGAAGGCCGGTGAGCACTTCGAGATCACCAACATCAATGATGATCCGCGCTTCAACGAATACTGGCAGTACTACCACGGGCTGACCGGTCGTCGCGGCGTCACCGTGGCGGCGGCGAAGAACCTGATGCGTTCGCGGCCGACCCTGATTGCCGCGGTGATGGTCGCGCGTGGCGAAGCCGATGCAATGCTGACCGGCATCGTCGGCCGTTTCCACAAGAAGCTGGGTTATGTCCGCAGCGTGCTGCCGCTGGAGCCGAAGGTCACCTCGACCTCGGCGATGACCGGCGTCATCAACCAGCAGGGCGTGTTCTTCTTCGTCGACACGCACGTGCAGGAAGATCCCAGTGCCGAGCAGATCTGCGAGGCGACCCTGCAGGCCGCGTACCGCATGAAACTGTTCGGCATCGAACCGAAGGTGGCGCTGCTGTCGCACTCCAATTTCGGCAGCCACGATTCCAAGGACGCGCTGAAGATGCGCCAGGTCCGCGAGCTGCTGCTCAAGCGCAATCCGCGCCTGAACGTGGACGGCGAGATGCAGGGCGATACCGCCTGGGACGAGGCGCTGCGCCAGAAACTGCTGCCGGGTTCCACCCTGCAGGGTCGCGCCAACCTGTTCGTGCTGCCCAACCTGGAAGCGGCCAACATCGCCTACAACCTGGTGCGTGTGTTCACCGATGGCGTGGCGATCGGCCCGATCCTGATGGGCGTGAACAAGCCGGTGCACATCCTGACCACCAGCGCGACCTCGCGCCGCATCCTGAACATGACCGCCATCGCTGCGGTCGATGCGCAGATCCGCAAACAGCTGGAAGCGGAAAAGAAGGCGTAATCCTTCGTCACCGCGATCGGTAGCGCCGGGCCATGCCCGGCGAGCGCGCAGCGCGGCAAATCAGGCATTCCGCCGGGCATGGCCCGGCGCAACCGCTCAGCGCTTGCCGCCTCGTGCCGGTGCCGGCGGCGGGGCATCCGAACGCGGCTTGGCGTACTCGGCCCATAGCGCCGGCAGGCCCTTGCCGGTGTGCTGCTGCCACAGCGCCAGGGTGTACTGGCCGTTGCGCAGGGCCTTGTCCAGCGCCAGCACCAGGCCGGGGTGTCCAGCTTCGGCCCATTTCAGGAAGGCCCCGGTTACCCGGTAGCCGCTTTCCACGCTCTGGCCCTTGCCCACTTTGTCCGGCAGCGCCCAGCCCGCTGCGGCATTGTCCGTGCCGTAGCGGTCGCGGGCGTAGTCGGCGATGCCTTCCACCAGCCAGCCCGGTACCCGCGTGTCGCCGTAGCTCGGGTAGCCCTGCACGATGTGCATCGCCTCGTGGGTCACCAGGTCGATGTCATCAGGGTGCTTCATCAGCCAGCCCGGGTTGATGGTGATGGTGCTCGCCTTGTCCTTCTCGCCCATGTAGGCGACGCCGTCGTAGGCCGGATCGATCACGATGTGCACCTCGGCCGGTGCCGCCGGGTGGAAGTCCGCCCGTTCGCGCAGGTAGGCGGAATAGAACGTATCGACGATGCGCTGGCGTGCCGGTGCGGCCAGCGCACCGGTCGCATCCTGGTAGTGCAACGTGATGCCTTCGCGGGTGAACTGGCCATCGAAGGCCCGGGGCTGCGACGGCTGGGCCAGCGCAATGCCGGGCAGGGTGAATGCAGCAAGTGCAAGGGTCAGCAGGCGAATGCGCATGGGGTCACCGTACAGTGGAGGGGGACAGCAGTTCGATCTCAGCCAGCTGCAGGCGTCCCGGCGCAGTTACGCGCAGGCGGTACTCGGCATAGCGTGAGGGCGAGGCGATGCGGAACGGACGGGTCTGCCGCGCAGCACTGAAGTCTTCGCCACGCCGCTGGTCCAGCGTGGCCCAGCGGCCGTCGCCGTTACGGGCTTCCAGCGTCCATCCAGCCCCCCGGATCGGCCCTTCGCCGCTGGTCAGCGTATACATCGTCGGCGCGCCATCACCCACGGCGCTCAGCATGAGGGTGGCACCCGCGCCCAGCGGAACGGCCGTGGTCGCATCGTCGTCCAGCAGCGCGGGCACGGCGCGGCCATCGGCCAGCGCAGCGCGCGTGCTGCTGCCCAGCAGATCGTGCAGCATCTGCGGTCGCTGGCCCGGTGCGGTCAGCGAACGGGGCACGTCGTCGGCGCCTGTGCCCCAGCGCGAAGGCTGCGGGCCCATCTCGAAGTCCAGCGTCGCGCCCTTGGCGATCACCTCGTGCGGTACCCAGGTCCGGGTCCATGGCGTGCCGTTGATCTTCAGCGACTGGACGTAGACGTTCTCCGCGGAGTTCTGCGGCGCGTTGACGGTCAGCACCGCGCCACCCTGCAGTTCCACCCGGGCGTGCCTGAATGCCGGGGAGCCGATCACGTACTCCGGCGCGCCCATCCGCAGTGGATACAGGCCCAGCGAAGCCAGCACGTACCATGCGGAGGTCTCGCCATTGTCCTCATCGCCCGGATAGCCCTGGCCGATCTCGCTGCCCACGTACAGCCGCGACAGGATCTCGCGCACGTGCTGCTGGGTCTTCCAGGGCTGCCCGGCGTACAGATACATCCATGGGATATGGTGCGCCGGCTGGTTGCTGTGCGCGTACATGCCCATGCGCACGTCGCGCGCTTCGGTCATCTCATGGATGATGCCGCCGTAGGAGCCTGCAAACGCGGCATCGGCGGTCTCCGGCGTGGCAAAGAAGGCATCGAGCTTGGCGGCCAGCCTGTCGCGTCCACCGTACAGCGCGGCCAGACCCTCGCCATCGTGCGCAGCGGTGAAGGCGAACGTCCAGCCGTTGGATTCGGTGTAGTCGTGGCCCCACACGCGCGGATCGTAGTCCTTGGCGTCCACGCGCCAGCTGCCGTCGGCCTTGCGGCCCTGGAAGAAGCCGGCGGCAGGGTCGAACAGGGTCGCGTAGCCGGCAGCGCGGTAGCGGAAGTAGTCGGCTTCGGTGCTGTAGCGCTCGCGCTGCGCGGCGGTGGTCGCGCGCTTGGCCAGTGCCTCGGCCATGTTGGCGATGCCGAAGTCGTTCAGCGCGCCTTCCATCGTCCATGACATGCCTTCATGCACGTCGGCACTGGCATAGCCGCGGAACGTCGAGCGATCCATGCCCTTGCGCCCTACATGGCGATCGGGCGGTACCACGGTGGCGTTCTTCAGCGCCGCGGCATAGGCCTCGGCGGGATCGAAACCGCCGACGCCCTTCAACCATGCGTCGGCGAAGGCCACGTCGGAACTGGTGCCGACCATCAGGTCCGCGTAGCCCGGCGATGACCAGCGGGCGATCCAGCCGCCCGCGCGGTATTGCTCGATGAAACCCTGCACGAGCTGGCCGGTGTCCTCCGGCGTGAACAGTGCGTACGCCGGCCACGTCGTGCGGAACGTATCCCAGAAGCCATTGTTGACGAACACCCGGCCATCGCGCACGCCACTGAAGGTACGGCTTTCACTGCCATCGGTGTTGTTCTCGCTGGCGCTGGCCTGGTTGGCGTAACGCCACTCGGGGGCGGCAGCGCTGCCGACGTTTTCGTGGCCGGAGTTGGGATATAGGTACAACCGGTAGAGGCTGGAGTACAGCGTGGTTTTCTGGTCGTCCGTGGCATCGCCGATATCGAAGCGGGCCAGGCGCGCATCCCAGGCATCCTGGGCGCGGCCGGCCACGCTTTCCAGCGTATCCGTGGCGGAAATCTCCAGAGCAAGGTTGTGCCGCGCCTGTTCGAGCGAGATCAGCGAGGTGGCAATGCGCATGGTGACGCGGCGATCGCTGCCGGCATCAAACTTGATGTAGCCGGTCGGGCGGCCGCTGTCGATGCGTCCGCTGCTGCGCCAGGGCCGGTCGAAGCGGGCCACCACGAACATGCGGCCGGCACCGTTGGACAGGCCGCTGCGGGTGTCGGTGTAGCCGGACAGTGTCTGGGTGGCCGCATCCAGTGTCAGCCCGCCGCGTGCGTCCACATTGTCGAACAGCAGGTTGGCATCACCTTCCGCAGGGAAATCGAAGCGGAAGACCGCGGCGTGGTCGGTCGGCGCGATGGAGGCGGCGATGCCGTTGTCGAAGCGCACGTCGTAGCGGTAGGGGCGCGCGTTCTCGTGCGTGCGGTCGAAGGACAGTGCCCGCTTGCTGCGGTCGGCCTCGGGCACACCGCGGCCGGCCGACGGCATCACCTGGAAGGTCTGGCGGTCGCCCATCCAGGGACTGGGCTGGTGACTCAGCGCGAGCGCCTGCAGCTGCGGGCGGTTGTTCGCATCGTTCTGCTCGTTCCAGCGGTACAGCCAGTTCAGTGCACCGGCATCGGTCACCGGGGTCCAGAAGTTGAAGCCGTGCGGCACCGCCGTGGCCGGGAAATTGTTGCCGCGCGAGAACGTGCCGTTGGCCTGTGTACCGCGGGTGGTCAGCACCCAGTCCGAGACCCGCTGCGGCACCTGCCGCGGCTGTGCATCCAGGCGCACGTCATCGATCCAGCCGGACACCGGCGCACCGTCGGCGCTGGCCACTTCCAGCTCGATGGCGACCACCCGGCGACCGCGCAGCGCAGGCACATCGCCCAGGCGTACGGCCTTGCGCGCCCACTGCTGCGGGTACAGCGTTTTCGAATCGCCCTGCGCACGCGCGCCCACGGCGATGCCGTGCTGATCACGCGCCGAGCTGGCCGATACGCGGCTGCCATCGTCCAGGCGCAGGTCCAGCGAGACGTAGGTGGAGGCCACCGTGTCCTTGTCGACGATCTCCGGCAGCACCAGCCAGGACAGGGTGGTGTCGGCGTCGATGGTCAGGTCCGTGCTGAACAGGTCGCGCCGCGCCGCGCCGCCGTCGGCCTGGTAGTGCAGCGCGCGCAGGCCGCTGTAGCCGGCGTTGCGCTTGGCCGCATACGGCGCCGCCGGACCGGTGCCGATCTGCACCTGCAGCGCGCCGCCGGCCTTGGCCGGTGCGGGCTCACCTGCTTCGAACGAGGTCTGCAGGCCCTGTGCCGCTGCGGGCAGGGCGGGCGTGGCGCAGGCCAGGGCCAGGGCGAGCGGAAGCAGGGCGCGGCGCGGATCGGACAGGGTCATGCAGGGTCTCCCGGAAGGGCAGGCGGCAGGCAGGACCCGCATCGGCACGTACCACGGCCAGCATCGCGCCCGCCGCCCAGGGGCGGTGGAAAGGAGCGATGCCGGTCCGGTGGGGGCGGGCCATGCGATCGGGTCGTCGGAGTGGTCCCGATCCTGCCTCAGTGCGTTGCCCCCTGACAAGTGCAATTAGTTCGATCCAAACCCGGGAAAAACGTTTCATTTCAAATTATTGACAGAGTGGATTGGATCGATTTAAAAGTGGCCGGGGTCCAGGCCCGGGGAAGGCGGCGTCCGTCCCGTCCCGATCCCAACCCTTCCATCTGTCCCGGAACACCCTGCATGCCCTGATCCGGGCGGCCTGCGCTTGCTGCTGCTGCCCGTCACCACCGTCCATCCACGACCCTCCCGTCCGCCCCCCACCGGCAGGACCGTCATTCGTCTCTGGAGAGCGCTTGATGAAACCCAGGTTGCTGTCGTTGTTGATGTCTTCGCTGCTGCTGTCGCCGCTGGCCGTGCAGGCCCAGTCCTCCAACGCAGGGGAGGGCGCCGATCCGCCGCGTACCCGCGATCTGGATGCGGTCACGGTGACCGGGTCGCTCATTCCGCGCGCGCAGGTGGAGGGCCCCTCACCGGTGACCACCATCACCGCCGAGCAGATCCAGGCGCAGGGTTTCACCACGGTGTTCGATGCGCTGCGCTCGCTGCCGGTCTCCAATGGGTCGGTGCAGGATTCCCAGGGAACCGGCTTCTACACTCCGGGTGCCAAGACCATCAGCCTGTTCGGTCTGGACCCCAGCTACACCCTTACCCTCATCAACGGGCGGCCGATCAACAGCTATCCGCTGGCCTACAACGGCAACACCAGCATCGCCGACATTGCCAACATCCCGCTGGGCATGGTCGAACGCATCGATGTGCTCACCGGTGGCCAGTCCTCGGTGTATGGCTCCTCGGCCGTGGCCGGCGTAGTCAACATCGTGCTGAAAGACCGCGTGGAAGGCACCCATCTGCGCTACCGCGTCGGCGGTTACAGCCAGGGCGGCGGTTCCAGCCAGCGCTTCAGCGCCAGCAGTGGACAGACCTTCGGCAACCTCGATATCAGCTACGGGCTGGAATACACCAACCAGAAGGCGATCTACGCCTTCGACCGCAGCCGCATCGACAGCGTCAACGACAACCCGACCGGGCCGCAGGATCCATCGCGCAGCTTCCTGCGCATGCGCCAGGGGCCCAACGCGTACATCGACCCGGGCGCGGCCACCTGCGCGCCGCTGTCGAATCTGTTCGGTGGCAGCACCGTGTACGCGCACCGCGACATTTCCGGCGGTGGCTACTACTGCGGCACCCCCGACAACGTCGGCACCGCGTCGCTGTACAACGCCAGCCAGGACGTCAACGCGACCACCTTCCTGCGCTATCACCTCAGCCCGGATACCGAGTTGTACTCGGACATCCTGTTCGGCTTCAGCCGGCCGACCTACAGCGGTGGCAGCCCGTTCTGGAACAAGACCTTCTACAACCGCACCAGCGGCCAGTACGAGCAGTGGCAGCGCATCTACGCGCCCGAGGAAGTCGGCCTGGATGCCAAGGACCAGCGCGTCTACACGCGATCGCTGAACGTCACCGCCGGCGTGCGTGGCGTGCTGGGCAGCTTCGACTACGACGTCTACGTCAACCGTTCCAGCACCGATGTCACCCGCAAATCCACCGACTTCCTCGCCCGGAACGGCGTGGACGATTACTACCTGGGCCCGATGCTGGGCATGCAGGATGGCTACGAGGTCTACGCCCCGGACCTGTCGCGCCTGTACCAGCCGATCACCCGTGACCAGTACGACAGCTTCAGCGGCCTCAACCGTGCTGCATCCAGCGCGTCGCGCACAGCAGTGACGGCACTGCTGACCCATCGTTCGCTGTTCACCCTGCCGGCCGGCGACGTCGGTTTCGCGCTGATCGCCCAGGGCCAGCGCGAGAAGTTCTTCAACCAGTCGGCCGATCCCGATGCCGGTGTGCTGTTCCGTGGGCAGACCGCCGGCACCTCGGCGCAGGGCCAGCGGGACCTGTACGCGCTGGGTGCGGAACTGCAGGTGCCGATCATCGATACCTTCAGCGCCAACCTGTCCGGCCGCTACGACAAGTACGCCCTGCAGGGCGGTGGCGGCAACGGCAAGGCGACCTGGAAGCTTGGCCTGGAGTACCGGCCGATCGAATCGCTGCTGCTGCGTGGCAGCTACGCCACTGCGTTCCGTTCGCCGGACATGTTCTACCTGTTTTCCCGCGAGAGCAGCGGCTATACCACCAACACCGACCTCTACCAGTGCCGGCAGGCCGGTTACACCTCCGACAACTTCGATGACTGCGAGCAGTCCGGGTTGGCGGTGCTGTCTTCCAGTACCGGCAACCGCGATCTGAAGGACATCACTGCACGCACGTTCACCTATGGCGTGGTGTGGTCGACACTGGACAACGCGCTGACGTTGTCGGTGGACTACAACTCGGTGGTGATCGAGAACGAAGTACGCATCCTCGGTACCGACAGCATCCTCGACACCGAGGCCAACTGCCGGCTGGGCGTATCGGAGAACGGGCAGACCCGCTTCGACATCACCTCGCCCACCTGCCAGCAGGTCCTGGGCCAGGTGCAGCGCAAGCCGGCCACCGATCCGCTCAACCCCAACGGTGTGGACAAGGTGTTCTCCTACCCGATCAACATCGCCAGCCAACGCCAGACCGGTGTGCAGGCAGCGCTGGACTATCGCTGGGGTACCTCCTCGGTGGGAGATTTCACGGTCAACGCGGGCTACTACCGCCCGCTCAAGCACACCACCCAGGACAAGGAAGGCGATCCGGTCTACGACCAGTTGTGCTGCGGCAATTCCAATGAACTGCAGTACCGGGCCACGCTGGGCGTGAACTGGAAGCGCGGGCCATTCAGCGCCAGTGCGTTCGGCGTGCGCAACGCGCCCACCTGGGACAGCCGTGGCGAGCAGCGCAACATCGGCCCATGGACCACCTGGAACGCCACGGTCGGCTACCGCATCAATGACCTGGCCAGCCTGCTGCTGACGGTCAACAACCTGACCGATGAGATGCCGCCGATCGACCGCAGCAACGGCAACTGGCCGTACTACGACCAGGGCATCTACAACGCCTATGGCCGCTCGGCCTTCCTGGAGCTGTCGCTGGACTTCCAGTAGGCCGGGCGCTGGCAGGTCCCGGCTGTCAGGGGCAGGGGGCCAGGAGGAAAGGACAGGGGCGGCCGGGTCGCCGCCCCAGGTGCTAGAATCGCAGGCCTCGCAATCCGTTCATCGACATCCGCCATGAGCCATACCGCCACCGCGCCCGCCAACGCCGAGAAGCGCTACACCGTGCACCGCAGCGACCTGCCGCTGAGCTGCCCGACCCCGGAGATGGCGCTGTGGAACTCGCATCCGCGGGTCTACCTGGCGATCGAAGACGAACCCAACGGTGAAGCGCAGTGCCCGTACTGCGGTTCCGTGTTCGTACTGGCTGACTGAACGGCCTTCACCGATGCGTCGACTGACCGTGGTGCAGTTGCTGCCGGCGCTGCACTCCGGCGGCGTCGAGCGTTCGACCCTGGAAATCGCGTCGGCACTGGTGGCAGCCGGCCATCGCGCGCTGGTGGTGTCTGCCGGTGGCCGCCTCGTTGAACCGCTGCTGGCCAGCGGTGCCGAGCATCTCACCCTCGATATCGGCCGCAAGTCGCTGCTGACCCTGCGTCATCTGCCGACCCTGCGTCGTCTGTTCGCCGAGGTCGGCGCGGATATCGTGCACGCCCGCTCGCGCCTGCCCGCGTGGCTGGGGCTGTATGCGATCCGGGCGATGCCGCAGGCGCAGCGGCCGCACTGGGTAACCACCGTGCATGGGCTGAACTCGCCCAGCCGCTACAGCGCGGTGATGACCAGCGGCGAGCGGGTGATCTGTGTCTCCAACAGCGTGCGCGAATACGTGCAGCGCCACTATCCGACCGTGCCGGAGGACCACCTGCGGGTGATCCCGCGTGGCGTCGATGTCAGTCAGTTCCCGCGGGTGGCGCGCGGTGATCGCCGGCCGCGCCTGTCGCTGGTGGCGGACTACCCGTGGCTGGCCGGGGTGGACGGGCCGCTGCTGCTGCTGCCGGGCCGTGGCACGCGCCTGAAGGGGCACGCGCACGCGCTGCAGCTGCTGGCCGACGTCCGCGCTGCCGGCGTGCCGGCGCAGCTGTGGATGCTGGGCACCGACGAGCCGGGGCGCGAAGCCTATGTGGCCGACCTGCGCCGCCAGGCCGCCACGCTCGGCATCGCCGACGCGGTCCACATCAGCACGCCGACCGCCCGCATTGCCCAGGCCTATGCCGCCAGCGATCTGGTGCTGCAGCTGTCCGACAAGCCCGAAGCCTTCGGTCGTACCGTAGTGGAAGCACTGTCGGTGGGCCGACCGGTGCTCGGCTGGAACCACGGTGGGGTGGGCGAACTGCTGCAGCAGCTCCAGCCCACCGGTGCGGTGCCGGTGGGAGATGCGCAGGCACTGGGTGAACGTGCGCTGGCCCTTCTGGCGCAGCCGCCATCGTTGCCGGGCCGTATCCCGTTTACCCTGCAGGCCATGCAGCGCGATACCCTCCGTCTCTATGCCGACCTCGCAGGCTGACACCGCCGCCGTCCTGCGCGATGAACGCGCCGGGCGCTGGGCGCCCTGGTGGGTGCTTGCCTACGTGGCGTTGTGGCCGCTGCCAGGCATCGCCGAGACCGTCCTGGGCCTGGGCGCGATCTATGCCGCAGTGCGCATGGTCATCCGCCGCCTGCAGCGCCGGCCGCATCTGCTGAGCCCGGCGGCCTGGGCGCTGACCTCGATCCTGTTCCTCGGCTACTGGTTGCCGCAGGCATTTTCCGCATTCGATGCGATCGACCCGTCGGCCTCGTGGACCAAGGCAGCAGCAGGCCTGCGCTACCTGCCGTTCATGTGGCTGGTAGCGATCGCAGTGGCCACGCCGGAGCGGCGCAGGCTCACCCTGGGTGGACTGGCGGTGATCACCGGCGCCTGGACGCTGGATGCGCTGGTACAGGCGGTGGCCGGCACCAGCCCATGGTTCTGGTCGCTGGAGCAGCTCAAACTGGCAATCAGCGGGCGTGCGCTGTGCCCGGCCGATGAAGCAGCGTTGGCCGACCGGCTCAGTGGCGTACTGGGCCCGTGCAACCTGAAATTCGGCCAGGTGCTGGCCAGCCTGTCGCCGTTCCTGCTGCTGCCGCTGGCGCGCCGCTTCGGTGCTGGCGGCTGGCTGCTGGCCGCTGCGGCCCTCGGCAGCGTGTTGCTGCTGGCCGGCTCACGCGCCTCGTGGATCACCTTCGCGCTCGTGCTGGCCTACAGCGGCGTGCGCCAGTTCGGCTGGAAACGGCTGGTGCTGTTGGCGATGGTCGGGGTCCTGGGGGCCGGGGTCCTGGTTGCCAGCGTGCCGCAGCTGCGCGAGCGCGTGCTGCGCACGACGATGGCCTGGGAGGGGGACGAGACGGGCGTCGACCAGGCGTTGTCCGGGCGTGCGCGGATCTGGAGCGCAGCGGTCTGCATGATCGAAGCACATCCGATCAACGGTGTCGGCGCGCGTGGCTTCCGCGATGCGTATCCCGCCTGCGTCGCAGGGGAGGGAACCGCGGTGTGGGGCGCGGAACCGGCCCTGCACGCGCACCAGATCGTGCTGGAGATCCTGGCCGAGACCGGCGTGCTGGGCCTGCTGTTGTGGCTGGCCGCCGTGGCACAGGCCTGGCGGGCGTGGCGCTTCGCACCGACCGCGGCCCGCGAGCGGGCGCGGCCGGCCATGCTGGCGCTGGCAGTCACCGTGTTCCCGCTCAACACCCACCTGGCGTTCTACTCTGCGTTCTGGGGTGGGCTGACCGTGCTGCTGGCGGCGCTGTTCGCCGGCAGCCTGCTGGCGCGTGACGCGGATGACTCATCACGCGTCGGCTGATCGCAGATCCATGACCGTTTGACTGTTTCAGTTCAAGGTGCAAACGTCGCTGCGACGACCCCTGAAGTTGCTGCCCTTGTTGTAGTACCGAGTGCAGGCGTCTAATGCCAATCTTCACCCCTTCCAGCAGTTGGGCGGGGGGCACAGAACAGGAGTCTTGAGATGAAGCTCGCTTATGTGGCGACTGCTGCAGCACTCTATATCGCCATACTCTCCATCATCGTGTTCAAGGCAGCCCTGGATCAGGGCAATGTCGTAAACATGATCTTCTCGGCGTCGTCCTTCACGATCCTTCTTTCACTGATCAAGGTGATTGTGGATGACGTGCGACTCCATCGGTCGTCTGGCTATCCCGGGCAGCGCTGATAAAGCTCCTGTGGCGTCTCGGGTCGCCATTCTGTTCCACGGTTATTTGTAGAAGTCGCTGCGCCCGCCGGGCTGGCGCTTGAAGCGGCGATGGATCCACAGGTACTGGTCAGGGGCTTCGCGCACCATCTCTTCGATCGCCTGGTTGACGCGCGCGGTATCGGCTTCCACATCCTCGCTCGGGAAGTTCTCCAGCGGCGCGCCGATCTTCAGGAAGTACTTCCCGCCTTCGCGGCGGTGGAAGTACGGAATGACCGCGCAACCGGTCATCCGCGCCAGCTGGTGGGTGGCGGTGATGGTGGCGGCGGTGTGGCCGAAGAACGGAACGAACACGGTGTCCTTGCCACGCATGTCCTGGTCGGGGGCGTACCAGAGAAAACCGCCCTTCTTCAGGTGGCGCACGGTGGCGCGGATGTCCTCGTTGGCGAACATCGCCTTGGCGTAGCGCAGGCGGCCGAACTTCACCGCCCACTCGTACACCGGATTCTTGTGTTTGCGGTACATGCCGGACAGGTCGACGTAGTCGCACAGCAGGCGGCCGCACATCTCCAGGGTCATGAAGTGCCCGGACACCAGCAGCACGCCGCGACCCTCGGCCTGCATCTGCCGCAGGTGCTCCAGCCCTTCGATCTGCACCTGCGGGCGGATGCTGTCGATGCTGCCCCACCAGGCACGGATGCACTCGAACACGCCCACGCCCAGGGCATCGAAGCTGTCGCGAACCAACCGCTTGCGCCAGGCATCGTCCTTTTCCGGGAAACACAGTGCGAGATTGACCTCGGCTGCACGGCGACGGCTTCCGGCCAGGCGCCAGGCGATCGACCCCACCCCGCGACCGAGGGCGCGCTGCAGCATCCACGGCAGGCGGGCGATGGCGAAAGCGCCGTACATGGCGGCGAACATCGGCCAGTTGCGGGGATCGCGCAGTGACGGGCGGACGGCAGTGGAGGCATCGGACATGGCGCCATTCTAGCAATCCGGCTGCGTGTCTTTCCCGGGGGTGTCCCGTATCCTTGCCGCATGCGCAAAGACCCTGTCGAATGGATCCTGCGCGGCCTGTATTCGGTCGTGCTCTACATCCTGCTGCCGATCACCGTGTACCACCTGGTCTGGCGCGGCTTCCGGGTCCGTGAGTATTTCCGCCGCTGGGACGAGCGCTACGCCTCCTATCCCCAGCCCAGCGGCCAGCCACGGGTCTGGCTGCATGCGGTCTCGGTGGGCGAGGTCAACGCCGCCGCGCCGCTGGTCAACGCCCTGCGCCAGCAGCGCCCGGATATCCGCTGGGTCATCACCACCATCACCCCCACCGGCTCCGAGCGCGTGCGCGCGCTGTGGGGCGATGCGCTGGACCACGTCTACCTGCCGTATGACGTGCCCGGCAGCGTCAACCGTTTCCTCGGCCACTTCCAGCCCAGCCTGGCGCTGATCCTGGAAACCGAACTGTGGCCGAACATGCTGTTCGGCTGCCGTGACCGCGACATTCCGGTCTACATCCTCAATGCCCGCCTGTCGGCCCGTTCGCTGCGTGGCTACCGGCTGCTGGCCGCGCTGATCCGCCGCGCGCTGCGCACGGTGACGTGCGTGGCAGCCCAGTCGCAGGACGACGCAGAGCGCTTCGTGCAGCTGGGGGCGGCGCCTGACCAGGTGCAGGCACTGGGCAACCTCAAATTCGACATCGCCACGCCGGACGTGCAGGCCTTCATCGAACAGTTCCACGCACGGGTGCCGGCCACGCGGCCGGTGTGGATCGCGGCCAGTACCCATGATGGCGAAGAGCAGGCGGTGATCGATCTGCACCGGCGCCTGCGCCAGCACCATCCGGACCTGCTGCTGCTGTGGGCACCCCGGCATCCCGAGCGCTTCCCGAAGGTGGAGGCGCTGGCGCGCGAGCAGGGCTGGAACGTGGCGACCCGCCGTGCGCAGCAGTGGCCGTCCGCCGATACCGATGCCTTCATCATCGACACCCTGGGCGAACTGATGCCGTTCTATGGCTGTGCGCAGGTCGCCTTCGTCGGCGGCAGCCTGCAGCCGATCGGTGGCCACAACCTGCTGGAACCGGCGGCGATGGGCACTGCCGCGGTGACCGGTCCGCACCTGCACAATTTCTCGGAGATCTCGCGGCGCATGCGCGAGGCCGGTGCGCTGTTGATCGGCGAAGACGTGCAGGCGGTCGGCGGTCTGCTGCAGCACCTGCTGGAGGATCCGCAGGCCCGCGAGGACATGGCGCACGCCGGATGCACGCTGGTCAGCAATGGGCGCGGCGCGCTGCAGCGGACGCTGGCGCTGGTGGCCCCGCACCTGCCACCGCCCCGCGGCTGAGCCGCACGCGGCGCGCTCGCCGCCGTACTGTCGCGATCAACTGGATTAAGCCTGCTTGACGGCTATCGTTCTGTCGTAGCAGGACCGGTCGCCGACGCCGCAACGTGCCTCGGATCACACCTCGCGGCATGCAGATGCAAATCTGATATCGATTGCCCGCACAGGCTGCCAGCCTGATGTCGACCGTGCTTGGACGGCATCAAGGGAGCTTGAGATGAGCGGCAGCGATGGCCATCGGCTTGGAATGGATCATCTGGGCGTGATCCTGATGACGTTGCTGCTCGGTGGCAGTGTCATCGCACGGGTCGGTCAGTACACGGCGGCGCAGGCGGGGCCGGCCGTCGTGCTCAGTTTGCTGCTCGCAGCCCTCGGTGCGGCGCTGGTGCTGGCACGCCTGTACAGGGTGGTGACGCAGGCGGATATGGCCGATGGCCTGCATGGCCTGCTGGTGGCCGGCTGGGGGCGGTCGATTGCCCGCGTACTGTGCCTGGCGTTGTTGCTGGAGTGCACGGCGACGCTGGCGGGTGCGGCGCAGTCCGGGGCTGGCCATCTGCATGCGGCACTGGCGGCGGCGAGCGCATCCAGCGCCGGTACGTTGCCGGTGCAGGTGACAGCCGCTGCAGGCCTGCTGCTGTTGGGAGCCACCACGCTGATGCGACCGGCGCGGACGGTGCTGCTGGTGTGCGCGCTGTTGACCGTGAAGATCGGCATCGGCGTGCTGCTGCTGGCGCTGGCGGCCCGGTATGTGCACTACGCGCACTGGATCCCATGGGTTCCCCCCGCCACTGCACCGTATCGCTTCGGCCTGGGAGGCGTGCTCGCTGCGGCTGTGCCGCTGCTGGGCATCTTTGCCAGCGCCGGCCTGGCACTGGGTGTTCCCGGGTTGCCTGTTGGCGAGCTGGCGCGACGCCCACTGACGATGCTCATGGTGCTCGTCGCGGCGACGCTGATGCTGATCGCACTGGCCGCACTGCAGGCGGGCCTGGTCGACTATCCAGCGCTGGCCAGCAGCCGGCCCTTGACGGTTGCGCTGCGAAGCCATCCCCAGTTGTCCTGGATGTTGCCGTGGCTGCCGCTGGCAGGCTATGCAGGGTTGGCGGCGCTGCAGCTGGTGCTGCTGATGCTGGCGACGCGGCTGGCGCTGCCGCTGTGGCCGCTTGGAAACGAGGGCGACCCACCAGCGGCGTGCGTGGCGACCGTGGCGATCATCCTGTTGGCGACCCTGCTGGCGCTGTGGCTGCCGGCCGGCGTCTTGCCGGCGATGCCGGGGCCGGTGGGACTGCTGGTGGTGGCCGCCTTGTGCCTGGGAGGACTTCAGCGGCGCAGCGAGGTGACGCGCTCGCCTGCCGACGCCGTGCTGGGCATGGCGGCAGCAGCGTTGTGCCTGCTGCCGCTCCTGCGCTAGATCACATCGCCGCGGCACAATCAGAAAAGCCACCCGGTCGGGTGGCTTTCCGTCAACGCGGGTGACGACTTACTGCGTGGTCGTGGCGGGATTGCCAGCGTCCTGGGTCAGCAGGCGATTGATGTCCTGCAGTTCGGCCACGTCCAGCGCGCCCAGCGACTGGCTCAGCAGCAGGCGGTTCTGCAGGAAGGTGTAGCGGGCCTGCGCGTAGTCCAGCTGTGCCGAGAACAGGATGCGCTGGTTCTGGATCACGTCCAGCACCGTACGGGTACCCACTTCCAGGCCGACCTGCGAGGCGTCGTACGCGCTCTGTGCCGAGACGACGGCCAGGCGGCGTGCTTCCACCTCGCTGATGCCCTGCACCAGGGTCTGGTAGGCATTGCGGGTGTTGCGATCCAGCGCGCGCTTCTGCTGCTCGTAGCCATCCTGGGCGATGTCACGCTGGGCCAGCGCCTGGCGCACGCCGGACTGGGTGGCGCCGCCGGCGAAGATCGGCACGCTGAGGGTCAGGCCGATGCTGTTGGTGCGCGCATCCGGGGACAGCGAACCCGAACCGGTGCTGTCGCCCCAGGTCGCGGTCTTGCCCCAGCTGCCGCCCAGCGACAGCGTCGGGTAGTGGGCGCCACGGGCGGCCTGCACGCCAGCCTCGGCCGCGCTGACCTTCAGCTCCTGCGCCTTCAGCGACGGGTTCTGGCTGGTCGCCTGCTGCACCAGTTCATCGATGTTGCCGCGGTTGGCCGGCACTTCGGGACGGAAGTCGGCCGGCAGCCCCTTGAGGTTCAGCACCGGCTGGCCGGTGAGTTCGGTCAGCGCCTGGTAGTTATCGGCCAGGGTGTTCTGCGCGACGATGGTGTTGGCGCGCGCCTGGTCATACTGCGCGCGCGCTTCGTGCACGTCCGTGATCGGCGCCAGGCCCACTTCCAGGCGCTTGTCGGCGAAGTCGAACTGCTTCTTCGCGGCCGCTTCGTTGGTCTGTGCGGCATTCAGCGATTCGATCGCCACCAGCACGTTGAAGTAGGCCGCCGAGGTGCGGACGATCAGGCTGTCGTTGGCCGAATCCAGGGTGAAGTCAGCCGCCTTGCTCAGTTCGCGCTGCGAGCGCAGGTTGTTGATCTGCGTCCAGTTGAACAGGGTCTGCGAACCGTCGATCGTGTAGTTGCGGCGCTTGCTGCTGACCGTGCCGGTATTGGCATCGGCGTTGGCTTCGCTGCGTGTGCGGTTCAGCGTGGCCTGGCCGTTGATCTGCGGAAGCAGGGCAGCGCGCGCCTGCACGGCGCCTTCCTTGTCGTACAGCCGGGTGGATTCGGCGGCCGACAGCTGCGGATCGCCGTTGCGCGCCATCTCGTAGACCTGCAACAGGTCAGCGGCATGGGCAGACAACGGCAGCAGGGCAGTGGCCAGCGCAACAGCGAGGGATCGGCGGATCATTGCGGCTTCCTTGGACTCAGAGGTGGAACTGGGGTGCCGGGGCGGCACCGCGCAGGTAATCGATATCGGTCTCGAACAGGGATTCGGTGCTGCCATCGGCCTTGATCAGAAGCGCTTCCATCGCCGGCGAACGGCCCTGGATCACGAACAGGCGACCACCCGGACGCAGCCACGAGGCGAACTGTGACGGCACCACGTTGACAGCACCAGTGACACAGATCACGTCAAAGCGACGTTCGGTCTGCCACGCCAGCGCGTCAGCCACTTCCACCCGGACGTTGGTACCCAGGCCGGAGGCATCCAGCCGCGCGCGCGCGGCGGTCGCCAGTTCCGGGTCGATCTCCAGGCTCAGCACGTCGCGCGCCAGCGCGCCGATGCAGGCGGCCAGGAAGCCGCTGCCCGTGCCGATCTCCAGCACTTCGTCACCCGGTTGCAGGTCCAGCGCCTGCAGGGTACGGCCCTCGATGACGGGCTTCATCATCTTCTGGCCATTGCCGATCGGCAGTTCAACATCGGCGTAGGCCAGTGCCCGGTGCGCGTCGGCGACAAAGGCCTCGCGCGGCAGGCGGGCCAGGACGTCGAGCACCTTGATGTCCAGCACGTCCCAGGGACGGATCTGCTGTTCCACCATCAGTTCGCGGGCGTGGGCGTAATCAATCGTCATGAGGTTCAAATCCAGCGCAGTGGGCCGGCCATTTTACCGGTGCCGGAGGCCGGCGGCGCGCCCAGAGCATCCGCTGCCGGGGGGCCGGGGTCGCAGTGCCGGAAGTCATCGCGACCACCGGTTCGTTCAGCTTTGCCGTTTCAGCCGGTTCCGGCTCCTCCGGGCGCATAGGCGCGCAGGAAGAAGTCGACGCTGGCCGCCACGTGGGTGACAGGATCGATCTCCACCGATGACAGTGGCATGCCGCACATCATATGCATGTGCACTTCACCCTTGACCAGGGTCAGGAACTGCTGCCCGGCCAGGTGATGGTCGGGAATCTGCAGCTCGCCCCGCTCGCTGCGCGAGCGCAGGAAGTCGGCCAGCGCCTCGCAGGTGCGCTCGGGCCCGGCCTGCCAGAACAGCTCACGCAGGCGTTCGTCGGTCTCCGGGGCCATCATCACCCGTTGGATCGAGATCGCCGCGTCGGAGGTGATCAGCTTGAAGAAGGCCAGGCCGATCCCGATCAGCTGGTCTCGCAGTGGCCCTTCGGCGTCGGCCACGAACAGCGCATCCGGCAGCATCTCGATGCATTTGGACTGCACGGCCTCGGAGAACAGGGTCTCCTTGTCGCCGAAATGGCTGTACACCGTCAGCTTCGACACGCCCGCCTGGGCAGCGATGCTGTCCATGCTCACACCGGTATAGCCCTGTTCGATGAACAGGGTCTTGGCCGCCTCGAGGATCGCCGCGCGCTTGCCAAGATCCTTGGGACGCCCGGGTCCGGCGGCCTTGGCAGCAGGCTTGGCCGACGGCTTGCGGGAAGTGGAAGAACTCATTGCGGTAATACTAGACCAAGCGGTTCGATATTTATACTATACCGGCCAGTTTACTAAATTGGGCCGGACGTTGCGGCTCCCCTGCTGAACTCAGTGTTGTCAGGACGTTGACCGATGAAGATCGTGCGCTGGATGGGCGGTATCGTGTGGGTGGCTGCGCTGGCAGCCTGTTCGGGACAGGAGCAGGCGCCACCGGCGGCCGTGCCGGTGCTGGTGGTGCATCCCGGCGAGCAGGTCGGGCAGGCGCCGGCGGCGTTTCCCGGTACGGTCCGGGCACGCCAGGAGAGCCCGCTGTCGTTCCGCGTCGGCGGCAACCTGGTCAAGCGCCATGTGGACGCCGGCCAACGGGTGAAGAAGGGGGACGTGCTGGCCGAGCTGGATGTCGCCGACTTCGCCCTGCAGGCGCGCGCCTCGCAGGCGCAGCTGGCCGCGGCCGAAGCCGATCTGGTACGCGCCCGCGACGATCTCAAGCGCTACCAGGTGCTGGCCGACCAGCAGCTGGTCAGCCGTTCGCAGCTGGATCAGCAGTCTGCCGCGTTCAAGGCCGCGCAGGGCCAGGCCAACGCGGCCCGGGCCAACCTGGACGTGCTGCGCAACCAGGCCGGCTACGCCCAGCTGCGTGCGCCGGCCGATGGTGTGATCGCCAGCCGTGAGGCGGAAGCCGGGCAGGTGGTGGCCGCGGGCCAGACCATCTTCAACCTGGCCGCAGACGGTGGCCGCGAAGTGCTGATCGACCTGCCGGAAGCCACCATCCGCGACTACGCGGTAGGCCAGCCGGTGGAAGTGGAGTTGTGGAACCGCCCGGGGCAGCGCCTGCCCGGCACGATCCGCGAGATCGCCGCCGCCGCCGATCCGCAGGCGCGGACCTACGCAACCCGGGTCAGCCTGCCCGCCGATGCACTGGCCGATGTCGAGCTGGGGCAGAGCGCGCGCGTGTTCAGCAGCGCCGGCCGCCACGGCACCCTGCAGCTGCCGATGGCCGCTCTCCAGCGCGGTGCAGGTGGCGCAACCAGTGTGTGGGTGGTGGACCCGGCCAGCAGCACGTTGAAATCGGTCACCGTCAGCACGGGCGCCTATGGCATCGACGCCGTGCCGGTGCTGTCCGGCGTGGACGCCGACGACTGGGTGGTGGCTGCGGGCGGCCATCTGCTGCGATCCGGCCAGCAGGTCGTGGCGGTGGACCGGCAGAATCGCCCGGTGCTGAAGCCCGCAGCGCCGGCTGCCGCACCGAAGGCAAAGGAGTAAGCCTGTGCGCCGTTTCAATCTATCCGAATGGGCGCTGGGCAACCGCGCGCTGGTGCTGTTCGCCATGCTCGCCTTCGCCCTCATCGGCGCCTGGTCGTACAAGCATCTGGGCCAGTCCGAGGATCCGCCGTTCACCTTCAAGGTGATGGTGGTACGCACGATGTGGCCGGGCGCGACCGCCGAGCAGGTCTCGCGCCAGGTGACCGAGCCGATCGAGAAGGCGCTGCTCAACACCGGGCAGTACGAGTTCATCCGCTCCTACTCGCGCCCGGGCGAGTCGCAGGTGATCTTCGCGGCCAAGGACAGCCTGCGCTCCAAGGCCATTCCGGACCTGTGGTACCAGGTGCGCAAACGCGTGGGCGACATCAAGCCGAACCTGCCGCGCGAAATCGTCGGTCCGTTCTTCAACGATGAGTTCGGCGACACCTTCGGCAACATCTACGCGCTGACCGGGCAGGGCTTCGACTACGCCGTGATGCGTGACTACGCCGATCGCATCCAGCTGGAACTGCAGCGGGTGCCGGACGTGGGCAAGATCGAGCTGCAGGGCCTGCAGGACGAGAAGGTCTGGATCGAGCTGTCCAACACCAAGCTGGCCACGCTGGGCGTGTCGCTGCAGCAGGTGCAGCAGGCGCTGGCCGACCAGAACGCGATCAGCGCCACCAGCTTCTTCGAGACCCCGACCGATCGTGTGCAGCTGCGCGTGACCGGCCAGTTCCAGAGCATCGATGACATCCGGCGCTTCCCGATCCAGGCCGGCGACCGCACCGTGCACCTGGGCGATATCGCCGAGATCAAGCGCGGCTTCGCCGATCCGGCGTCGCCGAAGATGCGCTTCATGGGTGAGGATGCGATCGGCATTGCGGTCGCGATGAAGGACGGTGGCGACATCCTGAAGCTGGGCTCCACGCTGGATGCCGAGTTCGAGCGCCTGCAGAAGACGCTGCCGGCGGGCATGCACCTGCGCAAGGTCTCCGACCAGCCGCATGCAGTGGAAGAGTCGGTGGGTGAGTTCGTGCAGGTGCTGACCGAAGCGGTGGTGATCGTGCTGCTGGTGAGCTTCTTCTCGCTGGGCCTGCGTACGGGCCTGGTGGTGGGCGTGACCATTCCGCTGGTGCTGGCGATGACCTTCTTCGTCATGCATTACTTCGATATCGGCCTGCACAAGATCTCGCTGGGCGCGCTGGTGCTGGCGCTGGGCCTGCTGGTGGACGATGCGATCATCGCGGTGGAGATGATGGCCACCAAGATGGAACAGGGCTACGACCGCCTGCGCGCGGCCAGCTTCGCCTGGGAATCCACGGCGTTCCCGATGCTCACCGGTACGCTGATCACGGCGGCAGGTTTCCTGCCGATCGCCACGGCGGCGTCAAGCACCGGTGAGTACACCCGCTCGCTGTTCCAGGTGGTGACCATCGCACTGGTGGTGTCATGGATTGCGGCGGTGCTGTTCATTCCATACCTGGGTGACAAGATGCTGCCGGATCTGTTCAATCCGCAGCTGCCCAAGCCGGACAGCCTGGCCGGTCGCTGGCGTGCGAAGCGCCTGGCCTGGGCCGATCGCCATCCGGCGCTGCTGCGCTGGGTCGCACCGAAGGAGCATGCACACGACCACGATCCGTACCAGCGGCCGTTCTACACGCGTTTCCGCCGCTTCCTGGACATGTGCCTGCGCCACCGCTGGTGGGTGATCGCAGCAACGGTGGCCCTGTTCGTGTTCTCGCTGCTGATGTTCCGCTTCGTGCCGCAGCAGTTCTTCCCGGATTCGACCCGCCCGGAACTGATGGTGGATATCGAACTGGCTGAAGGCGCGTCGCTGCAGGCCACGCAGGCGCAGGCCAGCAAGCTGGAAAAGCTGTTGAAGGGCCGTGAGGGCATCGCCAACTACGTGGCCTATGTGGGGACCGGTTCGCCGCGCTTCTACCTGCCGCTGGACCAGCAGCTGCCGGCGACCAACTTCTCGCAGTTCGTGGTGCTCACCGAAGACGCCAAGGCGCGCGAGGCCACGCGCGACTGGCTGCTGAAGGACGTGATCCCGCAGTTCCCGGATGTGCAGATGCGCGTGACGCGGCTGGAGAACGGTCCGCCGGTGGGCTACCCGGTGCAGCTGCGGATCTCCGGCGAGCACATCGAGCAGGTGCAGGCGATCGCGCGCCAGGTACAGGACAAGGTGCGGGAGAACCCGCATGTGATGAACGTGAACCTGGACTGGAGCGAGCCGAGCAAGGTCGTGCGGCTGGTGCTGGACCAGGACCGTGCGCGCGCGCTGGGCGTGAGCAGTGCGCAGGTGAGCCAGCTGCTGGGCACTTCGCTGTCGGGCATGAGCGTGAGCACCTATCGCGAGGGCAATCGCCTGATCGAGATGCTGCTGCGGGGTCCGGAGAACGAGCGCGTGCAGCTGGGCATGCTGGGCAGCCTGGCCATTCCAACCGCCAATGGCACGTCGGTGACGCTCTCGCAGGTGGCGCGCCTGGAGTACGTGTTCGAGGACGGCATCATCTGGCATCGCAACCGCCTGCCGACCGTGACCGTGCGTGCCGATATCGGTGACGGCAGCCAGGCGCTGGACGTGGTGCAGCAGATCCTGCCGACGCTGGATGGCATCCGCGCTGCACTGCCGAGCGGTTACCTGCTGGAAACCGGCGGAACGGTGGAGGATTCGGCACGTGGCCAGGACTCGATCAAGGCAGGCATGCCGCTGTTCCTGATCGTGGTCGCAACGCTGCTGATGCTGCAGCTGCGCAGCTTCTCGCGTGCGGCGATGGTGCTGGTGACGGCACCGCTGGGCATCATCGGCGCGACCTTGTTCCTGCTGCTGTTCCGTGCACCGTTCGGGTTCGTGGCGCTGCTGGGCACGATCGCGCTGGCCGGCATGATCATGCGCAACTCGGTGATCCTGATCGACCAGATCCAGCAGGACATCGATGCCGGGCATGATCGCTGGCATGCGATCATCGACGCGACGGTACGGCGTTTCCGCCCGATCGTGCTGACCGCCCTGGCGGCGGTGCTGGCGATGATTCCGCTGTCGCGCAGCGCGTTCTATGGCTCGATGGCGATCTCGATCATGGGCGGGTTGATCGTGGGTACCGTGCTGACCCTGGTGTTCCTGCCGGCGCTGTATGCGGCGTGGTTCCGGGTGAAGCCGGATGAATCCGGGGCGTAATGCCCCGGGTTCCAGGGCCACCGCCTCTGGCAGGTGCCAACCCGGGTTGGCACGGCGCTTTGCATCCACGCATGCTCGCGGGATCTGCTTTCTGTAGAGCCGAGCCATGCTCGGCTGCTCTTCGCGCGATGATGGGGTGAGTCGAGCATGGCGTGGATCTACTGCAGTTGCAGGCCGCTCCGCAGCAGTGGCACCAGCCACTCCAGGAATACGTGCACGCGCTGTGCCCGATGCTGCCGATGCGGTTGCAGCAGGGTGACCGGCAACGGTTGTGCGACATGCCGTGGCATCACTTCCACCAACGTGCCGGACTGCAGCTCGTCCTGCACGTCATAGCGCGGAATCTGCAGCAGTCCCAGTCCGGCCACGCAGCAGGCGATCGAGGCTTCGGCGCTGTTCACCCGTACCCAGCCCTGCATGGGCAGCGTGCGCAGCTGGGGTCCGTCCTGCCATTCCCATGGTTCCACCCGCGCGGTCGTCGGCGAGGCGTAGTTCACCGCCCGGTGCTGCTGCAGGTCCGCCGGTTGCTGCGGGACGCCGTACGCGCGCAGGTAGGACGGCGCAGCCACGTTGACGAAGTCCAGCGTGCCCAGCGTGCGCGAAACCAGGCTGGAATCGCCCAGCTGGCCGACCCTCAACACCGCATCGCAGCCTTCCTCGATCAGGTTCACTGCGCGGTCGGTCATGCCCAGATTCACCTCCACCTGCGGATAACGGGCGAAGAAGTCAGGCAGCGCCGGCGCCACGATGCGCCGGCCGATGCGGCTGGGTACGTCGATCCTCAGCAGGCCGACCGGCTGCGCGTCCTCCTGGCGGAACAGCGATTCGGCATCTTCGACCTCGGCGATCAGGCGCAGGCAGCGGGCGTGGAACACATCGCCATCGTGGGTGGTGGAGACGCGTCGCGTCGAGCGTTGCAACAGGCGCGTACCCAGCCGTTGTTCCAGCTCGGCGACCGCCGCCGATACCGTGGAACGGGGCAGTCCGAGCTGGTCGGCGGCGCGGGTGAAGCTGGCGCACTCCACCACCCGGCTGAAGATGCGGAAGCGGTCGATCCGATCCATTGTTCGCTCGATCTGGAAAGTTAAGTCAATGTTGCGGGCTTTATCCGCATTTTCCGCACGATATCGTCATCGGGGCAGGGTTGCCATCCCGGACAGCCCCACTCCGAGACCGAAGCCATGACCGACCACTCCCTCAAGGGCAAGACCGTGCTGATCGCAGGCGGTGCCAAGAACCTCGGTGGCCTGCTCGCCCGCGATTTCGCCGCGCACGGCGCCGGGGCCATCGTCATCCATTACAACAGCGATGCCAGCCAGGCCGACGCCGAAGCGACCGTCGCGGCGGTCCAGGCCGCGGGCAGCGAGGCCGTGGCGCTGCAGGGCGACCTGACCTCCGCTGCCGCGATGGAGCGCCTGTTCGCCGACGCTGTCGCAGCCGTCGGCCGTCCCGATGTCGCCATCAATACCGTCGGCAAGGTCCTGAAGAAGCCGATGCTGGAGATCAGCGAAGCGGAGTACGACGAGATGAGCGCGGTGAATGCCAAGGCGGCGTTCTTCTTCCTCAAGGAGGCCGGCCGTCACGTCAATGATGGTGGCCGCATCTGCACCCTGGTGACGTCGCTGCTGGGCGCCTACACGCCGTTCTACTCCAGCTATGCAGGCACCAAGGCGCCGGTGGAGCACTTCACCCGCGCGGCATCGAAGGAGTTCGGCGAGCGGGGCATCTCGGTGACCGCGATCGGTCCCGGGCCGATGGACACGCCGTTCTTCTATCCTGCCGAGAGTGCCGATGCGCAGGCGTATCACAAGACCGCGGCGGCGCTGTCCGCGTTCACCCGCACCGGTCTGACCGACATTGCCGACATCGTGCCGTGGATCCGTTTCCTGGTCACCGACGGCTGGTGGATGACCGGGCAGACGGTGCTGGTCAACGGTGGCTACACCACCAAGTAACCGGGCCACGCCGGGCGAGGCTCCACCGCACTGCACCTGTGGCGCCGAGCCATGCCCGGCTCATGCAACAGCCGCCGGGCATGGCTCGACGCTACAGGTGCCGCCCGGCGGGTCAGGCCAGCTTCGCCAGTACGGCATCGTGACCGCGCCTGCCGGCAGGTCCCGTGAATGAATCCGTAGGTTCTGCCTCGGGCTGGCGTTGTGATCGGAGTGTTTGAAACTTCTTGCATGGATCGGGGCAGAGCGCCAAGGCATCGTGGGCAGGTATGAATATGAATCGGTTCTGCAGGTGCTGCGCTTGTCAATGTCCCCTTCCTTCAACGCCAGGCGCGGTACGCGCGTCGACGCGACGTCCCCGTCAACAGCGGTCAGGTGATCCATGCCGATACCGCTGCTGATGACCTCACGGATTCGCCTGGCTGGTCCCGTCGTGTTGACCTGGATGCTGCTGGTTGCTGGGGCGCCAGCGTTGGCCCGGCCGCCCTCGGACGGATGGACACTGGAGCGCACGGACTCAAGGAAGATGGCCCTGGCCGATCTGGCGGCCATTGTCGAATGCCGTGCCGACCACCGCACAACGATACGTAATCATCTTCTGATCGGCGAGGTGCTGCGGCAGGACCGCGCGCCACTGCCGCGGAAGTACGGTACGTGGCGGGTGCTTGGTGACGAGTACGGACGCACACTCATCGAACTGCCGAAACCGATCAAAGTGCATGGAGTCAGGTCCAGGACGTTGCTGCTTGATACGTTGATAAAGAGGCTCGTTCTGCCACGCGATGCAGGTGAGAGAATCGTTGCGGAACAGCAGTTGCAGGCGGTGCCTATCCCGCCCGCATTCAACCGTGATGAATGGCACCGCAGGCTCCAGCAGCGCACTCCGAGCAACGGCAATGGCCTCACCGCAGAGCAGAGGTTGGTGCTGGACCGGCGTGGAAGTGGCCTGTTGAGCATCGGCTGCGAATACATGCATCGTCAGCGCCCGGATTGGGTCAGTGAGCAGGCCTTCCGTGGGAGCGCACCGGCGGAGCGTGAACGGGCTGCGTTGGCGCTGCTGCCGCGGCTGATGAGCTGCGAGGGGACCATTGAAGATCGCAATTGGCTTGCGACGGTCCTGATCTATCGTCGCTGGGAACCACTGGCGTGGCGACATGACGAGGACGGCCTGGGGACGGAATGGTGGGATCTGCCGCACCCCGTCGACATCGGCGGTTTGAGCGTGCAGCGGCTCTATCGGCGGGATCGCAACTTCCACGTGATACTGGCCCAGGACAGCGCTGCACGGATCGCAAACCGGCTCGGTGCTGCGCAGACCGGGGTGCGCAACGGCAAGGCGGAGTACTCGATCGATCAACCACAGCGCCAGGCCGCAGATGGCTGGCTGGAGCAGAAGCGACTGATGCTGGCAGATATCGGTAATGGCCTGACCGAGCAGGGGTGCTACTTCCGGGAGGCGCTGCCCGAGCTGGGAGATCCCGTCTTCGGTGGCGCAGGGGGCGGGCGCATGTAGGGGCAGCCAGCACGGCGCATCATGCGATGCCCGGATCGTCCGCGCTGCGGTGGGTGCGCGCTGCAAGGTGCCGGGCAGTGCGCCCGGCACCCGGAGGGGTCAGGCCAGCTTCGCCAGCACGGCGTCGGTCGCCGCCGCCGTGCTCACGGCCTGGCCCTTTGCAGCCAGATCAGCAGTGAACACGCCATCATCCAGCACCGCGTGCACGGCCGCCTCCACCGCCGCCGCTTCGGCATCCAGGCCCAGCGAGTGGCGCAGCAGCATGGCCGCGCTGAGGATCGTCGCGTAGGGGTTGGCGATGCCCTTGCCGGCGATGTCCGGTGCCGAACCGTGGATCGGCTCGTAGATGCCGACCGCCCCCGGTTCTCCCAGCGACGCCGACGGCAGCAGGCCCAGTGAGCCGGCCAGCATCGAGGCCTCGTCGGTGAGGATGTCGCCGAACATGTTTTCGGTCACGATCACGTCGTATTCGCGTGGCTTGGCCAGCAGGTGCATCGCCATCGAATCGACCAGCTGGTGTTCCAGCACGACGTCCGGGAACTCCTCGCGGCCGATGCGGGCGGCGACGTCGCGCCACAGGCGGGACGTCTCCAGCACGTTGGCCTTGTCCACCGAGGTCACCTTGCCTCGGCGCTGCTGTGCCAGGCGGAACGCGCTGCGCAGCACGCGCTCGATTTCGGCCACGGTGTAGCGGCAGAGGTCGCTGGCGCTGTCGGCATCGCGGGTCTTGTCGCCGAAGTAGATGCCGCCGGTCAGTTCGCGTACCACCACGAAGTCCACGCCCTTGAGCAGTTCGGCCTTGATCGGCGATGCCCCCAGGGCGGCATCATGGGTACGCACCGGCCGCAGGTTGGCGTACAGGCCCAGCGCCTTGCGGATCGCCAGCAGGCCCTGCTCGGGGCGCACCTTGGCGTTCGGGTCGGACCACTTCGGTCCACCCACTGCACCCAGCAGCACGGCATTCGCAGCCTGGCATGCGGCGAGGGTCGCGGCGGGCAGGGGCTCGCCATGGCGATCGATGGCGATGCCACCGATATCGTGCTCGCTGAACGTGAAGGTGTGGTTGAAGCGTTCGCCGATGGCTTTCAGGACCGCAACCGCAGCGGCGGCCACTTCCGGGCCGATGCCATCACCGGGGAGTACAACGATCTCAGCGTGCATGCTCACTCTCGTAACGTTCGATGTCAGGGACGCGGCCCAGCAGATAACCCAGTTGATCGACGCCTTCCAGCAGGCAGGTCTGCGAGAAGCCATCCAGCGGGAAGGAGTAGACCCGGCCATCCGGCGTACGCAGCTCGCGTGCCGCCACGTCGATGGTCAGTTCGTCGTCGGGGCGCTGCATCAGCGCCTGAACGTCGGCTTCGTCCAGGACGATCGGCAGCAGGCCGTTCTTCAGTGAGTTGCCACGGAAGATGTCGGCGATCTCGCTGCTGACGATGGCGCGCAGGCCCAGGTCGGTCAGCGCCCACGGCGCGTGCTCGCGCGAGGAACCACAGCCGAAGTTGCGGCCCGCCAGCAGGATGCTGCGGCCGGCGTTGTGCGGCTGGTTGAAGGCGAAATCGGCCACCGGCGAACCATCGGACTGCCAGCGCCAGTCATTGAACGCGTTGCGGCCCAGTCCGGCACGCTCGGTGGTGGACAGGAACCGGGCCGGAATGATCTGGTCGGTGTCGATGTTGGTCTGGCGCAGTACGACGCTGGACGAGGTCAAGGTGCGGAAACCGGCCATTACGCCACCTCCTGCGCGAACAGTTCGCGGGTATCGGCCACGTGGCCCTTCACCGCCGCCCAGGCGGCGCTCATCGGCGAGGCCAGCAGTGTGCGCGAGCCCGGCCCCTGGCGGCCCTCGAAGTTGCGGTTGCTGGTACTCACTGCCAGTTGGCCGGGGGCGACCAGATCACCATTCATGGCGATGCACATCGAGCAGCCCGGCGCGCGCCATTCGGCACCGGCTGCACGCACGATCTCATCGATACCCTCCGCTTCGGCCTGGCGCTTGACGATCTCCGAGCCCGGTACCACCAGCATGCGCACGCGCTCGGCGACGCGGCGGCCGCGCAGCACCTGTGCCACTTCGCGCATGTCGCTGAGGCGGCCGTTCGTGCACGAACCGACGAACACGACATCGACCGGCGTGCCGGCCAGTGCCTGGCCGGCCTGGAAGTGCATGTAGTCCAGGCCCTTCTGCGCGGCGGCGTCGTTGGCCGCAGGAATCGGCACATCGACCGCGATGGCGGTGCCGGGATGCGTGCCCCAGGTCAGGGTCGGACGGATGTCGGCTGCATCGATGTGGACTTCGCTGTCGAAGCGCGCGCCTTCATCGCTGCGCAGTTCCTGCCAACGGGCCACGGCCGCCTCGAAATCGGCGCCCTTGGGGCCGCGTGGCGTGTTGGCGACGAAATCGAAGGTGACCTGGTCCGGTGCCACCATGCCCGCGCGCGCGCCGGCCTCGATGGACATGTTGCACAGGGTCATGCGCTGCTCCATGTCCATCGCTTCGATGGTGCTGCCACGGAACTCGATCACATGGCCGGTGCCGCCGTTGACGCCGATCACACCGATGATGTGCAGGACCACGTCCTTCGCGCCGACGCCCGGCGCCAGGGGGCCGTCGACCGTGATTGCCAGCGTCTTCGCCTTCCGCTGCAGCAGGCACTGTGTTGCCAGCACATGACCCACTTCGCTGGTGCCGATGCCGAAGGCCAGCGAGCCGAACGCACCATGGGTGGAGGTATGGCTGTCGCCGCAGACGATGGTCATGCCGGGCTGGGTAAAACCCTGCTCGGGCGCGATGACATGGACGATGCCCCGGTTGTCCGAGCTCATGTCGAACAGTTCGATGCCGTGCTCGCTGCAGTTGCGCGCAAGCGTGGCGACCTGCGCCTCGGAGGCGGCGCTGGCGTACGGCAGCCGGCCGTCGGCGGTGGCCGGCAGGGTCGGCGTGGAATGATCCATCGTCGCCTTGGTGCGGTCCGGCCGGCGTGGGCGGAGACCGCGTTCGCGCAGCTCGGTGAACGCCTGCGGCGATGTCACCTCGTGGATCAGGTGCAGGTCGATGTACAGCACCGCAGGGGCGCTGTCGGATTCGGGAACGACCACGTGGGCGTCCCACAGTTTGTCGTACAGGGTGCGGGGTGCGGAGGTCATGCGGTTGCCTGGCAGAAGTACGATTGAACGAACATCGGGAAATAACGGGAAAGGGTCAAGTCAACGGCGGCGCGCGAGGACGCGCAGGCGCACGTAGTCAGCCAGCGGCTGGCCCGCCGCGTTGCGGGGCAGGTCGGCCAGCAGGGCCGCGGCGGCCTCGCGAACGGTGGCTCGGGCCCCGACCGGCAGGTCGTCCAGCAGCGGTGCGGCGAACACCCGCAGCCATCCTGCCACGCCGGTCGGCAGTGCGGTGGGGCGCGGCAGGCATTCGATCAGCTGCACCTGGAAGCCGTGCTGGCGCAGGCGGTCGGCGTAGGCGTCGGCGGTCGGGAAATACCACTGGAAACCGCTGGCGCCATGGCCATGCGCGGCACGTGCGGCCTGCACCGCGGCGATGATGGTCGCCACGTTGCCATGGCCACCGAACTCGGCCACGAAGCGGCCGCCGGGACGCAGTGCACGGCGCACGCCTTCCAGCACGGCGTCGGGGTGACGCATCCAATGCAGCGCGGCGTTGCTGAACACCGCGTCGAACGCGCCATCGAAGGACAGGGCATGGCCGTCCATCACCTGCGCATCGACGCCGCGCGCGCGGGCGGCGATCACCAGTTCCGGCGACGCGTCCACGCCGTGGATGCGTGCACCGCTCAACGCCAGTTCACTGCTGAGCACCCCATCGCCACAGCCCAGATCGAGGATGTGCTCACCGGCGCGCGGGTCGAGCAGGCGCGACACCGCGCCGCCGAGCAGCGGCACGAAACCGGCATCGATCGCATAGTCCTGGGCGTTCCACTGCTGGCCCGCCGTAGCGGACGTGGTCGTGTCGAAGGCGCTCATGTCAGGTTTCTCAGGCGGTGGCAGGGGTGGCGGTTTCGCTGACGCTGCTGGCGGCAGCCTGGCGTTGGCGCAGCAGCCGGTTGGCAACGTCCAGCCAGGCCAGCGCAGAGGCTTCGATGATGTCCTTGCTGGTGCCGGTGCCGTCGTATTCGATGCCGTCGTGGCGCACGCTCAGGTTGGCCTCGCCGCGTGCATCGGCACCGATGCCGACGCTGTGCACGTGATAGCTGTCGAGCATCAGCTGCACGCCGGTGGCGGCCGACAACGCGCCGAACAGCGCGTCCACCGGACCATCGCCCTGCGCGGTCTCGGCCACGCGGTTGCCGTCCGGGTCGGACAGCTCCACCAGTGCATTGGCGCGACTGCCGACATCGCTGATGGTCATCGAGGCCAGGCGATAGCCCTGTGCATTGGCGCCGCCCTGCATCAAGGTCTGCAGGTCGGCATCGGTGACCACCCGCTGCTGCTCGCACAGGCCCTTGAACTGTTCGAACACCAGCTTCAGCTCTTCTTCGTCCAGCCAGAAGCCCAGCGCACGCAGGCGCGCTTCGACGGCGGCGCGGCCACTGTGGCGGCCCAGCACCATCTGCGAATCCTCCCAGCCCACGTCTTCCGGGCGCATGATTTCGTAGGTGCCGCGATGGCGCAGCATGCCATGCTGGTGGATGCCCGATTCATGGGCGAAGGCATTGGCGCCGACGATGGCCTTGTTGCGCTGCACCGGCATGCCGACCAGGCGCTGCAGCAGCTGCGAGGTGCCGACGATGCGCGGGGTGTTGATCGCGGTGTCCTGCTCGTAGAAGGCCTGGCGCACCTTCAGCGCCATCGCGATTTCTTCCAGCGAGCAGTTGCCGGCGCGTTCACCGATGCCGTTGACGGTGCACTCGACCTGGCGGGCGCCGCCCTCGATGGCGGCCAGGGAATTGGCCACAGCCAGTCCCAGGTCGTTGTGGCAGTGCGCGCTGAAGATCACATTGGCGGCATTGGGCACGTCGGCCACGCCGGCAATGACCTGCTGGAACATCGCGCGGATTTCCTCCGGCGTGGTGAAGCCGACGGTGTCGGGCAGGTTGATGGTGGTGGCGCCGGCGGCGATGGCCGCGCGCGAGACCTCGATCAGGTAGTCCAGCTCGGTGCGGGTGGCATCTTCGGCCGAGAACTCGACATCGTCGATGTAGGAACGGGCCAGCGATACATGCTTGCGTACCGACTCCAGCACCTGCTCGCGGGTCATCCGCAGCTTGTGCTCGCGGTGCAGCGGGCTGGTCGACAGGAACACGTGCAGGCGCGGGTTGGCCGCGGCTTCCAGGGCACGTGCCGAGGTCTCGATATCGGCCTGCAGGCAGCGCGACAGCACGGCCAGGCTCAGGCCCGGACGGCGCAGTTCGCGGCCGATCAGGGCCATCGCTTCGCGGTCGGACTGCGAGCTGGCCGGGAAGCCGGTCTCGATGATGTCCACGCCCAGTTCGTCCAGCGCACGCGCCATCACCAGCTTCTGCGGTGGGCTCATGCTGCAGCCGGGGGACTGCTCGCCGTCACGCAGGGTGGTGTCGAAGATGCGGATGCGCGGGGTGGTAATTCGTTCGATGGTGGTCACAGGGAGATCTCCTCGACAACAGGTGCAACGGCGTGCAGGGGGGAAGGGGGGGCAGCAGTGGTGGGCGTGACGCTGGTCCGTGCCGGCGGGCGGGGCGTCTCGGCGCGACGCCGTCGCGGCTTGCGCGGCGGGCGTGGGCGGATGTCGGTCAGCAGGCCGGCCAGCACGCCGGCATCGATGTTGCCGCCGGAGACCACGGCGCACTTGCGGCGCCCGGCGATGCGTCGACCGGCAGCCAGTGCCAGCGCGCCCGCGCCTTCGGCGATGATGTGTTCTTCCAGTGCCAGGCGCACCAGCGTTTCACGCAGTTCGGCCTCGCGCACGATCACCACGTCGTCCAGCAGCGAACTGCACAGGCGACGGGTCAGGAAGCCGGGGATCTTCACCCGCACGCCATCGGCCAGCGATGCCACCGGGGCGATCTCGCGGACATCGCCGTGGATCGCACGGGCCATCGAGTCCACGCCTTCCACCTGTGCACCAATCACGCGCACGCCCTGCGACTTGAGCGCCAGGGCAACACCGGCGGCCAGGCCACCACCGCCGATCGGTACGATCACCACGTCCGGCGCGTGCGCGGCCAGCTCGATGCCGACCGTCCCCTGGCCGGCGATCACGTCGGCGTCATCGAAGGCGGACAGGAAGCGATAGCCATGACGCTGCGCCAGTTCGACGGCGAAGGCGCAGGCCTCGTCATAACTGTTGCCGTGCTGGCGTACGGTGGCCCCCCAATGGGCGACACCGGCGATCTTGGTTGCCGGTGCACCGTGCGGCATCACGGTGATCGCGGGGACATCCAGCCGGTAGGCGGCCCAGGCAACGCCCTGGGCATGATTGCCCGCCGAGGCGCAGATCACGGGGCGGCTGTCACCGCGCTCGCGGCCGGCCAGCAGGGCATTCAACGCCCCGCGCACCTTGTAGGAGCCGGTCCGCTGCAGATTCTCCAGCTTCAGCCAGGTGCCGAAGCGTTCGGCATGATGCAGTGGCGTGGGCGGCAGGAAGCGGCGCAGGCGTGCCTGCGCGGCCAGGACATCGGCGACGCTTACGTCGCCGACATCACTTTCCTTGCTGGTATCAGCGGCCGGCATGGGCCACCGGTGCGGTGTGCGCGACCACCGCATGCGGGTGCGGGCGGCGAAGAAGACGCCTCCGTACCGGCACCGTGGTCACAACGGTACGGGTGTTCATTGCGATACTCCTTCGATGCTGCTGTCTACCGGCGTCAGCTCCACCGATACGCAGTCGTAGATCTTTTCGATCTGCCGGCACAGCGTCTCCGCCGGTCGCTGGCCGTCCACGACCAGCTGCAGGTGCCAGCGTCCGTCATCGGCGGCGTCCGGAGCACCGCTGATCGAACGCGGCGCGAAGCCACGGCGCTCGGCCATGCCGATCACGCGCAGCAGCGCGCCTTCGGCCGGCTGCAGCACCAGGTCAAGCCGGTATTGCATTGGGAATCTCCTGGCGGGCATGGGCTGGATTGCTTTCCAGCATGGTGCTGTTGGCGGTGTTCGGCGGCACCAGCGGCCACACGTTGGCGCGCGCGTCGATGGCTACGTGCAGCAACGCCGGGCCCGGCTCGGCCAGCAGCGCGGCCAGGCCGCCTTCGACGTCATCGCGCGAATCGATGCGGCTGGCGGCGATGCCGAACACCTGGGCCAGGGCGACGAAATCCGGGTTGTCGGACAGATCGATCTCGCTGTAGCGCTCGGCGAAGAACAGCTCCTGCCACTGCCGGACCATGCCCAGCGAGCTGTTGTCCAGCAGCACGATCTTCACCGGCAGGCGGCACCGGGCGATGGTCGCCAGCTCCTGCACGTTCATCATGAAGCTGCCATCGCCGGACACCAGCACCACGGTGCGCTCCGGGCAGGCAAACTGCGCGCCCATCGCCGCCGGCAGGCCGAAGCCCATCGTGCCCAGCGCGCCGCTGGTCAGATGGTTGCGCGGATGATTGAAACGACAATGCTGGGCCACCCACATCTGATGCTGGCCGACGTCGCAGGCAATCACCGTGTCGGCGGGTGCCAGTTCGCTCAGGCGCTTCAGCAGCGCGGGTGCGTAGATGTGCTGGCCAGGCGCGTCGTAGCGGGCGGCGAAGCGGTCGCGATGCTGCGCACAGCGGCTGCGCCATGCGTCCTGATGGGCCCTGGGGGAGGGGAAGGCCGCATGCAGGGCACGGATGGCGTGGCCGACATTGCCGGGCACGGCGACGTCGGCGCTGCGCAGCTTGGAGATCTCGTACGCATCGGCATCGATATGGACCACGCGCGCGAACGGAGCGAACTCCGCCAGCTTGCCGGTGGCGCGATCATCGAAGCGTGCGCCCAGCACCAGCAGCAGGTCGCTTTCCTGCACCGCCATGTTGGCAGCGCGGGTGCCGTGCATGCCCAGCATGCCCAGCGACTGCGGATGGTGTGCCGGCAGAGCGCCCAGTCCACGCAGGGTCATCACCGTGGGAATGCCACTGGCCTCGACGAAATCGCGCAGATCCTGCACCGCATCGCCCAGTGCGATGCCGCCGCCGGCATACACCACCGGCTTCTCCGCCGCCGCCAGCGCTGCGATGGCGGCGGCGATGGCGGCGTCGGTGGCTGCCGGCGGCGGTTCGACGCTGCTCGGCACATGCACCGGCAGGTGACTGGCATCGGCCACCTGCACGTCCTTGGGCAGGTCGATCAGCACCGGGCCGGGACGTCCTTCGCGGGCAATGCGGAAGGCATCGGCGACCACGCGGGGCAGGTCATCGACGCTGCGTACCAGCCAGCTGTGCTTGACGATGGGCATCGTCAGCCCGAACACATCCAGCTCCTGGAAGGCGTCGGTACCCAGCAGGGGCGTACCGACCTGGCCGGTGATGCAGACCATCGGCACCGAGTCCAGCATCGCATCGGCGATACCGGTGACCAGGTTCGATGCGCCGGGGCCGGAGGTGGCCACGCAGACGCCCACCTGGCCGCTGGCGCGCGCGAAACCGTTGGCGGCCAGCGCCGCGCCCTGCTCGTGCCGCACCAGGATGTGCTTCAACGACGAATCCACCAGCGCGTCGTAGAACGGCATGATGGTGCCGCCGGGATAGCCGAACAGCGTGCGGACGCCTTCGGCCTCCAGTGCCTGGGTCAGCCAGCGCGCCCCGTTGGGTGGCGCGCTGCGGTGTGTGGAAGAGTTCATGGGGGACCTTGCAAGCGGGTGGGGGAGGGCCGCGTGGTTACGCGGCCTGTCCTTGCAACCAGACCATCTTGGCGCGCAGTTCCTTGCCTACCTTCTCGATCGGATGCTCCAGGTCGGCCTGCTTGAACCGGTTGTAGTTCGGCAGGCCCGCTTCGTACTCGGCCACCCAGTTCTTGGTGAAGGTGCCGTCCTGGATGTCCTTCAGTACTTCCTTCATGCGCTCCTTGGTGCCGGCATCGATCACCCGCGGACCGCTGACGTAGTCGCCGTACTGCGCCGTTTCGGAGATGAATTCCAGCATGCGCGAGATGCCGCCTTCGTAGAACAGGTCCACGATCAGCTTCAGTTCGTGCAGCACTTCGTAATAGGCGATCTCGGGCTGGTAGCCGGCTTCCACCAGGGTCTCGAAACCGGCCTGTACCAGCGCCGAGGCGCCACCGCACAGCACCGCCTGCTCACCGAACAGGTCGGTCTCGGTTTCTTCCTTGAAGGTGGTCTGGATCAGATTGGCGCGGGCGCCACCGAGACCGGTCGCATAGGCCTGCGCATGCTGCGCGGCCTGGCCGCTGGTGTCCTGGTAGACCGCCCAGATGCACGGAACGCCACGGCCGATCTCGTACTCGCGACGCACCAGCGCGCCCGGGCCCTTCGGTGCGACCAGGACCACGTCCAGGTCGGCGCGCGGCTCGATCATGCCGTAGTGGACATTGAGGCCGTGGGCGAACAGCAGGCACGCGCCCTGCTTCATGTTGGGCGCCAGCACGTCGTTGTAGAGCTTCTTCTGCACCATGTCCGGAGTCAGCACGGCGACCAGGTCGGCATCCTTCACCGCATCGGCGGGAGCCACGACGGTGAAGCCATCGGCCTGGGCCTTGGCTTCGGTCGGGCCGCCCGGCCGCAGGCCTACCACCACATCGAAGCCGGATTCGCGCAGGTTCAGTGCGTGGGCGCGGCCCTGGCTGCCGTAGCCGATGACGGCGATCTTGGTCTGGGGCAGGTCGTTGGTGCTCATGGGGGAGGTTCCTTGCGGTGGGAAGAAAAAAGAACGGCCGGTCGTCGAAGCGACGTACCGGCCGGTCAGGGGAAAGCGGTGGAGGAGGGGCCGCGCATCGCACAGGAACGGCCGCCACGAGGCATCGTGGTGCAGCAGGTCCGGGTTTTGCAGAAGGCGGTGGTCATGGTGGTTGCGTCTGAAACCAGGTCTTGAAATGAAAAAACCCGCACCTGGGCGGGTGCGGGTTTTTGATCGAGTTCCGGTGTGTTCTATCTGCTTACACGCTGGCTCGTCCCGCACCTGTTGGTTGGGTAATAAGTACGAGCACAAGAATCGAACGCAGCGACGCGGCGCCGATGTCGGCGGCGTCGATGTGGGTTCGCGGTGGTGTGTTGTGTTGCAGCATGTGATCGAGAGAAACACAGCTGTTTTGACGATGTCAACCCTTGTCGGGGTGATTCCAGGCACTTTCCGCTGCGTCCAGCGGAATCGCTTGTGGCGCAAGGATGGTTGCCGCTGAAAGTGTTTCGGTGAACCCGAATTCACTCCTTTCACCAAGGTTTTTGCGCGGATTTCGGGGGTTCTGCCCGCCGGGCATGACCCGGTGCCGGCAGCGTTCGCCGCGGCCGCCTCGCCCCATGACCTCTGCCCGATACCGTGTGAAGGCCGCAGAGGCGATGATCGGTGCTACCACCCTTCCATCGGAACCCGACTGTGTCCCGACGCCTTGCCCGTTCCCTGCTGGCTGCCGCCGTCCTGGCGGCCATGCCTGTGCTTTCCCTCGCTGCCGACCGCATCACCGGCCACACCTTCGCCACCCGCTCGGAAGTCATCGCGCCTCACGCCATGGCGGCCACTTCGCAGCCGCTGGCCACCCAGATCGCACTGGACGTGATGAAGTCCGGCGGCTCGGCGGTCGATGCCGCCATCGCCGCCAATGCTGCACTGGGCCTGATGGAGCCGACCGGCAATGGCATCGGTGGCGATCTGTTCGCCATCGTCTGGGACCCGAAGACACAGAAGCTGTACGGCTACAACGGGTCCGGCCGCTCGCCGAAGTCGCTGACCCTGGCCGAGTTCCAGCGGCGCGGTCTGAAGGAGATCCCGGCGACCGGGCCGTTGCCGGTCTCCGTGCCGGGTGCCGTCGATGGCTGGTTCGCCCTGCATGGCCGCTTTGGCCGCAAGCCCATGGCCGACAATCTTGCGCCCGCCATCCGCTACGCGCGCGAAGGCCACCCGGTGGCCGAGGTGATCGCCTATTACTGGGATCGTTCCGTGCCACGGCTGTCGCAGTATCCCGGCTTCAAGGAACAGTTCACGGTCAACGGGCATGCCCCGCGCAAGGGCGAGATGTGGAAGAACCCGAACCTGGCCGATACGTTGCAGAAGGTAGCCGACGGCGGCCGGGATGCCTTCTACAAGGGCGAGATCGCCCACACCATCGGCGATTACTTCAAGGCCAATGGTGGCTACCTGAGCTACCAGGACATGGCCGACCACCACGGCGAGTGGGTCGAGCCGGTCAGCAGCAACTACCGCGGTTACGACGTATGGGAGTTGCCGCCGAACAGCCAGGGCATCGCCGCGCTGCAGATTCTCAACGTACTTGAAGGCTACGACTTCTCGAAGATTCCATTCGGCTCGCCCGAGCACGTGCATCTGTTCGTGGAGGCCAAGAAGCTGGCCTTCGCCGATCGTGCGCGCTTCTACGCCGACATGGCCTTCCAGCCCGCACCGGTCCAGAAGCTGATTTCCAAGGAGTATGCCGCGCAGCGGCGTGCACTGATTTCGATGGACAAGGCGTTGAAGGAAGTGCAGCCGGGCACGCCGAAGCAGCTGGAGGAGGGCGATACGATCTACATGACCGTGGCCGATGCTGACGGCATGATGGTGTCGCTGATCCAGTCGAACTACCGCGGGATGGGCAGCGGCATGGCGCCACCGGGGCTCGGTTTCATCCTGCAGGACCGCGGCGAGATGTTCGTGCTGCAGAAGAACCATCCGAACGGCTACGCACCGGGCAAGCGCCCGTTCCAGACCATCATTCCGGCGTTCATCACCAAGGATGGAAAGCCCTATGCCAGTTTCGGCGTGATGGGCGGTGCGATGCAGCCGCAGGGCCACGCGCAGATCGTGATGAACCTGGTGGACTTCGGCATGAACCTGCAGGAGGCCGGAGATGCGCCGCGTATCCAGCATGAAGGTTCCACGGAGCCGACCGGACAGGCCACGGCGATGACCGATGGGGGGGAGGTGAACCTGGAGACGGGCTTCCCGTACGAAACGGTGCGCGCGCTGATGCGCAAGGGGCATCGCATCGTGTTCGCCGACGGTCCGTACGGCGGGTATCAGGCGATCATGCGGGATCCGGACACGGGCGTGTACTACGGCGCGTCGGAGAGTCGAAAGGATGGGCAGGCGGCGGGGTATTGAGTTTCCCGGCCACCGGGCTGAGCCCCCTCGCGGCTGATCGCCAGAGCCGATCATGGATTGGGGCGTGCGGATGGGAATGCCGGGGGACGCCGTGAATACGTCCTTGTAGGCTTGGCCGCGGCATCCATGCCGCGGACACCCCCGTCCTTCCCACCCGCAGGCCCCCGACAATTTCCGTGCGCGTCAGCCACGGAAGAGAAAGAAGAAGATCAAAAGCAACAGCAACAGCAACAGCCGCGCGCTGTGGGTTGGGGTCGGATCCGTTTTCCAGAGGAAACGGATCCGACCCCTTCGTGTTTTTCCGGCGCAGGCTGCCGAACACCCTCAATCCGAATCCTGCGCGCGCGCTGCTTCGGCCTGGGTTTCTTCCTGTGCCGCCATTTCGCGCGCGATCCACGCATCGATCATGTGCCGCTGGCGCTGTGCCTGCCGCCGCTCCCGCGTGTACTCCTGGTCCAGTACCCGGTACAGCGAGACCATCACCAGCACCATCAGCAGCGCGAATGGCAGTGCCGAGATCGTGATCATGCCCTGCAGCGCGTCGAGGCCGCCGGCCAGCAGCAACGCGCCTGCGATCAGCGCGATGCCCACTCCCCAGGCCAGCTTGCGCTTGGCGGGCGGGTCGCCTGCCTCGTCGGTGGACATGCTGGCCAGCACCAGCACCGCCGAGTCAGCCGAGGTCACGAAGAAGATCATCAGCAGAACCAGCGCGATGCACGACAGCAGCAATGGCAGCGGCATGCTGTCGAACAGGGTGAACAGTACGGTTTCATAGCCGTTGCCCAGCGCCTGCACCAGGTCTGCATGGCCGAAGATCTGCGACCAGATCGCGGTGCCACCGAACACCGAGAACCAGAAGAAGCCCAGCAGCGTCGGCGCCAGTACCACGCCCACCACGAACTCGCGCACGCTGCGGCCACGCGAGATGCGCGCGATGAACGAACCCACGAACGGTGCCCAGGAAATCCACCAGGCCCAGTAGAAGATCGTCCAGTCGGCGACCCACGTACTGGAGGAGAACGGTGACATGCGCAGGCTCATCGTCACCAGCTGGTTCAGGTAGGAGCCCAGCGTCGTGGTGAAGGTATTGAAGATCGCGCCGGTCGGCCCGAGCACCAGGACCAGTGCCAGCAGCAGGGCGGCCAGTACCAGGTTGAAGTTCGACAGCCATTTCACGCCGCGCTCCACGCCGCTGAGGGTGGAGGCCATGTACAGCACGAAGGCGACGGCGATGATGGTCAGCTGCAGCGGCACACCGGCATGCACGCCGAACACGCGCTGCATGCCGGCTGCGATCTGGATGGTGCCGAAGCCCAGCGTGGTAGCCACGCCGATCGCCGTGGCCACCACCGCGGCAATGTTGACGATCCGTCCGATCCAGCCCCGATGATGATGACCGATGATCGGCTGCAGCATGTCGCTGACCAGCCCGCGGCCGTTGCGGTTGAACTGGAACCACGCCATTGCCAGGCCGATCAGCGCGTAGATCGCCCACGGATGCAGGCCCCAGTGGAAGAACGCATAGCGCATCGCTGCACGTGCGGCGTCCATGCTTTCCGGTGCCAGTCCTTCCGGCGGCTTGCTGAAGTGGGAGATCGGTTCGGCCGCCCCCCAGAACACCAGGCCGATGCCCATGCCGGCGGCGAACAGCATCGACATCCAGCTGGCCCGCGAGAATTCGGGTTCGGCGTCTTCGCCACCGATGCGCAGGTTGCCGAAGCGACCGAACGCCAGGTACATCAGGAACACCAGCGCCAGGAACACCACCAGCAGGTACAGCCAGCCGATGCCGCGGATGAGTTCGCCGAGGATGCTCTGCACCACGGCGTTGAAGGGGCCGGGTGCTACGCCGGCAAGCAGCACCAGCAACAGGACCAGTGCGATGGAAACACGAAACACCATGGAGGAGCTTCTCCGATCAAAGGGATTGAGGGAGCGAGCAAACGCTTGCAGCGAGGGGCCGGCGGCACTCGAGCGCGAGCCGGGCAGAGGCCGCGATGGCGGCGATGCGTCATCGGTCGCAGCGACACGATGCGCGTGCACGTTACTGAACGCGACGTCATGGTTGCGTTAATTCATCCGCGTTGCGTGATGCTCAGCTGCCCTGTCGGCTGGCCCTGTTGCAGGGGTTCTATGGTCTAATGCCGGCAAGAAGCGGGGGTACCGCGGCCATCGGCCACGGTTGAGACAGTCCCTTGGAACCTGATCCGGCTCATACCGGCGTAGGGAAGCTTTGCAATGCAACCGAACCCGGACGCCGCCCAAGGACCGTCCGCGTGCGGGGGCAGTGCGCCGCCGCTTCGTCCCTGACCCTCCTGGACGATGCCCGATGAACGCACAGCTCTCCGCCCTGCAGCAACAGGCCCAGCAACTCTCCGAATCCGTGACCCGGCCGATTCCCGGCTCGCGCAAGATCCATGTCACCGGCTCGCGCCCGGACCTGCGCGTGCCGATGCGCGAGATCGCACTGAGCCGCACGCCGACCCTGTTCGGCGGCGAAGAGAACGCGCCGGTCACGGTGTATGACACCTCCGGCCCCTACACCGATCCTGACGTGCGCATCGACCTGTCCGCGGGCTTGCCGGCCCTGCGCCGTGCGTGGGTCGAAGCGCGGGGTGACACCGAACAGCTTGATGGCCTTAGCTCTTCCTTCGGCCGCGACCGCGAGCACGACCCGAAGCTCGATGCGGTGCGCTTCCCGGCCCGCAGCCTGCCGCGCCGCGCCCGCGCGGGTGGCAATGTCACCCAGATGCACTATGCGCGCCGCGGCATCATCACGCCGGAGATGGAATTCGTCGCCATCCGCGAGAACCAGCGGCTGGACGCGATCCGCGATGCAGGCCTGCTGCAGCAGCATCCGGGCGAAGCCTTCGGCGCATCCATCCAGAAAATCATCACCCCGGAGTTCGTCCGCGACGAAATCGCCCGTGGCCGGGCGGTGCTGCCCAACAACATCAACCACCCGGAAAGCGAGCCGATGATCATCGGCCGCAACTTCCTGACCAAGATCAACGCCAACATCGGCAACAGCGCGGTGTCATCCGGCATCGCCGAGGAAGTGGAGAAGCTGGTGTGGGCGATCCGCTGGGGGGGCGATACGGTGATGGACCTGTCCACCGGCAAGCACATCCACGAGACCCGCGAGTGGATCATCCGCAACTCGCCGGTGGCGATCGGCACGGTGCCGATCTATCAGGCACTGGAGAAGGTCGATGGCCGTGCAGAGGCACTGACCTGGGAGATCTTCCGCGACACGTTGATCGAACAGGCCGAACAGGGCGTGGACTACTTCACCATCCATGCCGGCGTGCTGCTGCGCTACGTGCCGCTGACCGCCAAGCGGGTGACCGGCATCGTCAGTCGCGGCGGCTCGATCATGGCCAAGTGGTGCCTGGCCCATCACAAGGAGAATTTCCTCTACACGCACTTCGAGGACATCTGCGAAATCATGAAGGCCTACGACGTGACCTTCTCGCTGGGCGATGGGCTGCGCCCGGGCTGCATCGCAGACGCAAACGACGCGGCGCAGTTCGGCGAGCTGGAAACGCTTGGCGAGCTGACGAAGATCGCATGGAAGCATGACGTGCAGACGATGATCGAAGGTCCCGGGCACGTGCCGATGCAGCTGATCAAGGAAAACATGGACAAGCAGCTGCGCGAATGTGGTGAGGCTCCGTTCTATACGCTGGGGCCGCTGACCACGGACATCGCGCCCGGCTATGACCACATCACCAGTGCCATCGGCGCAGCGATGATCGGTTGGTTCGGTACCGCGATGCTCTGCTACGTGACGCCGAAGGAACACCTTGGCCTTCCCAACCGCCAGGATGTGCGCGACGGCATCATGGCCTATCGCATCGCCGCACATGCGGCCGACCTGGCCAAGGGGCATCCGGGCGCGCAGGTCCGCGACAACGCATTGAGCAAGGCGCGCTTCGAGTTCCGTTGGGAAGACCAGTTCCACCTCGGGCTGGACCCGGAGAAGGCAAAGGAATTCCATGACGAGACGCTGCCCAAGGACGCGCACAAGCTGGCGCACTTCTGCTCGATGTGCGGGCCGCACTTCTGCTCGATGAAGATCACCCAGGACGTGCGGGAGTACGCCGAGGCCGGAATGAAGGAGAAGTCCGAGCAGTTCCGCGCTGCGGGCGCGGAGGTCTACCAGCAGGGCTGAGCGGACTGGCGTCGCCGGGCATGCCCCCGGCGGCGCTGCATCGCGCGCCTCACGCGCATCCCGTTATCCTGCGCCCATCTTTCCGGGGAAGGGACGCCATGCCTGTTGCCGTGACCACCCGCTGGCTGGCCATCACCCGCCGCCATCCGTCCGCGTGGCTGCTGGGCGCGCAGCTGCTGGCGGTGATGCTGTATCCCGCGCTGGACGACACGGCCGCCGGCCGCGCCGCATTGGGCATGTTTGGAATGGCGGTGCTGGGCCTGGCATTGTGGGTGGTCCAGCGCAGCCCTTTGGGTACATGGCTGGCACTGCTGCTGGCGATTCCGGCGGTGGTGTTCTCCATCGCCGGCGCGCTGCTGGACCGCGCCGCGCTGGTGACCACCGCGCAGCTGCTGGAGAGCCTGCTCTACTTCTATACGGCCGGCGCCCTGATCGCCTACATGCTGCAGGACCACAAAGTCACCCGCGACGAACTGTTCGCGGCCGGCGCCACCTTCACCTTGCTCGCGTGGGCATTCGCCTTCGCATTCGCGGTGTGCCAACAGTGGTATCCGGGCAGTTTCCAGGGCAGCAGCGAGGGACCTCAGCGAAGCTGGATGGAGCTGCTTTATCTGAGCTTCAGCTTGCTGTCCGGGGTCGGCCTGAGCGATGTCGTGCCGCTGCATCCGCAGGCACGCGCACTGGTCATGCTGGAGCAGTTCTCAGGCGTGATGTACGTGGCTTTGGTGGTTTCGCGGCTGGTCGGATTGACCATGCTGCGGCGTTTCTGAAAATGAATGGCAGATAAAAATTTCGCGCCCGAAAGGGCGCGAATGATGGTGCGAAGTTATGTGAATGCGTCGGCGAGAGAGAGCCTGATGTCGACCACGCGATAGGCGAGGTAACCGGCATAGGCTAGTATTCGCGCGCTCCATTGTTTTTGCGGTATGCGCCGATGCTTTGTGCGGAATCTGGCTTTTCGCTGTTCCCCGTTGGGGACGGTATCGAAGGCGAACACTGCCCGGAACCTGTCTCTACTGTTTAGCAAAAAATGAACCGCAGCGAAATCCAGCCCACCGAATCTGATCGGATCCGGATTGGCGAATGTGTCGTCACTTTGTCCTCGCGAGAGGTCGAAGTTGCCGGCGCGCGTCGCCCGCGCCGGCTGACGCCGAAGGCGCTGGGCGTGCTGCGTGTGCTGCTGCGGCAACCCGGGCGCGTGGTCACCCGCGAAGAACTGTTCGCCGAAGTGTGGCCCGATACGCTGCCCACCAACGATGTGCTGACGCAGGCGGTGACCCAGCTGCGCAAAGCCTTCGCCAACGACGACGACAACGGCCAGGCGTATATCGAGACGATCGCCAAGACCGGCTACCGCCTGCGCGTGCCGGTGCAGGCCATGCCCGAGCCTGAAGCGGAACTGGCGGTCGAGGCCGAAGGCGCGGCGGGCGATTCCATCGCGGCCATGGAAGTGCACACGCCAGCCCCGGAGGACATGCGCCGCCGTCGCTGGCGCTACCTGCGACGTCGATTGCTGCTGGTGCTGGGCCTGCTGATGCTGGCCGCGCTGCTGGTGATGACGGTCCTGCTGCTGCGCCGTGCGCCGGCCAGCTCTCCGGTGGAGGCGGCGGTGGAGAACGGTACGCGGGTGATCGGCAGCCCGCAGCGGCCCTATCGGCTGATCACCGCCACCGCCGGCTTCGAGACCTATCCCACGCTGTCGCCGGATGGTTCGCAGGTGGCCTACGAAGGCGCCAGCGAGGATGGCCTGGGTGGCGGTGCGATCAAGGTACAGACGTCCGGCAACGCGCCGGCGCGGCAGCTGCTTGTTCCTCCTGCGGGTGCGGTTGACCGCTTCCCGAACTGGTCGCCGGATGGACGCGACATCGCCTTTGCCCGCTTCTCCGCCGATGGGGGGTGCCAGGTGCTGATCGCCAGTGCGACCGGCGGCGCGTTGCGCCAGGCCACGCGCTGCGATGGCACCGAGCTGCTCAGCTTCGACTGGACACCCGACGGGCGCGGCTTGGTATTCGGCAGCATGGTGGGCCGCTATGCCCACCGCGGTATCCGAGTACTCGATCTGGCCAGCGGACAGTGGCAGCCGCTGCAGTACGCCGTCGATCAGGACGATTTCGATTACGCGCCGCGCTATTCGCCGGACGGCAAATGGCTGGTGTTCGTGCGCAACCCGCAGATGGGCGACCTGTGGCGGGTTCCTGCCGCGGGTGGCACGCCGGAGCAGCTGACCAGCGAGTCGGCCGAGCTGCGCGGATGGGCCTGGCTTGGCGACGGCCGCACCATCGTGTTCGGCCGCCGGGTCGACAGCGAGGTGCGGCTCTATTACCTCGACATCGAGCGGCGCACGCTGCGTGATGCCGGACTGGACGACGCGCAGTGGCCGGCGGTATCGCGGCATGGCGGCATGCTGGCCTTCGTCCATCGCCGTGCACAGTTCGGCGTGTTCAAGGTGCCGATGCAGGGCGGTGAACCGGAACGCCTGTTTGCGTCCAGCGGCCGCGACGGTCAACCGATGGCCGCACCGGACGGTCGCCAGCTGGTATTCACCTCGGACCGCTCGGGCAGCTTCGCTCTCTGGTGGGCGGACATGCAACGCCCCGATTCGCTGCGGCCGATCGAGGGCCTGCGCCCGGAAGCACGGCAGGCCCCCGATTGGTCGGCCGACAGCCGGCAACTGCTGGTGGTTGGGCGCGATGCACACGGTCGCGCGGTGGTCTACGAGATCGCACCCCGCGACGAGCGTCTGCAACCGCTGCCCGTGCCCGCCGAACAGCCGCTGCAGGCGCTGTATGGCGCCACGCCCGAGCAACTGCTGGTGGTCGAACGTGATGCCGACCAGCGTACGCGGCTCAGTCTGTTCGATCGCAGCACCCAACCCTGGCGGCGGCTGGCGAGCATCGACGGCGTCTCCCAGGTCCGCTTCGACCGCGCAGGTCGCCGGGTGCTGTTCACCCGCCTGGCGGCGGAGGGGTTGTGGTCGGCGGACGCGGTGCTGTCCCCGGACAGCGTGCGGCAGATCAGCGAGGACAAGCCCAGCCGCTGGCGCTACCGCTCGTGGACGGTTGCCGGCCACGACAGCATCGGCTATCTCGGCAGTTCCACCCGCTGCAGCACCATCCTCGTCCGCATCGCCGCCGGGCAGGAGGATGCCGGGCGCTGCCTGGACGCGCAGCGCTTGAGCGCGAGCAACGGACTCAGCGCCAGCGCAGACGGGACGGCCCTGTTTGTGGCTCTGGCAGTCAGTGATGGCGCCGACATCGGCGTGATGCGGCTGCCCGAAAAGGCGCCCGCGCTGTTTCCGGCCTTCTCCAAGATGTTGATGTTCAAGGGAAATGGGACTTCGTAATTTTTTCGTCGGGATCTCGCCGCGAATTCGTGGCGATCTCGTCGGTCTTTCCTGACGCGGTGCCGCCTGATTGGGCAAAACGGAGGCCTGTACTTGGCAAATCCGTGGTGCACCATGCGTCAACTCTCACTGGCCGATCGTGGCCAATCCGTCTCCCTGGACAAGGCACTCGATGACGTCGTGCCGACCTGCCTGGGCGTGGCCCGGCTCGGCAGCCTGCAGACCGCGGGCAGCAGCTTCACCGTGTGGATGCAGGTGCGCGGCAGCTCCTGGGTGGAGGCCAAGGAGGGGCGCTTCCGCCTGCGCCACGGCGAATGGATCGCGTTCGAGAAGGAATCGCGCCCGCTGGTGCAGGCAGGGCGCAACGGGCTGTGCATCGGCCTGAACCTGAACGTGGAAGCGCTGCGCGTGCTGACGGAGATGGCCGACTGCGGCCTGTACGCGGGCCGCGGCCGGATGGGCCGCAGTGACGCTCGCGTCGCGCTGCGCCTGTGGCGTGATGCCTTGGCCAGTGGCCACCCGGCGCAGCACCTGCGCCCGCTGCTGCTGCATCTGGCCGGCCTGCAGCGTGGATTGGCCGACAACGTGCAGCGCTGCCCTGGCCGTTCCCGCAGCCGCAAGCGCCAGGTGTTCGGTCGCATGCAGCGCGCCCGCCTCTATCTGGAAGGCAACAGCCACCGCGTCGTACGCATCGGCGAACTGGCCGAGCTGACCAACTTCTCCAGCTGGTATCTCTCCAAGACGTTCCAGAGCCTGTATGAAGAAAGCCCGCAGTCGCTTTCGGCACGATTGCGCCTGGAGCGCGCCGCCGACCTGCTGCGCGACACCGACATGATGGTGGGAGAGGTCGCTGCAGCCAGTGGTTTCGACAACTGCTGCAGCTTCGCCCGCGCGTTCCGCGCCCGCTACGGGCAGTCCGCTTCGCGCTTCAGGGAAAACGGAGGCTTGCTCCCGCCACAATCCGCAAAGTCTCTGGTTGGTTCGCGCAAATACAGCGCTGCAACGCAATCGTAACGTGCTGGGGTGTTTTAACACGCTGCTAACACGTACCTTGGAGAGATTGATGAACGTTCGTAACCCCGCAGTGCGGTTCGGCCTGCTGCCGGCCGGCATTGCGCTGGCGCTGGCGCCCGCCTTCGCTTCCGCACAGGAAGCACCGGAAGCAAAGGGCACCACCGACCTGGACCGCATTTCGGTCACCGGCTCGCGCATCCGCGGCGCTGCCGTTGAAACCCAGCAGCCGATCGTCACCCTGAGCCGTGAGAACCTGGAAAAGCAGGGCTACACCTCGGTTGCCGACGTCCTGCAGAACCTGACCTCGGCCGGCTCCCCGGCCATCTCCCGTTCGGAGTCGCTGGCTTCGGGCGAAAACGTCGGTGGCTACTACGTCGACATCCGCAACCTGGGCGCGCAGCGCACCCTGGTGCTGATGAACGGCAAGCGCCTGGGCGCGACCACCGCCGGCTACCAGGATCTGAGCCAGATCCCGATGGCGGCCATCGAGCGCATCGAGATCCTGAAGGACGGCGCCTCGGCCATCTACGGTTCGGACGCCATCGCGGCCGTGGTCAACGTGATCACCCGCAAGCGCTTCGACGGCGCTGAAGCCAGCGTCTATGTCGGTCAGTACGGCAAGGGCGACGGCGACACCGAAACCTATTCGTTCACCCTCGGCAGCATGGGCGAGCGCGGCGGTGTCACCCTGTCCGCCGAGTACTCCAAGCAGGATCCGGTGTGGGCGAAGGACCGTTGGTTCAGCCGTGACGGCAACGCCGGCCCGAACTACCCGGGTTCGGGCGCCAGCCCGATCAACCAGAAGGGTGGTTTCTGCGACCCGTGCGTCACCCCGAACCTGAAGCAGGGCGAGCCGGGCTATGTCGGCCCGAGCGACCAGCGCTGGTACACCCTGCGTGATGGCGGCAACCCGGCCAACCGCGCCGACTACCGTCTGGAAACCTCCGCTGACGCCGTCAATGCCAACCAGCAGATGATGGTGCAGACCGGTATCGAGCGTAAGTCGCTGTACGTCAACGGCAACTACGACTTCACCGACGCGATCTCGTTCAACGCTGACGTGCTCTACAACGAGCGCAACACCACCCAGCAGATCGCAGGCTATCCGTACCAGTCGGCATCCTTCGACACCCCGCTGTCGGCCGACAGCGCGTTCAACCCGACCGGTGAAGACCTGACCTTCCGCCGCCGTCTGTGGGAAGTGCCGCGCACCACCGAAAGCCAGGTCAAGACCCTGCGCTTCGCCCCGAGCATCAGCGGCTTCTTCGACTTCGCCGGCAAGACCTTCGACTGGGACGTCGGCGCGCTGTGGAACCGCAACGAAACCACCAAGCGTGGTCACGGTGACATGAGCCTGATCGCATCGGAACAGGCGCTGGGCGCTTCGTTCATCGGTGCTGATGGCGTCGCCCGCTGCGGCACCAGCATGTCCGATCCGCTCGCCACCAGCGGCTGCCGTCCGTGGAACCCGCTGCTGCCGTTCGGCGTTGCCGGTGCCGGTTCGCTGGCCGACCAGGCCACCCAGGACTTCCTGTTCCCGTACTTCACCGATACCGGTCTGACCAAGACCACCAGCTTCACCGCCAACCTGTCGGGTTCGATCGTGACCCTGCCGGCCGGTGACCTGGGCTTCGCCGTGGGCGTCGAGCACCGCAAGGAAGAAGGCCGCTTCTCGCCGGACGCCTTCGCACAGTCGGGCCAGTCCACCGGCCTGGGCGCGCAGACCACCCAGGGTGAGTACTCGCTGGACGAGGTCTACCTGGAACTGAACGTGCCGGTCCTGGCGGACATGCCGTTTGCCAAGGAACTGACCCTGAATGCTGCGACCCGTTACTCGGATTACAGCAACTTCGGCGACACCCTGAACTCGAAGTTCGGCTTCACCTGGCGTCCGCTGGACGAGCTGCTGGTTCGCGGTACCTGGGCTGAGGGCTTCCGTGCTCCGACCATCGACAACCTGTACGGTGGCCTGAGCAGCAGCTTCGAGGCGTACACCGATCCGTGCGGCGTCACCGCACCGGGCTCGGTCAACGGCAACGCGGCCTGCTCGGCGGCGGGCGTCCCGGTCGGTTACACCCAACTGGGCCAGGGCCTGATTCCGTGCACCTCGACCCCGTGTGCGACGCCGGACCAGTTCATCTCGGGCGCCAACCCGAACCTGACCCCGGAAACCTCCAAGAGCACCACCGTCGGCCTGGTCTGGAGCCCGCGCTGGGTGCAGGGCCTGGACATCTCGCTGGACTGGTACAAGTACGAAATCAGCGACATGATCATCGCTGACAGCGTCGACCGCATCCTGCGTGACTGCTACGTGCTGGGCGATGCTTCGCGTTGCGCCGCACACACCCGTGCAGGCGATGGCCACATCAACGGCATGACCTACGGCCTGGCCAACCTCGGCCAGATGGAAACCCAGGGCTACGACCTGGGCATCAAGTACCGCCTGCCGGAGCTGGCCATCGGCCAGTTCGCGATCGACTGGCAGACGAGCTACCTGGCCAAGTACGACGAGCAGGGCCAGAACGCTGACGGTGACAACATCACCATCGGCCGTGTCGGTGAGCCGGGCCTGTTCCGCGTGCGTTCGAACCTGGGCCTGACCTGGTCGAAGGGTGACTTCGGCGTGGCGTACACCGCGCGTTACTACTCGGGCATGAACGAAGCCTGCGTGGCCAACCGTCCGTGCGACGACGCCGACCGCTACCAGAACGGTGAGAAGTCGCCGCTGCGCAAGACCGGCTCCAACACCTTCCACGACCTGCAGGTCAGCTGGAAGGCGCCGTGGGATGCCACCATCGCGCTGGGCGCCAACAACGTGTTCGACCACAAGGGTCCGATCATGTTCACCCAGCCGAACTCGAGCTTCGCCTACTACGGCGGCTTCGACGTGGGTCGCTTCCTGTACATGAAGTACACCCAGCGCTTCTGATCCATCGAAGTGCGATAGCAGAACGAGGAGGGCGGACCGCAAGGTCCGCCCTTTTCATTTCTGTAAGGGAATTCTGATCAGGTCGGGAAAGTGAGTGCGGTCACTGTCTGCTCTTGTCGCATTCAGCACAGTAGGTGCGTCCAATACCGGACACTGGGAGATGGATATGAAGCGCACGCTTTTCCGCCAGGTATCGGCCGCCGTCCTGATCTATGCAACGCTGGTGGGCTCGTTGTCCGCACAGAACATCATCGTCTGCGGCGGCGGTGTGTACTGCGAGCAGCTCCGGCTGGAGTGCCTGGCCAAGGGCAACGCTCCGGCCCTGTGCGAGCGCCAATGGCGTCTGTGCGTGCTGGACGCCTGTCCGCAGCGCTGAGACAGGAAAAAGGGCGCGTCCGTTGGACGCGCCCTCATGCGAGGCGGAGGCAGTCGCCCGCGTGCCGCTCAGGCGTCGGTGGGTGTCAGCCCCATCAGTGCATTGGCATGCTCACGCCACTGCGGCAGTCGATTGAGCACGCCCGCGCGCTGCAGGTAGTCCTCGTCAACGGGATCGCCGTTGACCAGCGCCAGCGCCACGTGCACCGCCCCGGTCACCCAGAAGCTGCGGGTCGTGGCGCGTTGCGGCTGCAGGTGGAACGCCACCGCTTCGATGATCGGCATCGGCAGGCCCCACAGCCCCAGCAGGTAGGCGCCGGCTTCGGCATGCCCGGGGCGGAGGTCGCCGGCCAGCGCAGGCTCGCTGCGCTCGTTGCGGACGCCCGGCAGCAGCAGGCCGATGTCAGCCAGCAGCGCCGCGGTGGCACCCAGTTCCGCACTGGAATCGGGCAGCAGGCGGGCGGCCAGGCGCGAGGCGAGCAGGGCGCGCTGCTGCAGCGAGTTGCGTTCGGCCGCAGACAGCGTCGGTGCCGAGAACACCTCGCTTGCCAGGACCAGGTCGCGCAGGGTGGACAGGCCCAGTCGGGTGACCGCCGTGCGCAGATCGGCGATGGTGCGGCCCTGGCTGAAGAAGGCCGAGTTGGACAGCTGCAGGACTTTCGCGGCGATGGCAGGATCGGCGGCGACCAGTTTGGCCACGTCGGCGCTGTCGGTATCGTCATCGTGTTCCAGGGCCTGGGTCAGGCTCAGGTACAGGTGTGGCGGCGAAGGCAGCTTCTCGATGCGGCCGATGGCATCACGCAGGCGCGGGCTGTCCAGCACCTCGCGCAGCTCTTCCAGGCTGGTCAAGGCCTCCAGCAGCACCTCCGGCGCCAGTGGCAGGGGCAGGAAGCGATGGGCAACGCCGATCAGGCGCGCCGGCGGTGGCCGGTTGCCGTGCTGGGCATCGACCAGGGCGATACGGATGGTTTCCGGGCGCAGCGTCCGGATCTGCCCCAGCAAGGTGGTGGCATTGAGGTCCGGCAGCTGCGGGCAGACGATCACCGCGTCCACGCCCTGCGTCGCCACTGCCGTCATCGCGGTGTGGCCGTCGGCGGCGGTCAACGGCTGCCAGTCTTCCCCAAGATCGGCAATGAATTCGGTCAGCTCGGCCGGCAGGCTGGCTGCATCTCCAACAAGCAGAATACGCACGACACAATCCCCTGGCTGTCTCGACGCTGGATGTCGACGACGTGTGAAGTGACGCAATTTACCTAATACAGCACCCGGAGTGCTGTGCCGCGGTGTTGAAACGTGACCCGCATCGCTCCGGCAGGACACACCGGAGCGATGCGGTTCAGGATCAGGCCTTGCTGCCTTCCAGGTAGCGCGCGTGCGCTTCGACCAGGATCTGCTTGGCTTCCGCCGCGCCGCCCCAGCCGTCGAGCTTGACCCACTTGCCCTTTTCCAGGTCCTTGTAGTGCTCGAAGAAGTGGCCGATGCGCTCCAGCCAGTGGCTGGAGACCTGCTCGATGTCCTCCACGTGGGCATAGCCGCTGAAGATCTTGGCGACCGGCACGGCCAGGATCTTCTCGTCGCTGCCGGCCTCATCGCTCATCTTCAGCACGCCGACCGGGCGGCAGCGCACCACCGAGCCCGGCACCAGCGGCAGCGGCAGCACCACCAGCACGTCGGCCGGATCGCCGTCGCCGCACAGGGTGCTGGGCACGTAACCGTAGTTGCACGGGTAGCGCATCGGGGTCGACAGGATGCGGTCGACGAAGATCGCGCCGGTTTCCTTGTCCACTTCGTACTTCACCGGCTCCGAGTCCTTCGGGATCTCGATGATGACGTTGATTTCTTCCGGCGGGTTCTTGCCGGGCGAGACGAGTTCCAGACCCATGGTCGTGCTCCAGGTGGGGATGTAGGCGGATAGCCCTCCATTTTATGCCTTTGCAGGCCGCTGTGCAGGTGGGGCGACCCCTACAGACCGCTGCGCAGGCGGACGACCCGCGGCGCCCGCCTTGCCCGATGGGCCCGGAGGGCTGGCCGGCGCAGGCTGCTGGCTCGTTCCCTGGGAGATATCCGCCATGTCCTGGACAACCCGCTGCTGCGGTACGTTCCTGTTGTTCGCAACCCTGCCGGCACTGGCACACGCCAGCCATGTTGACCTTGTCGACTACCCCTCGCCCCAGGCCAACTGGGACCGCTTCCACCGGTTGCAGGCGTCGCTGGTGCGCGAGTTCGACGGCATCTGCGCCGACACCTTCTGCGAAGGTGAGTACAGCAACTACCGGGTACTGACGTTCCGCTGTGCCGTGCAGGCCGAAGCCGGCACCGTACGCCACTGCGCCTGGGGCATCGTGGCCAGCGAGCTGCGGGTCGAACCGGTCCGCGGCGAAGTGCAGGTGGACAATGCGCGCTGGATCTGCCCCGTCACCCTCGGTGAGGGGGTTCCGGTGGAGGTGTTCCACGCGACGCTGGAGCAGGAGGAGGGCGCGTTCGAGCCCTTCCCCGGCACCGATGTGACGGTCTTCGACACACTGCCGACCTGCCTGGGGCAGCCGGGCAATGCCGGGAGGGCCGCCTGATGCGCGCGCTGAAGAGGATTGTTCTTGCAGGCCTGATGGGGCTGGCCGGCGCGGCACACGCTGCGCCGGCCTATGTGGATGCACGCCTGTTCCCCAACCAGACGGCTGGGTGGCAACGCTTCCTGGCGGTCGAACGGTCGCTGCGGCAGAGCTTTGACAACGTCTGCGGTGACACCTTCTGCGAAGGCGAATACAGCAATCTGCTGCCGATGCGGTTGCGCTGCTCGGTGCATGCGGCAAGCGGCGCCATCCAGAGCTGCATCTGGACCTTCGCCGGCAGCGCCACCACGGTGGCTGATGATGGACGGATCGATGTCGACCTGCGCAGTTTCGCCTGTCCACTGCCCGTGGCGACGGGAACACGGCTTGAGGATTTTCTGCGTGCGCTGGAGCAGGCCCAGCCCAACCGTGCGATCCATGTGACGCCGCCGGGCGGCCACATTTCGATTCACGAAGGGCTGATCGGCTGCCTGTGATCCCCTTAAATGAGAACGTGACGGATTCGCATTGACGGTGTAGCATGCGCGGCGCCTTCCGTCGTACCGGCTCCGCGCATGCGTTCCAATGCCGCCATCCTCACCGAACTGCTGATCCGAGAGCGGCCGGCGCTGCTGCGCCGGGTGCAGCGCATCCTGGGGGGCGACCCGGGTGCGGAGGACGTGATCCAGGCTGTCTGGTTCAAGGCCCGCGGGGTGGGCAACACCCCGTTGATCGACAATCCCAGGGCCTATCTGTACCGCCTGGCAGCCAACCTGGCGACCGATCACGGGCGCGAGTCGACGCGCCGCAACCGCCTGTTGGCCGATCACTACCTGTGGGGACCGGACGAGGCTACGTCCACGTCCACCGAAGAGCAGGTGATGGCGCAGGATGAGCTGCAGCGCGTCCTCGATGCGGCCAGCCACCTGCCGGAGCCGACCCGCACCATCTTCCGGCTCAATCGGCTGCAGGGCCTGACCCAGGCCGAGATCGCGCGTCGCCTTGGCGTGTCGGTCACCACCGTGGAGAACCACATCCGCGCCGCGTTGCAGCGCCTGGCCTGGGCCCGCAGCGGCCGCTGAGCGGACGCGCTTGGGAATGGGCCCGGTTCAAACGTCTTGATGGCTGGACTGTACCTGCGGTCCAGATCCCTCTCCCCGCGCCTGAATCCTCCTGTCCGCCAGCCAATGAGCCCGCCGAACACTTCTTCTCCCGCCGCCTGCGAAGACGTCGTGGCCGAACAGGCCATGCGCTGGATCGCATGGCTGGCATCGGGCGACATCACCGATGCTGGCATGTGCGAATTCGAAGAGTGGCTGGCGCAACCGGGCCATCGCCACGCCTTCGAGCAGCAGCGCACGCTGTGGCGCAGCCTCGGCCCCCGGCCGGCCGTCGCGTCTGCGGTGCGGCGCCGGCGTCAGCGGCTGCGCTGGATGACGGCTGCCGCTGCCGCCCTGGCGATGCTGATGGTCTGGCCCGAGGCGTCCCTGCGCCTGCAGGCGGACCACCGCAGCCGCCAGAGCGTCCAGCATGTGCAGTTGCCCGACGGCAGCCGTGCGGTGCTCGACGCGGACAGCGCGATCGCCGTGCACTTCGATGCGGGCACTCGGCGGGTCGATCTGCTGCGTGGCCGCGCCTGGTTCGAGGTGGTCGCCGATCCGCAGCGGCGCTTCAGCGTGGCCGCAGGCAACGGTGTGGTTGAAGACATCTCCACGGCATTCTCCGTGTCACGGGTCGAGGAAGCGGTTGAAACCCAGGTCGGGCAGGGCAGGGTGCGCGTGGCCGCCCCGGCCGACAGTGGCTGGACCTATCTGCAGGCGGGGCAGCGTGCGCAGTACGGTTCCGCGTCCGGCGTCGTCCGCCTGAGCGATGTCGCTGCCGACAGCGTGGGTGCGTGGCGCCAGGGCGAACTGCTGCTCGAGCAGGCCAGTGTCGCCGATGCAGTGCATCTGCTCGGCCGCTATCGTGCCGGTCCGACCTTCGTGCAGGGCGACCTTTCGACCTTGCCGGCCGTGAGTGCCGCACTGCGTATCGATCGCCCCGAACAGGCCCTGGATGCACTCGCGGAGACGACGGGGCTGAGGATCACCCGCCTGCCGATGGGTGTGGTCATCGTTCACAGATGACGCCGCGTCACGCGTGGAGACGCGATTTTCAGTGATCCCCCTTGGGGCTGTGGCGCTGCCGTTCGTCTTACTCCACGAACGTACCCGCAGCCGCCACGTACGTCGCCGTGTCCACGCGTGCCGTGGATGACGCCGCGCCTGCGGCTCCGCTCTCCTGACAGGTTTCTCCATGTTCGATTCCCCACGTCCGGGCCGCACTCCGCGCCCGTCCCGACTGTGCGTCGCACTGCTCGCCGCCGGTATTGCCGGCGCAGTACCGCCCGCGCTGGCCCAGGATACTGCCAACCCGCAGGCAGCCGCGCAGCGCTTCGACATTCCCGCGCAGCCGCTCGACAGCGCGTTGCGCAGCTACATGCGGCAGTCCGGCGTACAGGTGGTCTATCCGGCGGCGTTGGCCAGCGGCGTCACGTCGCAGGCGGTCAGCGGCGCGCTCACCCCAGACGAGGCGCTGGCGCGGCTGCTGCAGGGCAGTGGCATGGGCGTGCGCCGTGTCGGCGACGGTGCAGTGATACTGGCAGCGGCCGGCGCCCTGCAGGCGCAATCGCCGACCATCACCGGCCCGCTGCGTGTGGCCGGCGATCGCGTCGCTGAAGGCATCGGCAGCGACGAGGCGCGCCTGCTCGACACCTATCGCAGCGTCGGCTCGACCACCACGCTGGATCGCACAACGCTGGAGCGCTTCCGTGGCACATCCAACGGCGACATCGTCAAGGGCGTGGCCGGGGTCACCGCCGGTGATCCGCGCGTGGGCAACGGTTTCGACGTGAACATCCGCGGCATCCAGGGCCAGAGCCGCGTGCCGGTCATCATCGATGGCGGGCAGTCCAGCATGGACACCTACCGAGGCTACGCCGGCCAGTCACAGCGCAGCTATCTTGATCCGGACCTGATCTCCCGCCTGACCATCACCAAGGGCCCCAGCCTGCAGGCCAACGCGTCCGGCGGCATCGGCGGTGTGGTGGAGATGGAGACGCTGACCGTCGGCGACATCCTGCGCGAGGGCCGCGACGTCGGTGTCCGCGTACGCGGTGGTCTGGCCAACGCCAGTGCCAACAACGTGCCGGCATACAGCGCCGTACCCCGCACGGACCGCAGTGCTACCGGAAGCCAGTTCTTCAACGTTGCCGCCGCTGGGCAGTGGGACCGCTTCGACCTGGTCGCGGCGTACGCCCACCGCGACAACGGCAACTATTTTTCCGGCAGACACGGATACGATGACTTTCCGCAGACGCGGCGCACGCTGGCACCGTTGAATCCGCCGCGTACCGAAGTGTTCAACACCTCCTCGCGCTCGACGTCGGCCCTGCTCAAAGGCACCTGGCGCATCGACGATGCGCAGACCCTCGAAGCCGGCTATCGCCGCTATGAGGGCCGCGCCGGCGAGATCATGGCCTCGCAGATCATCCGCGTTGAGCGGGATCGCATCCCACAGTGGGATCCCGGCCACGTCGACATGGACAGCTACAGCCTGCGCTATCGCTTCGATCCAGACAGCGAGCGGATCGATCTGCGCGTCAACGCCTGGTACACCGATGCTGACAGCGTGATGTACAACAGCCTGACCGGCATCACGCCGTGGTACTTCGACCGCCGTACCGAGTGGTACGACGCGCCGAGTTTCAGCGGCGATCCGGGCTACAAGGATGCCTACCGCAATCCGCTGCGACAGAAGCGCTTCGGCCTGGATGCCAGCAACACCTCGATCTTCGACACCCGTGCAGGCGTGTTCACCCTCGACTACGGCCTGTCCTACAGCAACGAGGACATCGCACCGGGCAGCGCCGCACCGATCAAGCAGGATGATCTGGTCAACAACCGTTTCCTGCGCAACGCTGAGCGCAAGGAATACAGTGCCGTGGCGTCGCTGAAGTGGCAGCCCGACGAACACTGGGAGTTGATGGCCGGTGGCCGCTGGAACCGGGTGGACGTGCATGACCGCAATCGTCTGGCCACACCCGATGCCTATGAAGTGCAGGGACAGTACCGCTACACCGAGCTGCTGGATGGCAACCCGGCACTGCCCTCCTGGCGCGCCAAGCGCATCGCGCTGCTGAACTGGTATCCGGACGCCGATGGTGCGTTCACCCAGGCCTCGCTGCTGGCCTCGCCGTACAAGAAAGGCACGGTGGCTGACATCGGTGGCTGGAACTTCTACGACGCTGATGCACCGGAAGACCTGGAGGTGCCGGTCAGCTGGACCTGGTCGCAGCCGATCCGTCGCCGCGACAGTGCCTTCTCACCCACCGCCAGCGTGGCCTATCGCTTCAGCGAGGACACGATGGTCTACGTGAAGTACGCCGAGGGCACCAAGCTTCCGAGCCTGTTCGAGACGACACTGGGCCTGTTCACCGCCGCCAGACCCGTCGCAGAGCTGAAGCCGGAGCGCGCGCGCAGTTGGGAAATCGGTGCCAGCACCGTCCACCATGACCTGTTCACCGCCGGCGATCGCCTGGCGCTGAAGCTGGCGTACTTCGATACGCGCATTGATGACCTGATCACGCGTGACTACCGCACGCTGTCGGCCGGCCTGATCCGCAACGTCGACCAGTTCAAGGTCTCAGGCATGGAGTTCCAGTCCAGCTATGACAGCGGCAAGGCATTTGCCGACCTGTCCGCGCATTACTACTTCAAGGCCAAGACCTGCGCCCCGGACATCGCCGCCGAGCGCCGGGCGTACGGTGCACAGCGCAACAACGATGAACTGGCCAGTACGCCCAACTGCGTGGACGGTGGCTTCGAGGGCTCCTACACCAATACGCAGAACCCGCCGCGCTACATGGTGAACCTGACGGCTGGCTCGCGCCTGTTCGACGAGCGGCTGACCTTCGGCACCCGCGTGATTCACAACGCTGGCCCGATCAGCAAGCTGGACAAGGACTGGAATGTCGGCCTGTCGGCGATCCAGCAGCTGTACCGGCCGACCACCCTGGTCGATCTGTTTGCCAGCTGGCGCTTCAGCGACCAGCTGTCGGTGGAGGCGAACGTGGACAACGTGACGGATCGTTACTATCTCGATCCGCTCGCCCTGGGCGTGATGCCCGCCCCGGGCCGTACCGCGCGCCTTGCATTCACCTGGAGGTACTGATTACCTGCGCAGAGCGCCTTCGGTGGGTGCGGACCTTGGTCCGCACCGCCTTGCCGCGACCGCGGGCTTACAGCCCGGTCGCTGACTTCACCGCATCTTCGTGCAGCGACTCGTTCAGTTCATCGACCACCGTGCTCCAGGCCGCATCGGCCTGCAGCGATTCGGCCAGGAACTGCCGCTGGCCATCGTTCCAGTAGGGGGCGTCGGCCACCGCCACGCCGGTAGCCAGCTGGTGGTCGCGGATGAAGCGGGCGATGCCCTCGGCGCTGGCATCCAGGCCCAGCTGCAGGAACAGGTTGGTCATGCGCGGTTCGGTGGTGATCATCATCGGTTCCCGGCGGGAAAGAGGGAGGGGCATTATCGACGCAAGCGGGCTTGGGGAAAGCCCTGCGCCGCACGTCTACAGCAGGACCTCTCTCCCAGGCACCCTCCATGAACGCACATACCGCCCCTGAAGACAGCCGCAGCCTGCGCCTCAAGGCCGCCACGCGCGACAGCCACGGCGCGCTGGACAAGCGCATCATGGCCGGTGACATCTTTGCCGATCTCGGCAGCTTCGCCCGCTTCCTGCGCGTGCAGTACCGTTTCCACCGCAGCATCGACCGGCTGTACGCCAGCCCGGCGCTGGACGCATTGCTGCCGGGGCTGGCCGGGCGCCGGCGTCTGCAGCAGGTGGCAGCTGATCTGCACGACCTGGGGCAGGATCTCCCCGGCGCGGACATGGCGCCGTTGGCAGGTGACCTGCCGTTGCCGGTGGCGCTGGGCTGGCTATACGTGGCCGAAGGCTCCAACCTGGGGGGCACGGTGCTGTACAAGATGGCCGCGCGGCTTGGCCTGGACCAAGGGTTCGGTGCCCGCCACCTGGCTGCGCACCCGGATGGCGCGGCCCGCCACTGGCGGGAATTCACCGCCGCGTTGGATGCGGTGCCCCTGAGCGCCGCGCAGGAACAGCAGGTGATCGATGCCGCCGATGCCGCGTTCCGCAGCGTGCATGGCCACGTTGAAATCGAGTTCGGCTGATGCCCGGGCTCTGCCTGCGGGCGATGCGCTGATGCGCTGGCTGTGGTTCGCGCTGGGCTGGATGATGGTCGGGCTGGGGGTGATCGGCGCGTTGCTGCCGGTGATGCCCACCACCATCTTCCTGATCCTGGCGCTGGGCTGCTTCGCGCGCAGTTCGCCACGGTTCGAGCAACGGCTGCTGGCACATCCGCGCTACGGCCCGCCGCTGCGACTGTGGCGGGAACAGGGCGCGGTATCGCGCCGGGGCAAGGCATTGGCCAGCGTCGGCATGGCGGTGGGGTTCGCCTTGTTCTGCTGGGGCGCGCACCCTTCCTGGCGGCTGCTGCTGGGCGTGGGCCTGTTCTTCGCGGTCAGCGCCGGCTATGTACTCAGCCGGCCGGCGCCACGACTGGAGCCGCCCCAGAGTGTCGAACGTGGCGATGCCGGCGATGCCGGCGATCCGCGCCGCTGCGGGCGTCGCTGGAATCGCTGAGTCCGGGTGAGGGGGTGGAACCGGGCCCACGCCCGGCTCCACCGATCCGCTACAGCAGCGGCACCAGCAGCAGCGCCACGATGTTGATGATCTTGATCAGCGGATTGATCGCCGGCCCGGCCGTGTCCTTGTACGGGTCGCCGACGGTGTCGCCGGTCACCGCGGCCTTGTGCGCTTCGCTGCCCTTGCCGCCGAAGTGGCCATCCTCGATGTACTTCTTGGCGTTGTCCCAGGCACCGCCGCCGGTCGTCATCGAAATCGCCACGAACAGGCCGGTGACGATCGTGCCGATCAGCAGGCCCCCCAGCGCGCGTGGGCCCAGCAGCAGGCCGACCACCACCGGCACCACCACCGGCAGCAGCGAGGGCAGGATCATCTCGCGGATCGCAGAACGGGTCAGCATGTCCACGGCCTTGTCGTACTGCGGCTTGCCGGTGCCCTGCATGATGCCGGGGATGTCGCGGAACTGCCGGCGCACTTCCTCCACCACCGCACCGGCGGCACGACCCACCGCCTCCATGGCCATCGCGCCGAACAGGTAGGGAATCAGGCCGCCGATCAGCAGGCCGATGATCACCGTGTGGTCACTGAGGTCGAAGCGGAACTCCTGCCCGGGGTTCGCCGCCTGCAGGTTGTGCGTGTAGTCGGCGAACAGCACCAGTGCCGCCAGCGCCGCCGAGCCGATCGCATAGCCCTTGGTCACGGCCTTGGTGGTGTTGCCCACCGCGTCAAGCGGATCGGTGATGTCCCGGATCTCCGAGGGCAGTTCGGCCATCTCCGCGATGCCGCCCGCGTTGTCGGTGATCGGCCCGTAGGCGTCGAGGGCCACGATCATGCCGGCCATCGACAGCATGGCGGTGGCGGCGATGGCGATGCCGTACAGGCCGCCCAGCGCGTAGGCGCCCCAGATCGCGGCACAGACCGCCACCACCGGCAGCGCGGTGGACTTCATCGAGATGCCGAGCCCGGCGATGATGTTGGTGCCATGCCCGGTGGTCGACGCCTGGGCGACGTGCTGCACCGGCTTGTACTGGGTACCGGTGTAGTACTCGGTGATCCAGACGATCAGGCCGGTCAGGACCAGGCCGATGAGGGCGCAGCCATACAGCGCCAATGGACCGTGCACGTTGTCGGACATCAGCCCCGTGGTGATCGGGTAGAAGGCGATCGCCGCCAGAACACCCGACACGATCACGCCCTTGTACAGGGCCCCCATGATCGAGCCACCGGGCTTCACCTTGACGAACAGTGCGCCGATGATCGATGCGATGATCGACACGCCTCCCAGCACCAGCGGATACAGCACGGCGTTGGCGCCGGCTTCGGCGAGCATCAGGCTGCCCAGCAGCATGGTTGCGATCACCGTGACCGCGTAGGTTTCGAACAGGTCGGCGGCCATGCCGGCGCAGTCACCGACGTTGTCGCCGACGTTGTCGGCGATCACCGCCGGGTTGCGCGGATCGTCTTCGGGAATGCCGGCTTCGACCTTGCCGACCAGGTCGGCGCCGACGTCGGCGCCTTTGGTGAAGATGCCGCCGCCCAGGCGCGCGAAGATCGAGATCAGGGAAGAGCCGAAGGCCAGGCCGACCAGCGCATGCAGCGCCTGGTCCATCTGCAGCCCGAGCCGCAGCAGCAGGGCGTAATAGCCGGCCACGCCCAGCAGGCCCAGGCCGACCACCAGCATGCCGGTGATCGCACCGCCACGGAACGCTACGTCCATCGCGGCGCTGATGCCGTTGCGTGCGGCTTCAGCGGTCCGCACGTTGGCGCGCACCGACACGTTCATGCCGATGTAGCCGGCAACGCCGGACAGCACCGCACCCACCGCGAAGCCGACAGCGGTGTACCAGCTCAGGAACACGCCTACGAGTACGAACAACACCACGCCGGCGATGCCGATGGTCAGGTACTGGCGGTTCAGATAGGCGCGTGCGCCCTCCTGGATCGCGGTGGCGATCGCGACCATGCGCTCATTGCCGGTGGGTTGGCGCAGGATCCAGCGCGCCGAGACGATTCCGAACAGGATCGCGAGAATGGCGCAGCCCAGCGCCAATGACAGCCCGTGACGTTCCAGCATTAGACCCCTCCGCAGAATGGATGATGAGCATCCAGTGGCGATGAACTTCACCACGAGGGGGACGACGGGCTGCAGCCTGGAACCAACCCGTGCCGACCGTGGCGGTCGTCCGACGTATGGCGGTGTTCAGCATTCCCTGGTGGCCGCAGTATGCGTGCACATGCGCCCGGATGGTAGCGCCGTGCGTGGAAGGCGCAGCGCTTGCCCCTGCACCGACGCGCCTTTGCACCCTGTTAAGCCTTCCTCTGCAAGCCTGCGCTCAGTCCTGAAGGAGACCCTCCCATGCGTCTGTCCCTGTTGATGCTTGCCGCCCTTGTGCCGGCAATGCCTGCATCTGCCGCCGAGACCCCGGAACTGCAACGCGCGGTGGGTGCGCCGCAGGCGGTGGGAGCGGTACACACGCTGCGGCAGATTCCCGAAGCCTGTGCGCGGCTGGAGGGCGCCTTCACCGGCCAGGCTGCCGAGCCGTATCGATTCGCCGTGGTCCGTACCAGCGAGCAGTGCCAGCCGCGCGCTCGTTTTGTCGACTTCGCCAAAGCGCAGCCCGCGGTCGACAAGGGCTGGAAGCTCAATGACGTGATCCGCGTGCCCAGCGCGACGTGCCCGGCACAGCAGGCGGTGGTGCGGGTGTGGCGTCTGCCGGTCGACAACCGCCAGGCGCTGGACGGCCAGGGGCAGTCGCGCATCTATCTGGAAGAAGCAAAGCAGCAGGCCGCCGCCGGCAGGATCCCGCAGGTGACGATGTTCGCCGCGCAGCTGCAGGTGGAAGGCAAGGCCTGCAACTGACGCCGTCCGGCAGGGCGAAGCCACGCAGGGCCTGGATATACTTCGGCGCGCACCGGTAGCGTCGGGCCATGCCCGGCGGAGAACCCGGTAGTGCCGGCCGCTGGCCGGCACCCCTGCCATCACTCGGCCAGCTTCGCACCGCGGGCCACCAGCAGGTCACGCAGTGCCGAACGATGGCAGTGCGCCTCATCCTCGCAGTAGCAGCCCACGCTGATGTCGGTGTGCTGCGACAGCGCGGCCAGCAGATCCAGCGCGTGGGCTGCGTCGGGCGCCTTCATCTCGGCACGGTAGCTGCGGAAGAAGGCATTCCAGTCGGCCGCGGTGGTCGCCCCGCGAGCCTGTTTCACCCGTTCCGCGCTGGGCGACAACGTCGGGAACCAGACGTCGTACCAGTCCTGGCGGGCGAACTCGCTGCGTGGCACGCCGCGTGGCGGGCGGCGTACGGTGCCGATGCGCAGGCCTTCGCCCGGAACGCGCGGAGAACCGAGGCGGACGATCCGCAGGGCCATGATCGTACTCAGACCTCGAAGGCCGGCAGCGTCTTCTTCACTGCCACGTTCTTCAACGTCACATACTTCGGCAGGCCATCGGCGCCGTACGGCAGTGGCGCTTCGCCCTTGATCAGCGGTGACAGATAGGCGCGCGCCCGGGCAGTGATGCCGAAGCCGTCGCGGCGGATGAAGCCGGCCGGCATCTTCTTCTCGTGGTTGGCGATCTTCGACAGCGGCGCGGACTCGATCTTCCAGCGGTACGGTGCGTCGCTGCTGCGCACGATCACCGGCATCACCCCGTTCTGGCCCTTCAATGCCAGTTGCACGGCCGCCTTGCCCACGGCCTGCGCCTGGTCCCAATCGGTGCGGCTGGCGATGTGACGTGCCGAGCGCTGCAGGTAATCGGGCAGGGCCCAGTGCACCTTCAGCCCCAACTGGTCCTTGACCCGGCCGGCGAGGTGCGCGGCGACGCCGCCCAGCTGCGAATGACCGAATGAATCCTTGCTGCCGCCGGCATCGGCGACGAAGCGGCCATCCGCCGTGGCGATGCCCTCGGAGGCCACGACCACGCAGTACCCGACGCGTTCGACCACCGCCTTGACCTTGGCCAGGAAGGCCGCCTCGTCATAGGCACGTTCGGGCAGCAGGATGATGTGCGGGGCCTCATCGTCGCCATTGCCGGCCAGGCCTGCGGCAGCGGCCAGCCATCCGGCATGGCGGCCCATCGCTTCGTAGATGAAGACGCGGGTGGAGGTCTCGGCCATCGCCGCGACATCCAGCGCCGCCTCGCGCACCGACACCGCGGTGTACTTGGCCGCCGAGCCGAAGCCGGGGCAGGTATCGGTAACAGCCAGGTCGTTGTCGATGGTCTTCGGCACCCCGATGCAGGTCAGGTCGTAGCCGGAGGCCTTGGCCAGCTGCGAGACCTTCAGCGCGGTATCGGCCGAGTCGTTGCCGCCGTTGTAGAGGAACCAGCGCACGTCGTGCGCGCGCAGGACCTGCAGCAGACGTTCGTAGCGCGCACGGTCGGCATCGAGCGACTTCAGCTTGAAGCGGCACGAACCGAATGCACCGCCCGGTGTATGGGCGAGGGCGCGGATGGCCGCCGCACTCTCCCTGCTGGTATCGATCAGCTCTTCGCGCAGGGCGCCCAGGATGCCGTTGCGGGCCGCCAGAACCTTGATGCCCTTGGCCCGGGCCTGTTCGATCACCGCCGCAGCGGTGGCGTTGATGACCGCGGTGACACCACCGGACTGGGCATAGAGGAGGGTACCGTTGCGCATGCTTCTACCTGCTCAGGGGAGGGACATTGCAGGGACATTACCCGGATGCGGTAAAGTGGCGCTATTGCGGTGCAGCGATACCGGACCGTCCGGGACGCGAACCTTCTTTGTTTTCAACACGTTGGAGTCAGGTCAATGCGATTGGTTCTGTTGGGACCGCCCGGTTCGGGCAAGGGGACACAGGCGACGCGCCTGAAGGACAAGCTGGGCATCGCCCACATCTCGACCGGTGACATGCTGCGTGCGGAGATCGCTGCGGGCTCGGAGCTGGGCAAGCAGGCGAAAGCCGTGATGGATGCCGGCAACCTGGTGTCGGATGAGATCCTGCTGGGCATGCTTGAGTCGCGGCTGGCCCAGGCGGATGTCGCCAAGGGCTTCATCCTGGATGGCTACCCGCGCAACGTGGCGCAGGCCAACGCGCTGGACGGCCTGCTGGCCAAGATCGGTCAGCCGCTGGATGCGGTGGTGCAGCTGGATGTGGCCACCGAACTGCTGGTCGAACGCATCGCCGGCCGCGCCAAGGAGCAGGGCCGCGCCGACGACAATCCCGAATCGGTGCGCCAGCGCCTGCAGGTCTACAACGACCAGACCGCGCCGGTGGTGGATTTCTATGCAGGCCGGGGCACCCTGGCCCGCGTCGATGGCGTCGGCGAGCTCGACGAGATCGAAGCCCGCATCCTGGCCGCGATCAAGGCCTGAACCACGCGCGCGGCCGGCTGCGGCCGGCATGCAGAACACAGGCCTGGTCCTTGCGGACCAGGCCTGTGTCGTTTTCATAGGTGCCAGCGGAGGGCTTGCTCAGGGCCCCGCAGCATGAGCTCCCTTGGGGATGGCCTCTTGGGGAGTAGGACCGGTTCGGGTACTGCGGCTGGCAACCCGAATTGTGTCCGGGTTCACAGAACATCGCTATCAGGAATTCCCTGACAGGTCGCTGGAGTTTTCTCACATCCGGTGTAGGACTTGTCTGACCCCACTACGGACATTGGCCCTATACAGTCGTGATCAGTCACAATCCTCGCTCATGAGCAGCGTACATATCCTTGCAATCGCCGGCACCTTCATGGGTGGCGTGGCCGCCCTGGCGCGGGAACTGGGCCATACGGTCAGCGGCAGCGACCAGGCCATCTATCCGCCGATGTCGACCCAGCTGGAGCAGCTGGGCATCACCCTGGACCAGGGCTACCGGGCCGACAGCGTGCCGGCGGGCACCGACCAGGTGGTGATCGGTAACGCGCTCTCGCGTGGCAACCCGGCCGTGGAGGCCGTGCTCGACGCCGGCCAACGCTACATCTCCGGCGCGCAGTGGCTGTCCGAGCAGGTGCTGCCGGGCCGCGACACGCTGGCTGTGGCCGGCACCCACGGCAAGACCACCACCACGACCATCCTCACCTGGCTGCTGGAGAATGCCGGTCGCGCACCGGGTTTCCTGATCGGTGGCGTGGCCGAGGATTTCGGCGTTTCCGCCCGCCTCGGCCAGGGCCGTGAGTTCGTGGTGGAAGCCGATGAGTACGACACCGCCTTCTTCGACAAGCGCAGCAAGTTCGTCCACTACCGGCCGCTGGTCGCCATCCTCAACAATCTCGAATACGACCACGCCGACATCTTCCCGGACGTGGCCGCAATCCAGCGCCAGTTCCACCATCTGGTGCGCACCGTGCCGGCGCGCGGCCGCCTGATCGTCAACGGCGAGGACGTGTACCTGGCCGAAGTGCTGGCAATGGGCTGCTGGACGCCGGTCGAGCGCTTCGGATTCGATCCGGCGCTGGAATGGCATGCCGAACTGCTGGCCGCCGATGGCAGCGCCTTCCGCGTGCACCATCACGGGCAAGCGCTGGGCGATGTGCAATGGTCGCTGCTGGGGCGGCACAACGTGCTCAATGGCCTGGCTGCGCTGGCCGCTGCCCATGCGGTGGGCGTGGCACCGGCCGAGGTGATCCCGGCGCTGGCGCGCTTCCGCAGCGTCAAGCGGCGCATGGAAGTGATCGGCAGCCACGACGGCATCACCGTCTACGACGACTTCGCGCACCATCCCACCGCGATCGCCACCACCCTCGAGGGCCTGCGCGCCAAGGTGGGCGATGCACGCATCGTGGTGGCGATGGAACCGCGCAGCAATTCGATGCGGCTGGGCGCACATGCACACGCGCTTGCGCCCTCGCTGGCGCTGGCCGACGAGGTGGTGTTCCTGCATCGTCCCGAGCTGGCCTGGGACGCAGCGTCGGTGATCGCAGCGGTGCGCGGCCACGCGCACGCGGTACCCGATACCGACGCATTGCTGGCACAGCTGCAGGAGCGCGTGCACCGCGGTGACCACGTGGTGTTCATGTCCAATGGTGGCTTCGACGGCGCGCCGCGCCGTTTCCTCGCAGCATTGCAGGCGCGATGAGCACGGACGCGTCACTGCCCCTGTTCCCGCTGCACGCCACCCTGCTGCCTGGCGCGGCGATCGGCCTGCGCGTGTTCGAGCGCCGCTATCTGGACCTGATCCGCGACAGCGGCCGCAGTGCGGAGGGATTCGGCGTCTGCCTGATCCTTGATGGCCAGGAGGTCGGTGCGCCGGCAACGCCGGCCGCCTACGGTGTGCAGGTACGCATCGAGGACTTCGATGTCGGCGCCGACGGCGTGCTGCAGCTGCGCCTGCGCGGTACCCGCCGCTTCCATGTCGAGCGCACCCGGGTGCGCGACAACGGCCTGGTGGTGGCCGATGTGCGCTGGTGCGAAGAAGACCCGGATGACGAGCTGCGTCCACAGCATGCGCTGCTGGCCACCGTGCTGAGTCACATCATCGAGCAGGCCGGCGAAGCCTACGCTCCGGCCAACCCTGCGTTGCTGGACCAGGCAAGCTGGGTCGGCTGGCGCCTGGCCGAGCTGCTGCCGTTGAGCGAACAGCAGCGCCTGCAGCTGCTGCAGACGGACGATCCGCATCAGCGCCTGCAGCAGCTGCTGGGCTGGATGCCGTAAGAATCATTCACGCAGCGCTTGGAACTGGTGCCGCCGGGCATGGCCCGACGCTACCGACCGGGTTGCTGGATCCGCCGGGGCTTGCCCCCGGCTACCCCACCGCCACGGGGGGGGGCCGGGGCCAGCCCCGCGGGCACCACACCGCGCCCAGGGGGTCAGCCCCCGG
>NZ_JBRRCG010000014.1:0-107927 GCF_056757995.1 Stenotrophomonas sp. STEN147
GGCATGGATGCCGCGGCCAAGCCCCCAGGGATGGGTTCACGGCGTCCCCCACAACCTGACCCACCCCGCCAACCCACAGGAAACCAGCCTTTGCCGTTGCTCCAGCCGTTGCTCCGGCTTCTGCGGGTGCCGGGCGCCGCCCGGCCGAACTACAATCCCGCTCATGCTGAAATTCTTGAACACCCTCCGCCGGAGGCCCCGATGAGCGGCCGTGGGGGCAATGACGGCCAGGTCCGCATCATCGGCGGGCGCTGGCGCAATACCCGCCTGCCGGTGCCGAACCTGCCGGGCCTGCGGCCCAGCAGTGACCGTGTGCGCGAGACCCTGTTCAACTGGCTGATGCCCCGACTGGCCGGGGCCCGCGTGCTGGACCTGTTTGCCGGCAGCGGCGCGCTGGGCCTGGAAGCCGTCTCGCGCGGTGCCGCTCACGCCACCCTGGTCGAGCGCGATGCCCAGCTCGGCCGCAATCTGTCGGCCGCCGTCGCCAAGCTGCAGGCCAGCGCGCAGATCACCGTGGTCCAGGCCGATGCCCTGCGCTGGTTGCAGGGCGCTCCCGCCCAGCAGGCGGATCTGGTGTTCATCGACCCGCCGTTCGCCGATGGCCTCTGGCAGGACGTGCTGGCCCAGCTGCCGCGGCATCTGGCAGCCGACGCCTGGCTCTACCTGGAGTCGCCGGCCGGTCACGTCCCGGTGCTGCCGCCGGACTGGCTGCTGCACCGCGAGGGCGGCACCCGTGAGGTGCGCTTTGCCCTGTACCGCCGCGCCGCTGCTACACTTTGACTTCATCTGAACATCTGCAACCGCCCATGACCGTGGCCAACCGCCGCATTGCCGTCTACCCCGGCACGTTCGATCCGATCACCAACGGTCATATCGACCTGGTGAACCGGGCCGCGCCGCTGTTTGAAAAGGTCGTGGTCGGCGTGGCGCAGAGCCCGTCCAAGGGGCCGACCCTGCCGCTGGAACTGCGCGTGCAGCTGGCCCGGGATGCCCTGGGCCATCATGGCAACGTCGAGGTCTGCGGGTTCGATACCCTGCTGGCCCATTTCGTACGCTCCGTCCAGGGCGGGGTCCTGCTGCGCGGCCTGCGCGCGGTGTCGGACTTTGAATACGAGTTCCAGATGGCGAGCATGAACCGCCACCTGATCCCGGAAGTCGAGACCCTGTTCCTGACGCCGGCCGAGCAGCACAGCTTCATTTCGTCTTCGCTGGTCCGCGAGATCGCGCGCCTGGGCGGCGACGTGTCCGGCTTCGTGCCGGCCGCGGTGCTTGAAGCCCTGCGCAGGGTCCGCGAGGCGAAATCGACCCAGTCGTAAGCCCCGCCGTACCCGCACCCCTTACGTACAACACCACGCACCATTCCGGGAGGAAACCATGAACACCACCATGCGCGCGATGCTGATCGCCTCGTTGGCCCTGGCCTTCACCGCCTGCAAGAAGGAAGAGGCCGCTCCGGTCGACGAAGCCAAGCAGGCGCTGGTCGCCCCGTCCAAGGACGACGACGCAGGCTGGAAGAAGTACCTGCAGGAAGTCGCCATCCAGAACATGGGCAACATCTCCAACAGCCCGTTCCTGTACTACCTCTCGCCGGAATCGGACCCGGACTTCCAGGCCAAGTACGAGCGCCAGACCGAGAGCGCGACCCAGGCCGTGGCCCGTGGCGTGCAGCCGGGCAACATGCTGGCCTTCGGTTCGTCGGCCTCGGGCAAGATGGCGGACATGATCCAGGCCGTGTTCAAGGACGTGTCGCCGGATTCGATGAAGGGCGTGCGCGTCGTCTTCATCGGCCAGTCGGCCGACAACGCCCGCGTACAGGCGGCCGTGCAGCCGACCGGTGCCGAGTACATTTTCGTCGAAGCCAAGTAAGACCGAGCCGTGGCGGCCACGTGGCAACGTGGCCCGGGTGGCGCCTGTAGCGGGCGCCACCGATGACCTGACCGGCCCGCGCGCCCGCGCTGGCCGGTCCTTTGTCCCAAGGCGCGGGCGAGGAGTATCGCCATGTCGCTGAAAATCAATGAGCTCTGCGTCAACTGCGACGTCTGCGAGCCGGCCTGCCCGAACCAGGCCATTGCGATGGGTGAAACCATCTACGTGATCGACCCCGCCCGTTGTACCGAGTGCGTGGGCCATTTCGACGAGCCACAGTGCGTGGTCGTCTGCCCGGTCGAATGCATCGATCCGGACCCGGAGATCGTGGAAACGGAAGACCAGCTGCTGGCCAAACTGCGCCGGCTGCAGCACGATCATCCCGAACTCTACGCGGAGCCCCCATCCGAATGAAGACGCTGCTCGTCCGTCCCGTATTGCTGCTCGCCCTGTTGCTGAGCCCGCTTGCCTGGGCCGATGCGCCCGCCCGTGCCGAACGTCCCGATGGCGCTGCGATTGCCAGCGGCCACGCGCTGGCCACCCAGGCCGGCGTGGACATCCTTGCGCAGGGAGGCAACGCGTTCGACGCCGCAGTGGCGGTGTCCTCGACGCTGGCGGTGGTCGAGCCGATCAGTTCCGGCCTGGGCGGTGGCGGCTTCTTCCTGCTGCATGACGCGGCCACCGGCAAGGACGTGATGCTGGATGCGCGCGAGACCGCGCCGGCCGCCGCCACGCCGCAGGCCTTCCTCGACGGGAAGGGCAACCTGGACCGCGACCGCTCGGTCAACGGCGCCTGGTCGGCCGGTATCCCCGGCCTGCCTGCGGCGCTGGTGGAGCTTTCGGCCCGGCACGGCAGGCTGCCCCTGGCGGTTTCGCTGCAACCGGCCATCCGCATCGCCCGTGACGGCTTCCCGGTGTACGAGCGGATGGCCAAGGGCTATGCCTCGCGCCGCGAGGTGATGGAGCGTTACCCCGGGACCCGCGAGGTGTACCTGCGCAATGGCAGGCCGATCGCCACCGGTGATGTGTTCCGGCAGCCGGAACTGGCGCAGACGCTGGAGCGGCTGGCGGCAGGTGGCTTCGATGGCTTCTACAAGGGCCAGACCGGCAAGCTGCTGCTGGCCGGGGTGAAGCAGGCCGGTGGTCGCTGGACCGCCGAGGAGCTGGCCGGCTACCGGGTGAAGCAGCGCGAGCCGATCGTCTTTGACTACAACGGCTGGAAGATCACCACGGCGCCGCCGCCGTCGTCCGGTGGCATCGCCCTGGCCAGCATGCTGCAGATCCTTGAAGGCTGGGACATCAAGCAGATGGATCCGGCGCACCGCGCCCATCTGGTAGTCGAATCGATGCGGCGCGCCTACCGCGACCGCACGTTCTTCCTGGGCGATCCGGACTTCGTGCAGATCCCGCAGAAAGTGCTGACCAGCAAGGATTACGCGCAGGGCCTGCGTGCCACCATCCATCCGGAGAAGGCCACGCCCAGCGACCTGCTGTCGGGCAATCCGACGCCGCTGGAGGACGACGAGACCACCCATTTCTCGATCATCGACCGTGATGGCAACCGCGTCGGCGCCACCCAGACCGTCAACCTGCTGTACGGCTCGGGCCTGATACCCAAGGGCACCGGTGTGCTGCTGAACAACGAGATGGACGATTTCGCGCTGAAGCCGGGCACGCCCAATGCGTTCGGCGTGATGGGCTACGAGGCCAACGCACCGAAGCCGGGCAAGCGCATGCTCAGCTCGATGACGCCGACCTTCATGGAGAACGACGACAAGGTCGTGGTGCTGGGCACCCCCGGCGGCAGCCGCATCATCACCATGGTGCTGCTGGGCATCCTCGGTTACGACGCCGGCCTGGACGCACAGCAGGTCGCGGCGCTGCCGCGCTACCACCACCAGTGGCTGCCGGACCTGATCGAGGCCGAAGACAACGCGTTCGACGCGGCCACCGTGAAGCAGCTGCAGGCGATGGGCCACAAGATCGATCTGCCGGGGGATGTCGCCACCGGTGGCCGCGGCTCCAGCCACGTCTGGGGCAATCTGCAGACGGTGGAATGGGATCGCAGGAGCAACCGGTTGTTCGGCGGCAGCGATCCGCGCAACCCGGTCGGCAGCGCCCAGGTGGTGCCCGGCAGGTAACGGCCGGGCTCGCCGGGTCCCATCCGGCCGACGATGAGCCGCAGCGCCCTGCCCGCAACGGCAGGGCGCTGCAGTTTCGTTCTAGCGATTATTTAACGGCCTGCCGACGATAATCGGCGCATGAAACTCTGGTCGATTCGTGGTAACTCGCAGCGCCTCGACGGCGGTGCGATGTTCGGCAACGCACCCCGTGCGTTGTGGGAAAAATGGGCGGCACCGGATGAGCTGAACCGTATCGAGCTGGCATGCCGCGCGCTGTTGGCCAGCCCGCTGGAAGGCAAGACGGTCCTGTTTGAAACCGGCATCGGCGCGTTCTTCGATCCGCGCATGCGCGAGCGCTATGGCGTGCAGGAAAGCCAGCACGTGCTGATCGATTCGCTGCGCGAGGCGGGCTTCGAACATGAGGACATCGACGTGGTGGTCCTCAGCCACCTGCACTTCGACCACGCCGGTGGCCTGCTGGCAGCCTGGAGCGAGGGGCGCGAGCCCGAACTGCTGTTTCCCAATGCCACCTATGTGGTCGGTGCACAGCACTGGCAGCGCGCACTTCAGCCGCACCCGCGCGACCGCGCCAGTTTCATCCCGGAGCTGCCCGGGCTGCTGCAGGCCAGTGGGCGCCTGGAAGTGGTCGACGGCGAGTTCTCCCGGGCGCTGGGCCGCAGCGTGCGTTTCAGCTACAGCGATGGCCATACGCCGGGGCTGATGCTGGCCGAGATCGTCGGCCATGGGCATGCAGGCGAGGTCGCGCGCGGTGGCGTGGTGTTCTGCGCTGATCTGATTCCGGGGCGCTCGTGGGTGCATGTGCCGATCACCATGGGATATGACCGCAATGCGGAACTGCTGATCGACGAGAAGCGGCAGTTCCTGGAGGACAAGCTGGCGCGCAACGTGCATCTGTTCTTTACCCACGACCCGCAGGTCGCACTGGCCCAGCTGGGGCGCGACGACAAGGGGCGTTTCGTGACCCTGCACGAGCAGGGTGAACTGAAGGCGCGCGCGCTGGGGTGAGTGCCGGGGTCGGAGCCCTTCCTGCGGAAGGGGCCTGACCCCGTCGACCCGGTCAGCCGACGCGGGTGCCGAAGATGCGGTCGCCCGCGTCGCCGAGGCCCGGCAGGATGTAGCCCTTTTCGTTGAGCTGGGCGTCGATTGCCGCCGTGTAGATCTCCACATCCGGATGCGCTGCCTTGACCGCGTCGATGCCCTCCGGAGCGGCGACCAGGAAAATGCCCTTGATGCGTCGCGCACCGGCCCGCTTGAGCATGTCGATGGTGGCGATCAGGGTGCCGCCCGTGGCCAGCATCGGGTCCAGGATCAGCGCATCGCGCTCTTCCAGGCGCCCGGTGAGGCGCTCGAAGTACGGCACCGGCTGCAGGGTTTCCTCATCGCGCTGTAGGCCGACCACACTCACGCGGGCGGCAGGGATCAGCGACAGTACGCCGCTGAGCATGCCCAGGCCGGCGCGCAGGATCGGCACCACGGTGATCTTGGCGCCAGCGATGCGCTGCACGGTCACCGGACCGGCCCAGCCGGGCAGCGTGTGCGGCTCGGTGTCCAGGTCAGCGGTGGCCTCATAGGCCAGCAGCGTGCCCAGCTCGTTGGCCAGTTCGCGGAAATCCTTGGTGCTGAGCGCAGCGTTGCGCATCAGGCCGATCTTGTGCTGCACCAGCGGGTGGCGCACTTCGACGATCTTCATGGTCGGAAAAGGGGGAAGGGAGAGGCGATCATTCTGCCGGATCGGGGTGCGGAACCCCAAACGGAGCGCAGCCAGCGGGCGCGGATCGAGGGCGTCTGTCATGGCCATGCAACCTTGCGGACATACCGTCCAGACCCATTCTTAACAGGAATGGGGATTCCCAGTGCATATCAAGACGCCGTTGGCCGTTGCCATCACGCTGACCCTGGCGATGGGGGCCAGCGCTCCGCTGCAGGCCGCCGCGCAGCAGACGGTCGCCGCCACGGGGGCAGCGGCGGTCGATGCGATCGACCTGGACCGCGTCGAGGTGCGTGCGCAGCTCGAATCGCAGATCCGCGCGGTCGATCTGAAGCGCAGCAGCGACGCGATCGAAGACGCCGTGTCTTCCGACGCCCTTGGCCAGTATCCGGACAAGAACGTGGCCGAATCGCTGCAGCGTCTGCCCGGCATCAGCGTCACCCGCGACCAGGGCGAAGGCCGTTTCGTGGTCATCCGGGGCCTGGACGCCAACCTCAACAGCGTCAGCGTCGATGGAATCGCCGTGGGCACGCCGGAGGACTCCAGCCGCGCTGCGCCGCTGGATGTCATTCCCTCCGACTCCACCGAGCGCCTGCGCGTAGTCAAGTCGCCAACGCCGGACATGCCCGGCGACGCGATCGGCGGTGCGGTCCTGGTCGAATCGGCCTCGGCATTCGATCGCGACGGTCGCAGCCTGCGCGCCAAGATCGAAGGCAGCCACCAGCAGCTCTCGGGCGAAACCAGCCCGAAGGCCGCCTTCAACTACAGCGAAGTGTTCGCCGATACGTTCGGCATCGCGCTGGGTGTGAACTACCAGAAGCGCAGGTTTGAATCGGACAACACCGAAGTGGAGTACGACGGCGAGGATGATGCTGCACCGGGGGATGTCACCGCGATCAACCTGCAGCACCGCAAGTACGAGATCGAGCGCAAGCGCATCGGCGCCAACCTCAACCTGGACTGGCGCCCGGATGAAGACAGCAAGTACTACCTGCGCACGTTGTACAGCCAGTTCGACGATGCCGAGACCCGCCAGCGGGTGATCTTCAATTTCGACGATGCCGACATGGTGCGCACCGGCACCGACCAGTACCGGCTGGATGACATGCCGGGCGATGCGATCGACAAGCGCATGCGTTACCGCACCAAGAAGGAGAACACCTTCGCAGCCAGCCTCGGTGGTGAGAACCGGCTGACCAGCGCGGTGGTCGATTACCGGATCGGCTACACCCGCACCGAGGAGCGGGTGAACGACGAGATGGAGGCGCGGTTCACACTGGATGGTGATGACTTCAACGGCACCCTGGACCAGCGCAGCCGGCTGCCGACCTACAGTTTCGACAACCCGCAGTGGCTGGACAACGGCAACTACGCCTTCGACCGCATCGTGCTTTCGCCCAAGCAGGTCAACGACAAGGAGCACAGCGCGCAGGTCAACGTACGCTTCGACGGCGACAGCAGCAGCCTGAAGTTCGGCCTGCTGGGCCGCTGGCGCGACCGCGATGTCAATACGGACGAGCGTGAGCTGCGGGTGGGCCCGAAGGTGGCACTGTCGAGCTGGACCACGTCGGCCCCCGAGCATCGCCATGGCAACCTGGGCGATGGCATGGATTCGGCGGCGATGCGGGCCTACTGGGCGGCCAATGGCAGCCAGTACAGCGCCCGGCCGCAGGATGCCGGCGCCAATGCGCTGGCATCGCTGGAAGAGGACTATGTGGCCAGCGAAGACATCTTCGCCAGCTATGCGATGGGAACCTGGGATATCGGCGCGCTGCGCATCATCGGCGGCGCACGCGTGGAGAACACCCGTTTCAAGGCGGTGGGCAACCAGGTCGAGGTGGCGGCCAACGGGCGCAGCTTCACCGTCACCCCGCGCGTGGCCAACAACAGCTACACCAATGTGCTGCCGGGCCTGCATCTGCGCTACGACGCAGCCGATGACTGGGTGCTGCGCGCCTCGGCCAATAAGACCGTCTCGCGCCCGTCCTTCGGCGACGTTTCGCCCCGTGTGGGCTACAGCCGCGGCGACGAGGAAGTGCGGCTGGGCAATCCCGAGCTGGATCCGTACGAGTCGAAGAACATCGACCTGTCGGTGGAGAAGTACATCGGCAGCACCGGCATCATTTCGCTTGGCCTGTTCCACAAGTCCATCGACGGCTATATCGTGGAAACCGTGCGCACCAACGATCCGGACTACGACGGCTTCGACGTGACCCAGCCAATCAACGGCCGCAAGGCCACGGTACGCGGCGCCGAGTTCAACTGGCAGCAGCAGCTGGCCTTCCTGCCGGCAGGCTTTGACGGTCTTCTGGTCGGGGCCAGCGGCACCTGGCTGGATACCGAATTCGATGCCGGCATCGCGGACCGTGCCGGCGAGGACTTCACGCTGCCGCGTGCCTCCAAGCACGTGTACAGCGCGCACGTCGGCTACGAGAAATATGGCCTGAGCACCCGCCTGGCTGCGGTGTACCGCAGCGAATATCTGGACAGCATCGGCAAGGGCCGTGCATTCGACATCTACGTGGCACCCAACACGCAGCTCGACTTCTCGCTGGATTATCGCTTCAGCCCACGCGTCAGCCTGTACTTCGAGGCGCAGAACCTGCTGGACAAGCCGTTGGAGCTGTACCAGGGCACGCGCTCGCGCACGCTGCAGATGGAAGAATATGGTCGCACCTACGCGTTGGGCCTGAAGGTGGCGCTGTGATGGGGCGGCACGTTACGGTGCTCGTGGCAGCGATCGCAACCGCGCTGGTGGTGGGCTGCACGCCAGCGGCCGACCGCGCGCCGGCAGCACATGCGGCGTCGCCGACGCCTCCGGCGCGCACGGTGGCCACCGTTGCCGAGGCGTTCGTCTCGCCACTCACGCCCGCCGACAACATCGATTCGCCTGCAAGCTGGCGCACGCCGGACGGGCAGATCTGGCTGATCGCCACCGCCAAGGCCACCGACAAACTGGTGGTGTACGACGGCAGCACCGGTCAGCACCTGCGCGACGTCGGTGCCACCGGTACCGGGCTGGGACAGTTCGATCGCCCCAATGGCATCGCCGTGACCGACGACCTGCTGTGGATCGTGGAGCGCGACAATCACCGGGTCCAGGTCCTGTCCCTGCCGGACTTCACACCGCTGGCGACGTTCGCTGCCGAAGATCTGCGCAAGCCCTATGGGCTGTGGGTCGATCGAAGGGCGGACGGCTACAGCGTCTACGTCACGGACTCTTGGGACAACGGCGAGGATGCACAGGGCCGCGACATCCTGCCGCCGCTGGCGGAACTGGACAAGCGCGTGCGCCAATACCATGTTTTCCGCGATGGGGCGAAGATCGACGCGAAGCGCATCGCCGACATCGGCGACACCCGTGAGGCCGGTGCGCTGCGCGTGGTCGAATCGATCTGGGGCGATCCGGACAACGACCGTCTGCTGATTGCCGAAGAGGATGAGAGCTACGCCAGCGAGTTCAAGGTCTATACGCTGGCAGGCCGCTTCACCGGCACCACCTTCGGCCGTGACGTGTTCAAGGCGCAGGCCGAAGGGGTGACCCTGCGGACCTGCGGCAAGGACGGCTGGTGGATCACCACCGAGCAGGGCAAGCAGCGCAGCGTGTTCCATCTGTTTGATCGGCACACGCTGAAGCCGGTCGGTGCCTTCCAGGGCAATACCGTGGCCAACACCGATGGCATCTGGCTGATGCAGCAGCCCAGCACGCGTTTCCCGCACGGTGCGCTGTATGCGGTGCATGACGATCAGGGCGTGGTCGCCTTCGACTGGGAAAGCATTGCCAGGCAGCTGGCGCTGCCGCTGGAGTGTGGCGCATGAGGCGGCACACCACGCGCGCGTTCGTCGCCAGCCTGCTGCTGGCCCTGCCTCTGCTGGCCACCGCGGCGGTCGAACCCAACACGCAGGTGCCTGCAGGCAGCCGCCACTATGCGGCATCGCCACTGCCGGATCGCATCGTTGCCTCGCCCTCGGCCGACCCCAGCCACGGATTCGCCGTGGCCTGGCGTACGGATGGCAGCGTACAGGCGCCACTGCTGGAGATCGCGCGTGCCGGCGATTCGCCAGCCATCGAAGGCATTCGCGCGCTGCGCGCGACCACGCAGGCGCTGCAGACCGAGAACGGCCTGTCGCACCATCACCGCGTTGACATCGATGGCCTGCAGCCGGATACCGCCTATATCTACCGCGTGCAGGGCAAGGCGGGCTGGAGTGCATGGAACCAGCTGCGCACGCTGGCCACCGCCGGGCAGCCGCTGACGCTGCTGTACTTCGGCGATACCCAGAACAAGAATCTCAGCCACGTCAGCCGCGTGGTCCGGGCCGCGCAGAAGGCGGCACCGGACGCTCGCCTGAGCCTGTTCGCGGGTGACCTGGTCAGCGGCGGCGACGGTGTGGACGACAGTGAATGGGGCGAATGGTTCGCCGCCACCGGCTGGCTGGCGCAGGAAACACTGGTGGCGCCTGCCATCGGCAATCACGAGTATTTCGAGGAGTTCGAGGACACCCCGCAGGAACGCCGCGTGCTGGGCCGGCACTGGCCGGTGACCTTCGCACTGCCGGGCAATGGCGCCGCTGCCGCGCAGCAGACCAGCTACTGGTTCGATGCGCAGGGCGTGCGCGTGGCCGTGCTTGATGGAACCTCGGCACTCGATCTCGGCACCGCCCAGGCCCAGGCACACTGGCTGGACAAGGTGCTGTCCGGCAATCCGCAGCCGTGGACCATCGTACTGCTGCACCAGCCCTTCTACTCGCCGCGCGAAGGCCGCCAGAACGCCGCATTGCGTGACGTGCTGCTGCCGGTGGTGCGTCGTCACCAGGTGGATCTGGTGCTGCAGGGGCACGACCATACCTATGGCCGCCGTGGCGAAGGACAGGCCGCCACACCACAGTACGTGGTGACCGTGGCGGGACCGAAGCAGTACCGTCTTTCCGATGAAGCCCGAAGGACGATGGCCCCGGTGGCCGAGGACACCCAGCTGTTCCAGGTGCTGCGCATCGATCCGCAGCGCCTGCGCTATGAGGCGCGCACGGTGACCGGGCAGCTGTACGATGCTTTCGAGCTGCACCGCGACGCCAGCGGGGGCAAGCAGCGCACGGAGCTGACCGAAGGCCGCATCACGCCACGCGACTGCCCGCGCGCGCAGACTGCCAAGGGTCGCGCCGACCGCTGCTGGGAATAAGGAGACGCCGATGACCCTGCCCCGACGCATCGTTCCTCTTGCTGCCATCGGTGCCGCCCTGCTGTTGCTGGCCGGTGCGGTGACCGCCGCCGATGCGGTGCTGCATCCGTTCCTGGTGGCCCAGCCGCAGCAGGCACCGCAGGAGGTGAACCTGGCCGTGGAGATTCCCGCTGGCAGCTTCACCAAGTATGAGATCAAGGACGACGGGCTGGTCCACGTCGACCGCTTCCAGTCGATGCCGGTGGCCTATCCGGCCAACTATGGTTCGATGCCGCGCACGTTGGCGGGTGACAACGATCCGCTGGACGCGCTGGTACTGACCCGTGAGCCCCTGCATCCCGGCGTGATCATCCGCTTCCGCCCGATCGGCTATCTGAAGATGATCGATGGCGGCGAACATGACGAGAAGGTCATCGGCGTGCCGACCGACAAGGTCGATCCGAGCTATGCAGGCGTCCGCGATCTGGCCGATCTGCCGGAGATCGAGCGGCAGCGCATCGAGGCGTTCTTCCGCGTGTACAAGGATCTGCCAGCCGGACGCAACCCGGTGCAACTGCAGGGCTGGGGCAACGCGGCCGAGGCGCGTACGCTGATCCGCGAAGCCATGCAGCGTTTCGACGCCGGGAAGTAGTCCGGCTGCGGATGGCGTTGCACCCCTGCGCGGTCTTCACCTGCGCTGGCTATCATGGCCGCCTTCCACAGCAAAGGCGGTGCACGTGTCGGTAGCGTTGGTCTGGTTCCGTCGCGACCTGCGGCTGCAGGACAACCCGGCCCTGCAGGCCGCACTGGATGCGGGGCACGATGTGGTCCCGGTGTACATCCACGCGCCGCACGAAGAAGGCGAGTGGGCCCCGGGAGCGGCATCCAACGCGTGGCGTCATCGCTCGCTTGCCGCGCTGGATGCGGATCTGCGTGGCCGCGGTTCTTCCCTGGTGCTGCAGATCGGCGACAGCCTGCCGGTGCTGCAGGCACTGATCGCACGGACCGGTGCCACGGCGGTGTACTGGAACCGCAAGTACGAGCCCGCCACCCAGCCACGTGATGCCTCCATCAAGCGCACGCTGCGCGAGCAGGGCGTCGATGCGCAGAGCTGCAACGGCAGTCTGCTGTTCGAGCCGTGGGACATCGCCACCCAGCAGGGGCAGCCGTACAAGGTGTTCACCCCTTACTGGCGCAACGTGCTCAGTCACTGGCGCCTGCCCGGGCTGCAGGCGGCGCCCGCGGCACTGGCAGCGCATGCCGTCGAAGGCGAGTCGCTGCAGGCGCTCGGGCTGGCACCGGCGCTCGGCTGGGACGAGGGCTTCTGGGAGCACTGGCAGCCGGGAGAGGCCGGCGCGCTGGAGGCGCTTTCGGTGTTCGAGGACGGCGCGCTGCGAGGCTATCGCGCGCAGCGCGACCTGCCGGACCGGGTCGGCACCTCGCGGCTGTCACCGCACCTGCACTTCGGCGAGATCGCGCCCTGGCGCATCGCCCATGCGCTGGAAGGGCTGCGCAGCGCCGGTACCGACGCCGACATCGACGGCTACCTGCGGCAACTGGGCTGGCGTGACTTCGCCTACCACCTGCTGCATCACTTTCCTCAGACCCCCACCGGCAACCTCAACCCGCGCTTCGACCGCTTTCCGTGGGCCACGCCCAGCGCCGGCCAGCTGCAGGACTGGCAGCGCGGCAACACCGGCGTACCGATCGTGGATGCCGGCCTGCGCGAGCTGTGGCATACCGGCTACATGCACAACCGGGTGCGGATGATCGTCGCCAGCTACCTGTGCAAGCACCTGCGCGCGCACTGGCTGCATGGCGCACGCTGGTTCTGGGACACACTGGTCGATGCCGACCTGGCCAACAACACGATGGGCTGGCAGTGGGTGGCCGGTACCGGTGCGGATGCAGCGCCTTACTTCCGCGTGTTCAATCCGGTCACCCAGGCCGAAAAGTTCGATCCTCAGGCGCGCTACATCACCCGCTGGGTACCGGAACTGGCGGCGTTGCCGGTGAAGGCGCGGTTCGCGCCGTGGCAGCATCCGCAGTGGCTGGCCGAGCACGCACCGGAGTATCCGCGCAGCCCCCTGGTGGATCTGGCCGCCGGCCGGGATGCAGCGCTCGCCGCCTACCGCCAGTCGGGAGCGGGGTAAAGCACCGCTGCGGGGTTCCAGACAGCTAGCTGAACAAGGGCCTGTCGAGCGGCGTGTTCATCATCCCGGCATCGCGTCCTGCTGTTTATCCTCTGGGCGGCCCGCAAGCCGCCGGCCCGACCGGAAACCAAGGAGACCATCATGATCCGCAACACCACCCGCAATGTCGCACTGGCCCTGATGAGCGCGGCCGTCCTGTCGGCCTGCGCCACCGGCGGTTCCTACGTGCAGAGCGATCAGTACGGCAACCCGACCGAGCAGCAGAACCGGACCGGTCGCAACGCGCTGATCGGTACCGCCATTGGCGTGGCCGCCGGCCTGCTCAGCGGCGACAGTGCGACCGAGCGCCGCCAGCACGCGCTGATCGGTGCAGGCATCGGCGCGCTCAGTGGCGCGGCCGTGGGCCAGTACCAGGATCGCCAGGAACGCGCGCTGCGCGAGCGCACCGCCAACACCGGCATCGATGTGCAGCGCCAGGGCGACAACATCATGCTGAACCTGCCCGACGGCATCACCTTCGATTTCGGCAAGTCGGCACTGAAGCCGCAGTTCTACGGCGCGCTCAACGGCGTGGCCGGCACCCTGCGTGATTACAACCAGACCATGATCGAAGTGGTCGGCCATACCGACAGCATCGGCAGCGATGCGGTCAACAACCGCCTGTCCAAGGAGCGCGCCGATTCGGTCGCCCAGTACCTGATCGGGCAGGGCGTGCAGAGCGTGCGTATTGAAACGCTGGGCGCCGGCAAGGCGTACCCGATTGCCGACAACAGCACCGATGCCGGCCGTGCCAAGAACCGCCGTGTTGAAATCCGCGTGATTCCGCTGCAGCAGTAACGCGCGCGGCGCGTGCGTGCAGGTCCGGCGCAGCCGGAACGGGAATGCCGCCCTTGCAGGCGGCATTTTTGTGGGTGCCGAGCTTGCTCGGCCACGCCTTCGTTACACCGTTGCGGTAGGCCGCACTACGATCTCGTTCACGTCCACGTCGTCGGGCTGCTCGATGGCGAACCGCACCGCGCGCCCGATCGCATCCGGCTGCAGGGCGATGGCGCGATAGCCGACCATCATTTCGGCGGCGACCGGGTCGGTGATGCTGTCCGCCAGCTCGCTTTCCACCACGCCGGGGTGGATGCAGGTGACCCGCAGCTCGCGGTGTTCCTGGCGCAGGCCCTCCGAGATGGCGCGTACCGCGTGCTTGGTGGCGCAGTAGACCGCAGCGGTCGGGACGACCGACAGCGCGCCGATGGACGCGATGTTGATGATCTGTCCGCGGCCGCGTGCGCACATATGGGGCAACACGGCTGCGATCCCGTGCAGTACACCGCGGATGTTGACGTCGATCATCCGGTCCCATTCGTCCACCTTCAGTGATGCCATCGGCGACAGTGGCATCACACCGGCATTGTTGACGATCACATCAATGGCGCCGAATTCCTCCAGGGCTGAAGTGGCGAACGCCTCGACCTGCGCGCGCTGGGTCACGTCCAGCGCATGCACGCGTACGTCGGCGCCGTGCTGGCGCAGTTCATCCGCCAGCGCCTGCAACCGTTCGAGGCGGCGCGCGCCCAGCACCAGGCGGGCACCCGGCTGCGCCAGCGAGCGGGCGATGCCGGCGCCGATGCCGCTGGAGGCACCGGTGATCAGGATGGTTCGGGAATGGCTCATGGCAGGTCTCCGGAAGGGCTAGGGGGAAATGCCGGGTCGTGCCCGGTGCAGCCACGGTAGACGGCCTGCCTCGTCGCGATAAGATGGCGACTGCTGACTGCCTTGTATAGATCTACTAACCAATGTCCGTCGATCTCAATGCCCTCGCGGTGTTCCAGCGGGTAGCCGACTGCAGCAGCTTCACCGGAGCGGCCCAGCAACTGGGCGTGACCCGGTCGGCCGTCAGCCAGACCATCGCCCGGCTGGAACAATCGCTCGGTGTCGCTCTGGTGCTGCGCACGACCCGCAGCGTCAACCTCACCGATGCCGGGCAGGCGCTGCTTGCGGCGGTCAGGCCCGCCCTGGCTGAGCTGGGCAGTGCCGTGGAGTCCACGCTGCGTCGCGGCAGCACCCTCAAGGGCCAGCTGCGCCTGGCCGTGTCCTCCATTGCCGAGCATTTCCTGGCCGGTCCCCTGCTGGCCAGCTTCGCCGCCCGGCACCCGGAGCTGCAGCTGGACATCACGGTGACCGACGAGGAGTTCGACATCGTCGAGGCGGGCTTCGACGCGGGTGTGCGGCTGGGCGAGGTGATCGCACAGGACATGGTGGCGATTCCGGTGTCCGGCCGGCAGCGGCAGGTGGTGGTGTGCACTCCGCGGTATGGGCAGCAGCACGGCGTGCCCAGGCACCCGCGCGAGCTGCCCGGGCACCGTTGCATCGGCTGGCGCGCCGCACCACGCAAGGCGCCCTATCGCTGGGAATTCGAAGAGCGCGGACGCGAGTTCAGCGTCGATGTACAGCCGCAGATCACCAGCAATGACATGGCCACGATGACCCGCCTGGCATTGGCGGGCGCCGGGTTGGCCTTCGGCATGGAGGACACATGGCGCCCGTGGCTGCAGCGTGGCGAACTGGTCAGCGTGCTGGAGCCGTACTGCCCGTGGTTCGCAGGGTTCTTCCTGTATTACCCCAGCCGGCGCCAGGCCGAGCCGAAGCTGCGGGCACTGATCGAGCATCTGCTGGAACAGCGCACCGCATGACGCCGGGCAGGCCGCTTCACGCCGCCGGCGCGGCCACCTTCTCCAGGATCCGCTTGCCGCTGATCTCAAGCGCGGCATCTTCCTGCTCCTGCTGCTGCCGCGCCAGCTTCGCGCCAGGGCACTGCGCCAGCATGTAATTGGCGTCGAAGTTGAGCTTCTCCACCAGGAAGTCGACGAATGCGCGCACCTTCGGCGAGACCAGGCGGCCGCCGGCAAAGACCGCGTTGAAATCCACCTCCGGACCTGTCCACCCGGCAAGCACGCGACGGACCATGCCTGACTCGACGAACGGCTTGGCCATCACATCGCCGGTCAGCAGCAGGCCTTCACCGCACACCAGCGCGCCGTTGAGCGCGGACATGTCGTTGGCCGTCATCAGCGGCGTCACCGGGAAGTCACGCAGTTCCCCTCCGTTCTCGCCCAGCTGCCAGGTAAAGCGCGGTGAATTGCCAGTGTGGTAGGGCTTGCGCATGGCCAGGATGCGATGGAACTGAAGCTCTTCCGGGTGCAGTGGTTCGCCGTAGCGCTCGATGTAGGCCGGGCTGGCGAACACCTGCGTGCGCAGGCTGCCGAGCTTGCGTGCGACCAGGTTGGAATCGGGCAGGGCGCCGACGCGCAGGGCCAGATCGGCTTCACCGGCGATCAGGTCGAGCTTCTCGTTGCCCATGTGCATGTCCAGGCGGATTTCCGGGTACTGCGCATGGAACTGGCCCAGCAACGGCGCGATCCAGGTGATGCCGATGGAGTAGGGCACAGTGAAACGCAGCCAGCCGCGTGGGCCGGACTGCAGCTGGCTGACCGCGCTCTCTGCTTCTTCCAGCTCGCGCGCGATGCGCTGGCAGTGCTCGTGGTAGATCGAGCCGGCCTCGGTCAGGCCAAGGCGGCGCGTGGTCCGGTGCAGCAGGCGCGCGCCCAGCCGCGTCTCCAGCTCCTGCACCTTGCGGCTGACAGTGGTCTTGGGCAGGCCGAGCGCTTTGGCAGCTGCGATGAAGCTGCCCTGCTCGACCACTTTGACGAAGATCAGCGTTTCATTGAGATCGTGGGACATGGTCGGGAGTCCTGGACGTCGGGGGTGGGGCAATCGTGACAGATCGATTGGACCGGGAACGGGATGATTATTCCCCTTAATCAGGACTAATCAAGTAAAGGTTTGAGGTCTATCGTGGCGCCATTCGTGAAATGGAGTCCCCCCGCCATGAGCCTGCGCAACATTCTTGCCCGTTTCCGGCATGCCGGCCAGAACGCCCTGGATCTGGCGATGACCGTTGAGATCCGCCCGAGTTCCTTGGTGCACAAGGATTTCCGTGAGTTTACCGCGCCCATGCGGCAGCAGCGTGGCGGTGCCATCCGCTTGGCGCCGCAGAAGAGCGATCGACTGCGCCGAATCGGGACTATCCCGGATTTGGGAGGAAATGTCCCGTGAATGGGATTCTGATGCCCGAAGTCCTGGTCCTCGGCGGCACCGGTGCGGTCGGCCAGGGTGTCGTCGGTGCGCTGCTGGAAGCCGGCAGCCCGGTGCTGGTGGTCGGCCGCGATCCAGGTCGGCTGGCGTCGCTGGAAGCGCAGTTCGCCGATGAACCCGGCCTGCAGACCATGCTCGGTTCACTGGCAGACGACGGTTCGGCGCAGGTCCTGGCCGAGCGCGTCGCGCAGCGCCCGCGGCCGTTGGCGGCGGTGATCGCGGCCATGGGCGGTCCTTACAACCGTGGCCGGGTGATGGACCGCAACGGCGACGAACTGCTCGGCGCACTGCAGGCCGACCTGATGCCCCATGTGCATGCGGTACGCCATCTGCTGCCGCTGCTGCGCGACAACGTGCATGCGCGGCGCTACGTGATGATCGGCAGTCCTGCCGGTCTCAAGCCCTGGGCCGGCTACGGCGAGACCTCGATCACCACCGCCGCCCTGCGCATGTACGCGCAGGTGGTGCACCAGGAAGCACAGGCGGTCGGTGTCCGTGCGCAGATGCTGGAGGTGTGCAGCCCGGTGTGTACGCCGGCCAACGCCGCCAACGCCTGCATCGAGTGGCCGAGTTCGCTGCTGGTCGGCCGGCGCGTGGTGTCGCTGCTTGATGGCTGCCGCGACAACCGCGCCATCGTTCGCTGCGACAGCAGCGATGCGGAACTGCCGCGGGGCCTGCTGCGACTGGAAGTTCCACCGCCGTGGCGCGACACCGTCGGTGTCGCTTGACCTTGACCTTGGTTGAGGTTGCAGCATACGCCGCACTTTCTGATAGCCATTCTCATTAGCTGTACCACCCCTCCGTACGGATGCATGCCATGACTTCCCCCAAAACCACCCCACATCGTTTCGGCCATCGCATTGCGATGGTCGGCGTGTCGATCCTCGCCGCGGCGGTGCTCGCTGCCTGCAGTGGCGGCCATGCCGAAGAAGCCGGTGCACCGCCCCCGCCGCAGGTCAGCGCAGCCCCGGTGCTGGTCAAGCAGATCAGCCAATGGGACGAGTTCAGCGGTCGCATCGAGGCGGTGCAGAGCGTTGAACTGCGTCCGCGCGTGTCCGGCTACATCGACAAGGTCAACTACGTCGAAGGCCAGGAAGTGAAGAAGGGCGATGTGCTCTTCACCATCGACGCGCGCAGCTACCAGGCCGAGTACGATCGCGCCGCCGCTGAACTGGCCCGCGCCCGCACCCAGGCAACCCTGGCCCGCAGTGAATCGGAGCGGGCCAAGCGCCTGGCCGAGCAGCAGGCGATCTCCACCGAGACTGCCGAGCAGCGTCGCGCTGCGGCAGACCAGTCCGGCGCAGCCGTGCAGGCCGCGCAGGCGGCACTGGATGCTGCCCGGCTCAACCTGGAGTTCACCAAGGTGCGTGCGCCGATCGACGGCCGTGCCGGCCGCGCGATGGTCACCGCGGGCAACCTGGTCACCGCCGGCGACAGCGCCAGCGTGCTGACCACGCTGGTCTCGCTGGACACCGTGTTCGTCTACTTCGATGCCGACGAAAGCACTTTCCTGCGTTACGCGCAGATGGCACGCAAGGGCGAGCGCCCGAGCGAGCGCGACAGCGACCTGCCGGTGAAGGTTGGCCTGTCGGGTGAAGAAGGCTACCCGCACGCGGGCAAGGTCGACTTCCTCGACAACCAGGTCGCACGCAGCACCGGCACCATCCGCGTGCGTGCGCTGCTGGACAATGCCGACCGGCAGTTCACCCCGGGGCTGTTCGCCCGTGTGCAGCTGCTGGGCAGTGGCCAGTTCCAGGCGATGCTGATTGACGACAAGGCTGTGCTGACCGACCAGGACCGCAAGTACGTGTACGTGGTCGACAAGGATGGCAAGGCCCAGCGCCGCGACATCCGCCTGGGCCGCACGGCGGAAGGCCTGCGCATCGTCGAGCAGGGCCTGTCCGCAGGCGACAAGGTCATCATCGATGGCGTGCAGAAGGTCTTCATGCCGGGCATGCCGGTGCAGGCCAAGGCGGTGGCGATGCAGCCGGCTGCGGCCGCCGCACCAGGCCGTGATGCCACTGCTGCGCTGAACCGCTGATCCGCCGTCTCCTGATCCGAGTTTCCGCTTAGCTGCCGGCGCCAGCGGCGGCCTTCCCTGCCTTCGTCATATCGGCGAGGGGCAGGGTGGCTGTTGCCCGCCGGCGGCATTTCCCAGGAATTCCTCCATGGACTTTTCCCGTTTCTTCATCGACAGGCCGATCTTCGCGGCGGTACTGTCGATCGTGATCTTCGCCGCAGGCCTGATCACGATTCCGATCCTGCCGATCAGCGAGTACCCGGAAGTGGTGCCGCCGTCGGTGGTCGTGCGCACGGTCTATCCGGGCGCCAATCCCAAGGTCATCGCCGAAACCGTCGCCACGCCGCTTGAAGAGGCGATCAACGGCGTCGAGGGCATGATGTACCTCAAGTCGGTCGCCGGTTCCGACGGCGTGCTGCAGATGACCGTCACCTTCCGCCCGGGCACTGATCCGGACGCGGCGGCGGTGAAGGTGCAGAACCGCGTGGCGCAGGCGCAGGCCCGCCTGCCCGAGGACGTACGCCGGCAGGGCGTGACCACGCAGAAGCAGTCGCCGACCTTCCTGATGGTCGTGCATCTGACGTCGCCCAATGGCAAGTACGACACCCTGTACCTGCGCAACTACGCCCGCCTGCACGTCAAGGACGCGCTGGCACGCATTCCCGGCGTGGGCGACGCGCAGATCTTCGGTGGTGGTGACTACGCCATGCGCGCATGGCTGGACCCGGACAAGGTTGCTTCGCGCGGCCTGACGGCCAGCGACGTGGTACGTGCCATGCGTGAGCAGAACGTGCAGGTCTCTGCGGGCCAGCTCGGCGCCGAGCCGCTGCCGAACAGCCAGTTCCTGACCCTGATCAATGCCCAGGGCCGCCTGCGCAGCGAGCAGGAGTTCGGCGACATCGTGCTCAAGAGCGGTGTCGACGGCGAGATCGTGCGCCTGTCCGACGTTGCCCGCCTGGAACTGGGCGCTGGCGACTACACCCTGCGCTCGCAGCTCGACGGCAAGAACGCGGTGGGTATCGGCATCTTCCAGTCGCCCGGTGCGAATGCACTGGAGATCCGCGACAAGGTCATCGCCACGATGGACGAGATGCAGAAGACCATGCCCGCCGACGTGAAGTACGAAGCGGTGTACGACACCACGATCTTCGTGCGTGATTCGATCAAGGCGGTGGTCTCGACCCTGCTTGAAGCGATCGCCCTGGTGGTGCTGGTGGTGATCCTGTTCCTGCAGACCTGGCGCGCGTCGATCATTCCGCTGATCGCGGTTCCGGTGTCGGTGGTGGGTACCTTCGCAGCGCTGTACGTACTGGGCTTCTCGATCAACACGCTGAGCCTGTTCGGCCTGGTGCTGGCGATCGGCATCGTGGTCGACGACGCGATCGTGGTGGTGGAGAACGTTGAACGCAACATCGAAGAAGGTCTGTCGCCGACCGCAGCGGCCCACCAGGCCATGCGCGAGGTGTCCGGCCCGATCGTTGCGATCGCACTGGTGCTGTGCGCGGTGTTCGTGCCGATGGCGTTCCTGTCGGGCGTCACCGGTCAGTTCTACAAGCAGTTCGCCGTCACCATCGCCATTTCCACCGTGATCTCGGCGATCAACTCGCTGACCCTGTCGCCGGCCCTGGCCGCCCGTTTGCTGAAGGCCCATGGCGCTCCGAAGGATGGCCCGAGCCGTCTGATCGATCGCCTGTTCGGCTGGGTGTTCCGCCCGTTCAACCGCTTCTTCAAGTCCAGCTCGGAGAAGTACGAGCGGGGCGTGGCGCGCATCCTCGGCCGTCGCGGCGCCGTGTTCGTGGTCTACGCGATCCTGCTGGTCGGTACCGGTGTGATCTTCAAGCTGGTGCCGCCGGGCTTCATCCCGACCCAGGACAAGCTGTATCTGATCGCGGGCGTGAAGCTGCCGGAAGGTTCGTCGATTGCACGTACCGATGAAATGCTGCGCAAGGTCGCCAAGATCGCCCAGGAAACCGACGGCGTGGCGCATACCATTTCGTTCCCGGGCCTGAACGCGCTGCAGTTCACCAACACCCCGAACACCGGTGTGGCGTTCATTCCGCTCAAGCCGTTCAACGAGCGTCATGGCCGGACGGCGGCGGAGATCAACGCCGAGATCAACCAGAAGATCGCAGGCCTGCAGGAGGGCTTCGCATTCGCGATGATGCCGCCGCCGATCCTGGGCCTGGGCAACGGCAATGGCTACCAGATGTTCATCGAGGACCGCGGCAACCTGGGCTACGGCGCGCTGCAGAATGCCGTACAGGCGATGCAGGGGACCGTTGCACAGACCCCGGGCATGGCCTTCCCGATCAGCAGCTACCAGGCCAACGTGCCGCAGCTGGATGCGGAAGTGGACCGTGTGAAAGCGAAGGCGCAGGGCGTGCAGCTGACCGAGCTGTTCGACACGCTGCAGACCTACCTGGGTTCGGCGTACGTCAACGACTTCAACCAGTTCGGCCGCACCTGGCAGGTGATCGCCCAGGCGGACGGCCCGTTCCGTGAGAGCGTCGAGGACATCGCCAAGCTGCGCACCCGCAACGACCGCGGCGAGATGGTGCCGATCGGTTCGATGGTGACCATCAAGCAGACGTTCGGCCCGGACCCGGTGCTGCGTTTCAACGGCTACCCTGCAGCGGACCTGGCCGGCGAAGCCGACCCGCGCCTGCTGTCCTCGGCGGAAGCGATGAACAAGCTGACCGAGATCGCCGGGCAGGTGCTGCCGGTCGGCATGGCCACCGAATGGACCGACCTGAGCTACCAGCAGGCCACCCAGGGCAAGGCCGCGTTCATCGTGTTCCCGGTGGCGATCATGCTGGCCTTCCTCGTGCTGGCCGCGCTGTACGAGAGCTGGTCGCTGCCGCTGGCGGTGATCCTGATCGTGCCGATGACCCTGCTGTCGGCTCTGTTCGGCGTATGGCTGACCGGCGGCGACAACAACGTGTTCGTGCAGGTGGGACTGGTGGTGCTGATGGGCCTGGCATGCAAGAACGCGATCCTGATCGTCGAGTTCGCCCGTGAGCTGGAGATGGGCGGCAAGGGCATCGTCGAGGCCGCGCTGGAAGCCTGCCGCCTGCGCCTGCGCCCGATCGTGATGACCTCCATCGCGTTCATCGCCGGCACCGTGCCGCTGGTGCTTTCGCACGGTGCGGGTGCCGAGGTGCGCTCGGTGACCGGTATCACGGTGTTCGCCGGCATGCTGGGCGTCACCCTGTTCGGCCTGTTCCTGACCCCGGTGTTCTACGTCGCCCTGCGCAAGTTCGTCACCCGCAACGGCGGTGGCCAGCTGGTGCAGCACGGCGAGCCCACCATCCATCACTGATACGGAACCCCGTCGCCGCCGGTCGATGACCGGCGGCGGCTTCTCCCTCCAAAGGCATGAATCCATGAACACCCATCAGAACAAGATCGCGCTGGTTACCGGCGCTACCCGTGGCATCGGTGCCGAGACCGTGCGCCAGCTGGCGAAGGAAGGCGTGCACACGCTGCTGGCCGGCCGCAAGCGTGAGACGGCGGTGGAGCAGGCACTGAAGCTGCAGGCGGAAGGCCTGCCGGTGGAAGCGCTGCAGCTGGACGTTACCGACGCTGCGAGCATCGCCGACGCGGTCGAGCAGGTGCGCCAGCGTCACGGCCGGCTGGACATCCTGGTCAACAACGCCGGCATCATGATCGAGAACCCGGCACAGGCACCGTCGGAGCAGTCGCTGGATACGTGGCGTCGCACCTTCGATACCAATGTGTATGCACTGGTGGCGGTGACCCAGGCGTTCCTGCCGCTGCTGAAGCAGGCCAAGGCCGGGCGCATCGTCAACGTGTCCAGCATCCTCGGTTCGCAGACCCTGCACGCCGACCCGGGTTCGGGCATCTATGACTTCAAGATTCCGGCCTACAACGCCTCCAAGGCGGCGGTGAACAGCTGGACGCTGGCCCTGGCGTACGAGCTCCGCAGCTCGCCGATCAAGGTGAACACCGTGCACCCGGGCTACGTCAAGACCGACATGAATGGTGGCCACGGCGAGATCGAGATCGCCGAAGGTGCGCGTTCCAGCGTGCAGATGGCGCTGATCGGCCCTGAAGGCCCGAGCGGCAGCTTCACCTATCTGGGCGAGGTGCTGCCATGGTGATCCGCACCCTGGCGGTGGCCGTTTCCAGCCTCGTGCTGGCCGGCTGTGTCACCGTCGGTCCCAATTACAAGGCACCCCAGCAGGAGCCTGTCGTCCTGCAGGGCGCGGAGCAGCCGGTGTTCAGCACCACGGCGCCGGTTGCCAGCTGGTGGGCGCAGTTCGATGACCCGGTGCTGGAAGAGCTGGTGCACGGCGCACTGTCGAGCAATCTCGACCTGCGCGTGGCCGTGGCGCGTGTCAGCCAGGCCCGGGCGGTGTTCGTCGAAAGCCGCTTCGACCAGGCACCGCACGTGACCGCAGGCGGCAGTTACGACCGCCGCAAGCAACCCGATCCGCAGCTGGGTGGGCAGCGGGTGTTCAGTGAAAGCTACCAGCTCGGCTTCGACGCGGGCTGGGAGCTGGATCTGTTCGGCCGCAAGCGCCGTGCTGCCGAAGCGGCACGCGCCGATCTGGGGGCCGAGCAGGCCAACCTGGCCGATGCGCAGGTGCTGGTCGCCGCCGAAGTGGCACGCAACTACTTCGAACTGCGCGGCACGCAGAAGCGCATCGCCGTGGCCCAGCACACACTGGTCAATCTGCGTGATACGCAGAAGCTGACCGAGGCGCGCTGGGAGCTGGGTGCCGGCAGCGAGCTGGATGTGCAGAGCAGCCGCGCCCGGCTGAAGGCGATCGAGGCCGATATTCCCCTGCTGGAAGTGGCCGAGACGCAGTCCCGCAATCGCCTGGCGGTGCTGCTGGGCCAGCGCCCGGAAGTACTGGCTGACATGCTCGCGCCGCATGAGGTGCCGGCGTTCGCCAAGCCGTTGCCGCTGGGCGATACCCGCGAGCTGCTGCGCCAGCGTGCTGACGTGCGTGCGGCCGAGCGGCGGCTGGCAGCCGCCACGGCACGGGTGGGGGTGGCAACGGCCGATCTGTTCCCGCGGTTGTCGCTTTCCGGTTTCGTCGGCTTCCTCGGCGGCGACGCCAATGGCCTGGTCAACGGCAACAACAAGGCCTGGTCGCTGACGCCGTCGTTGAGCTGGGCGGCCTTCGATTTCGGAACCGTGCGCGCACGTCTGCGTGCCAGCAAGGCCGAGGCCGAGGGCGTTGCCGCGCAGTACGAGCAGACGGTGCTGCTGGCACTGGAAGACACCGAGAACGCGCTGACACGCTACTCCAAGCAGCAGGCACGGCTGGCGATCGTGGTGGAGCAGGCGCAGGCCGCACGACGCGCCGAGTCGCTGGCGCAGATCCGCTATCGCGAGGGCTCGGAAGACTTCCTGACCCTGCTCGACGCGCAGCGCACCCAGCTGGCCGCCGATGATGCACTGGCGGCCGCCGAGGCGGAGGTCAACGTCAGCGTAGTCGGCGTATACAAGGCGCTGGGGGGGTGGGGCCAGTCCCCGCAGGCGCCGAGCGTGGCACAGGTGAATTGACCGGACGGGGACGGAGGCAGTGGCCTCCGTCCTCGTTTCCGGTCAGGGCCCCCGATGAGCGGGCGCCTGCCGCCCTGCCATGCCGTCCTCCACACTTTGCAAACTCAGCCAGGGCAGCGCGGCGTGAGCCGTGGACACCGTCACATTCATGACGCTTCTGACTCTCCCGGAAGCACCTTCTGCCGTGTAACAAGTGGGGCGGGCCACCAGAGGACAGGCGATGACGGACGGCAAGCGGGATACCCAACGAATGTTGTTCGGCGATCCGGGACCACCCGGTGCAGGACTGTCCGTCGCAGTGGTCGTCCTGCTGGTGCTGGCGATGCTGGCCGCGGCCATCGGCTTCGTGCGGCTGCCGGACTCGATGCTGGGCCTGGGCCTGATCGGCGTGGCCGTGCTGCTGGCCATCGGCGCCCGCATCTGCCAGGCGCGCGATCAGCATCAGGCGCTGTATCGCCTGTTGGCGCGGCAGCCGCCGCGGTGAACGCGGCGGCAACCCGACTCAGGGCCGGGGCCAGTCCAGCTCGACCACTAGCGGGAAGTGATCCGAAGGCAGCACGCCGTCGATGCGACGGTCATCGGTCAGGAAGCTGCGCGCGCGGAAGCCTCTTACCAGTATCCAGTCCAGCTGCGTGGTGGCCTTGCCGGTGAAATCATGGAAGGTCAGGCGCGGCCCCTGGGGAGACGCCACCTGGGTGCGTGCGTCCTGCAGAACGCGGGTGAGTGCCGCGTAGGTTCCGCCCCCGGGTTCACTGTTGAAGTCGCCCGTCAGCACCACCGGCAGATCCGGCGGCAGCGTCGCCACCCGCCTGCCGATCAGCTCGGCACCCTTGACCCGGCGCGGCTCGTCTTCGTCGCGATAGGGCAGGTGGGTGTCCATGAAGTAGAAGCGGCGGCCATCGTCAAGGCGACGGAACAGGGCCCAGGTCACCATGCGCGGGTACAGGTTGCCCCAGGTGATGCTGCCGGCGACCTCCGGTGTATCGGACAGCCAGAAGTTGCCGGATTCCTCCACGGCCAGCACCTGCGTGTCGTAGAACACGCCCATGTGCTCATCGCCGCTGCCACCGCGCCGTCCTTCACCGAACCACGCGTAGCCGGGCAGGTGGCCGGCGAGATAGTCGGCCTGTTCCTGCACCAGCTCCTGGGTGCCGATCACGGCCGGGCGGGCATCCAGGATGACCTTGACCATCGCATCGCGGCGATCCGGCCAGCGCTTGCCTGGCGCGGTGTCGGCCGGGGTGCGGACATTGAAGGACATCACCTTCAGCGGCGCAGGGGCCGCCGCCCAGGCGATGGCGGGAAGAGCGAAGGCCAGCAGCGCACACAGCGCAGGGCGACGGAAACGCGACAGCATCGTGGAATCCCTCCATTCCATGTAAACGATTCCATGAAGGATGGCACGGATTGGCAGGGGAGGGTATGCCGGGATGGGTCATTGGCGTGGCGACTGCGCGGGCGACTCGCTCAGTCTTCGATCTCGCCGCGTCGCGCGGCCGCGCGCACGGCCTGCGCCGTCGTCGCAACGCCCAGGCGCTGGCGCGCGCGGCGCAGGTGGTTCTCCACGGTGCGCGCGGACAACCCCAGCGTGGCGGCGATCTCCGCCTGGCGCCGACCGGCTGCGACCCAGCGCAGAACCTCGCGTTCCCGTGTGCTCAGTTCGCCCAGGGGGCGTTCAGCCGGTGCTTCGGCCAGCCGGCGGGCGGCGCGGAATGCTGCCGTGCCGGCAGACTCCAGCAGCAGCCGGGCAGGCGCGGAAGCGTCGATGATCGTTCCGGCGAAACTGATCGCCCCTTCCAGCCCCGTGGTTCCGAACACGGGTACCTGCAGCCCATGCAGGCCGTCGCCGCGGGGCTGCCTGACCACCTGGTAGCGGGCCCCCTTTACGCCGTCGCGCTTGCTCCAGAAGAACGGGGCATCGCTGTCGAGCACGTGGCGGTTGACCGGGCAGGCATGCAGGTAGCGGGCAAGGTCGGTCTCACGCCCTTCGCCCAGCCAGTCGCCCTCGATCCAGTACACGCGGTGTGCGCCGCGTTCCAGCCCGGTGCCGGCCGCAAACACCAGCACGCGATCGTAGCCGAGGGGCGCGGCGATCGCGCGAAGCAGCGCGCCGATCTCGGTGATCGAACGCGCCTGCTCCAGTTCCAGCAGCATCGGCACCAGCGCGGTCACGACGTTCAGCGACCTGCCAGCGCGTCCAGCAGGGTGCGTGCGGCCAACTGGCCGAGTGCATTGCCGGCCAACGGACTATCGCCTGTCAGCAGCAGGCGATCCTGCAGCACGCTGCCGTCAATACCCTCGTTGACGATCTGCACGCCCTGCTGCGCGAGCTTTTCACCGAAGAACCACGGCAGTTGCCCGGGCATGTAGCCGATGTCCGGCGTCTGCCGGTCCATCGCATCGGGGAAGGCGCAGATGCGGTAGCCACGGAACAGCGAGTCACCGCCCGCTTCATCGATCCCGGCAGCCAACAGCGCTGCCGGGCCGTGGCAGAGCGTGATGATGTAGCGCTGCTGTGCCATCGCCCAGTGCAGCGCCTTGCTGACCGCGCGGCTCTCCGGCAGACCGATCAGTGCACCATGCCCGCCCGGAATGAAGATGGCTGCATAGTCCGAGGCCGCGTCCAGCGAGGCCACGATGTCGTCCAGCACCTTCGGCTGGCGGAACCGCGCCTGGTAACGTTCGTACAGACCGCCGATGTCGCGGTCCTCGCCGGGGAACGCCCACCATTCGAACTTCACCGCGTTGCCGGACAGGGTTGCCACATCGAAGTCGAAGCCGGCCTTGTCCAGGTGATACATCGGCAGCAGCGTTTCGACCGGGTGATTGCCGGTGGAGAACAGGTGGCCGTTGGCGGTCGGAAGGTAGCGCTCATCGGCGCCGATCATCAGTATCTTCCAGCGACCATCCCGGCGTGCGTCGGCATAGTCCGCGCCGGACAGATTGCTGGTGGGTGACGTGAACTGCGAGAGCGACCAGGGCGAGGGAAAGAAGGCATCGCGCTCGGCCGGATCGGGACGGGGTTGGCGGCTGAGGTCCTGGGTGTTCATGTGGCTGGCCTGCTGTCGGGGAGGTGCGGCCAGCATAGGAGGCACTGTGCGTACGTGCGATGAGGGATTTCCCGCAACGGCTGACCCGCCGTCTCCGCCGGTGGCGGAACGGCGATCAGCCTGCGCTATTCATCGCGCCGGCCGTGTGCCTGCATGTCTTCATGCAGGATGCGCCTGAGCTCGACGATGGCGGGCGTGGCTTCCTGCACGCTGTGACCGGACACGATCACCTTTTCCGATTCGGCGCCCGGCAGGTGCGAACTCCAGTAGGGCACCAGTCCGTCGCTGGTCTGCTCCAGCGGTCCATCGGCTTTGGCGCGCGCGATGATGGAGTGGTAGCGCACGCTTGGAGACATCGGCAGATCGGCGACGGCCTTGACGAAGGGGTCATCCTTGTCGAGATTCTGGATGCTGTTCATCTGGTAGCCGTGCTTGCCGTCGTCGCGATCGACCTGGCCGTCGTTGGCGATCGTCGCCACGTCCTCCAGCACGGTCAGTGGCAGCCGTACCAGACGGCCGATCCAGCGCCCGAGGCGGGTACCGGCAACGTCGGTGCCGCGATGCGGTGTGGCAATGAATACCACCCGTGAAATCTCCGGCTCCGGCTTGAACGTGAGCACCGGCGCCCCGCGGGTGCGCAGCAGCTCGCGCTGCGCCGGCGTCATCTGCGCGGTTGCCAGCAGGGTCTCGACCAGATGGTCGCCGGACGAAGACACCATCAGCCGCGAGATCACTCCGCCCATGCTGTGCCCGACCAGCACCATGTCATGCGAGGCCGCGGCCTTTCCGGTGGGATCGAAGTGCTGCAGCACGTCGGCCAGCATGTGGCGGATCGCATCGTGGCTCATCGCGATGGGCATGTTGGTCGGGTAGTAGAACTGCCACACCTGGAAGTCCCGGCGGATCTCGTCGTCGCGCATCAGCTCGTTGGCGACGTTGACCCACGCCTCCGGGCTGCTTGCCAGGCCGTGGATCATCAACAGCACGCGGCGCTTCGGGTCGTAGGGCTGCATCATGTACAGATGCGGCGTATCGATGCCGCCCTTGCTGCCGAACAGCGAGCGCAGCGATTGCCGGCTGAAGTTGGAGCGTGCGAGCCACAGCGCGTAGCCTGCCGTGAAGTTGGCCGCCAGTGGCACCTGCTGGCCATGCAGGGTGACTTCCGAAACCTGGTAGGGATCGTGGATCTCCACCTCCGGCTCGTCGTCGTGCAGCACTTCCCACAGGTTGTTGCCGGAGAACCGCAGCAGCACCGACATCGAGGGCGAAGGCATTTCGCTCCAGCTGCGTTGTACGGGCGCGGCGGCGCTGGCGTCGGCAGCAGGCGTGTCCACGTCGCTGCCGGGATCATCCATCACCGCCACCAGCTCGGCGCCGAAGCCATCCCGGCGATGCACGCTGCGCAGGGTGCCGGTGAACGAGAGCGCTGCGGCGGGAACCAGCTCCCTCGGCGTACGCTCGTCCAAGGGCGAGCCGTCGTCTGATGGCGCCAGCACAAAGGTCCATCGACCCAGCTGGAAGCGGCTGGTGTCGCTGTGCACCCGGCCGGTGGCGTAGGCCTCGAACAGTTGCACGGAGGCTTCCTGCACGGCCAGGTTGTAGTAGTCCCGCACCTGCGTCTGGCGATCCTCGAACCCCCGCTGGTTGGAGGTGCGCTCGGTGAAGAACAGATAGGCGTAGGCCTGCCGCGCAACCTGCATCCACGCATCCAGACGCGGCTGGAACCCGGCATCCAGTTCGGTGACCACGGCCTTGGCGCGGCCTTCGGCGGAGTACTCGCGCTTGGGGGCGGGCAGGGTCAATGCGTATTGCAGCCAGAGTTCGGCCAGGGCCGAGCGCTTGTCTTCCTCGCGCACGACGATGCTGGCCTCCATTGCATCGATGCAGGGCGGACCGGGCTTGGCGCAGACGCCCTCGTCCAGGCCGGCCACGCGCAGGGTTTCCAGGGTGGCCGAGCTGAGCTTGCCGGTGGTGAGGATGTCACCGCGCTTGAGCGCGATGTACTGGCCGGGGGTAACCGAGGCGACCTGCACCGAGGGCCCGAACTGGCGCAGGGTGGCGCAGCCGCTCAGCGCCAGCAGCAGGGTGAAGACGAGAGCCGTGCGGCCGACGATGCCCATTTCCGTGGTTGCCATACGATCCTCCTGCGCGGTCGCGCCACTCTAGCGGGAGGCATGTCAAGGCGGAAGCGGCGTGCGCCGGTTCCTTCAGCGGCCGGTCGTCAATCGTCCAGATCGCTGTTGCGGATTGCCAGGACCACCGCAGCAGTACATGCCAGGACACCGAGCAGGAAGCCGATGGCCATGCCGTCGAACCAGTTCATGGGTTTCGTGCCGGGAATGTGGGAGAAGGTGGCCTGTGGATCTGACCGGCGGGCAACGCATGGCGCAGCGGCTGTGGCGGGCCGCTGCGCCCGGGCCTCAGTTGCTGGCCTCCCTGACAGCTTCTGCGGCGTCGATGATGCCCGGACCGCAACCCCCCGGGCAGTTGGCCGCCGCGATCGGATGGGCGGTGCGGCGCAGGATGTCCTTGACCTGGGCGGTGGTCTTCGGCACCGGTGCCACCGCCTGCATCAGCGCGACGACGCCGGCCACGTGCGGTGCCGCCATCGAGGTGCCGGACATGAAGTCAAAGGCATTGTTGCCCACCGTCGACAGAACGCCCTGCGCCGGATGCTGGCGGGTCGGTGCGCAGTTGGTCGAGTTCGGGGGTGTAGCCAAGGGCAGGAACTCGCCCACCGAGGCGCGGCACGACCACGTCTCGCCACCGGGCGCGGTGATATGGATGCCTGCACCGTAGTTGGAGTAGAACGCGCGGCGCCCGCCCTGGTCGTTCGCGGCTACCGCGATCACGCCGTTGCAGTTCGCCGGTGCGAACTCGGACACATCGAGGTTGCTGTTGCCCGCCGCGACCACCACGAGGGTGCCGGTGGCCGTGATGTCGTCGATCGCATCCTGCTCGGCCGGCGAGCAGGGCCGACGGCCGCCCAGGCTGAGATTGATGACCTCGGCCGGGTTGGCATTGGCGGGAACACCCGGCACAGCGATGCCAGCGCTCCAGAGCATGCCGTCGATGATGTCATCCGAGCCGCCATTGCCCTGGTTGCCCAGCACGCGTACCGGTACGACCTTCGCGTTGTAGGCCACGCCTGCCACGCCGATCTGGTTGTTGGTTACCGCCGCGACGGTTCCCGCAACGTGGGTGCCGTGCGCGATGCCCGAGGCATCGAAGGCATCCGCATCGCGGCCATCGCCATCGTCGGAACCGCCACAACCGGGATTCAGCCCGCCCAGGATGCACTGCAGATTGCTGAACGGCCGGGTGGAGGAAATCATGTCGTAGCCCGGCAGCAGGTTCGGCTGCAGGTCGTTGTTGTCGAGATAGCCCGAATCGATCACCGCCACCACGACCCCTTGGCCGGTGGAGCGATCCCATGCCGCCGGCACGCGTGCGCCACTGACGGGATTGCTGTAGTGCCACTGTTCGGCGTAACGCGGATCGTTGGGCGTGGCGAACGCGCTCATCATGAAGTTCGGCTGCACGTATTCGACGTCCGGGTCGTCGGCGATGCGCTGCATCAGGATCTCGGCCTCCGGACGATCCAGTGCCTTGTCCGTCCTGATCACATCGGCGCCGCCACCCATGCGGCGCTGATGCGCCACCGCCGCAGCCTGCGCCGCACCCACCGAGCGCTTGCTGCGCTGCTGCGCGCCCAAGCGCTGTTTCAGCGCATCCTGGGCGGTGTCGGCAGAGACGCGTTTGCGGCTGCCATCGCGGTACTTGACGATGAAACTGCTGTACTGCTGGTTGTTGTCCATGCCCCGTGTCCATACCCGTTCGGTGGGTTGGGCGAAGGCAGGGGCACTGGCCAGGACCAGGGTGATTGCACTGGCCAGGGAAACCCGAAGCGACGTACGCATGAATACAGTTCCTTTGTGAAAGGTGCGATGAGCCGGTCGTGCCCTGGGGGCTCGACTCGAGATGAAGGGGGTATGTCCGCGCGGTCTCCTTTCTGATGGCGACCTTGAACGAACGGCTTCGCGGTCCGTTCTCCCCCAGTGCGGGGGTAGGAAATTTCTGAACTGATTTACCGATGTCGAGATCGGCACGCGCGGCGAGCGGTGTATACCGCAGGCAATAAAAAAGCCCGGAGATCCCCTTCTGGCGGGAATTTCCGGGCTTCTCCGGTCCTTGAAGGACCGCTCGTTGGTGGAGGTGGGCTCTACAGCAATATGAACGCAAGTTGCTTATAGAAAAGGTGATCGGTGCTGGCAGCCGGAGTAGCTGTCCCTCAGCAATACCCACATCCTATGCAGCATGGCGGGTTCAATTCCGTCCCGCTACTCAGGCGGCCTACTAGGTATCCACCTCGGCCTCAATCCAGCCTACTTCGTTGTCGGTAGGCGGCACAGGTGCCGGGAAGGTGCTGGCGCCGATCCGGTTGTAGGTGGTGGTCTAACTCATGCCCGCGGCGCCTGAGCTCGGGCATCTTGATGAAAACGGGTGGCTCGGTAGTCATCGTGTTCTCCTTCAGTCCGTGGAGCACGCAGCGCGCAGCTGCTCGATGGCGGTGGTCATGCTATTAGGTCTAGTTGGGATAGTAATGATGGCGGTGAGGGCGGGCCAGTAGTGACTATGCGTGCACGCTGCACGGCGTTGGAGGAGAACCAGTAACCAAGGCCATGCCGGCGGTCGCCGCACTCGTCCAGGAACGCCTGCGCTGCGTGCTTCATCCGTTCGTATGCGTCGATCAGACCGCCTTCTGCCAGCAGAAGTGCAGTCCAGCGCGCGCGGCGCATAGCGTTGAAGGGCGATCCAGAGTGGCTAGCAAGTGGGCCATCGCAGCGGTGAGCAATTGGTGAGGCGGCGGTTGGCGCCAATGCTGCGGCCGCATGGCAGAATGCGGCGGTTCAATCAGGGGACCAAGGGATGAGCAATTGGAGTCAGGTGTGGGATGGAATCAGCCCGTGCATGGAGCTTGGTGTCGGTGACTGTGTAGTGTGGTGGGACGCTTGGGTTACCGTTATAGCTGCAAGCGCATTGTTCGTCGCTGGGGTCTCCGCCGTCGTGGCGTTTTGGGGTGTCTTGGCTACAACTGTTTCCGGCGTTGCTGTATGGAAGTTGGGGCAACAGGCAAACCGCCTCGCTGAGAGCGGAGCCGAGCAAGTCAGGCTGGAGCGAATAGCGCTGGAGCAAGCGCAGGAAGCCGAGCGCAGCAGACAGTCCGTGATTGTGCTGTCCTATATATCCGCGGAGTTGGCAGAGATTTATCCATCGATCGCCGCTTTCGCCGGTAACCTCAGAAAGGAAAATGCTGAAGAGAAGTTCGTTAGGGACCAGATTTGGAGAACGGTCTGGGCCGAGGATATTGGCAGTCTAAAGGTGGCTAGGATGGAGAATGCTCTGCAGCAATTGCATCGCCTTCCATCGGATCTGGGTGGCCGCATTGCTCGGATACTCGGTGACCTCGACTCGCTTCAGCAGACCATGAAATACGCTGCTTCCGCCGTTACTGACGGCGTCGATCCAGAGCTTCGACAGATCAGGGAGTCTGGATTGGGCATGGCCTTTAGAAAATCCGCTGCTGCTTCGGCCAGAGCCGCCGCCGACATTGCACATTGCTCGCTCGAGGCTAGCGCAGTGGCGTCGACCATTGCCGATCCACCGAGGAGACCCTGACGCTTTAGCTGTATCAGCCATTGCCTCGTGAGTAGCTATAGATCTGATCGTCTTTCAACCGGATCGATGTAGTACCAGTGGCCTCGCAGCCTGAGTAGCAGGCTTTCTTTATTTGACGCCTGACGATCCCCAAGAACCAAGCGAGCGTAATGTGGAGACTTCGCCTCCATGGTGCCGTGGAACACGAGGAATCAGGCGATGAAGAAATCTCGCTCTACCGTGGAGCAGATTGCCTACGCGCTTAACCTGGTCTGCAGCGGATGTCGGTTGGTGAGTGTGTCGCAGATGGGCATCGCGGAGGTGACCTTCTACGTTTGGGGCAATACGAGGGGTGGGTCCCTTCGAGCTGAGGCGTTTACGATTGCTGAAGGAGGCAACTCGCAAGCTCAAGCAGTCGGTGGCCGAGCAGGGCTTGGACAAAGCGATACTCGAGGAGGGGCACAAAAGTGCTTTCATGCCTGCCCAAGAAGCGTGCTTGGATGGGTTGCTTGCAGGAGCGATTTGGTTGCAGTGAGCGGCCGCGCAGTGAATCGTGTCGATGTTCCACTCGGCGTTTCTCCCGGTGAGCAACGCCGACGGACAACGCGATGCTTGAAAGCCTCAATGGCTGGCTCAGGGAGGAGCGCCTGAAATCCTTCGCACCTATGACTAGGTGGGCCAGCCTTTGCGGCGGCTAGTGCTTCTGGCCAGCCTTCGTCAACAGCGATATGGCCCTTGAAACCTCTCTGTCGTCGCTCATGGCCGATGCCAGTCGGTCCGAAGTCTCAAAAAGTATGGTCCGAATGGCGGATGCATATTCTAGACACTCTTCGTCCGCGAGTGCATGAATACCTTCGCTTAGAGCGGTGTGGAGTAGTGATATTGGATTCTGGCCATTGATCAGCAATGACGTTGGGATTGCATGTTTTATAGCGTGAAATGATTTCGAAAACTGCGTCTCCCCTTTTGCTCGTTCAAGGTCGTCAATTACCGGGTCTCCTGGCAGCGTCGCGCGCAGAACGCGAATGAATTCGTCAAATATTCGCCCCTTCTGATTCTCGATTACTCTTCGATAGTAGGCAAACGCGCCGACTCCAAGACCCATAGACTCTGCTCTACGTCCCTTCAAAAAAGCTTCGCGGTCAGGACCGACAAGCGTCATGGCTTTGGCAGGTATTGGAGGGCCAAAGCTTGGTTGTTCGCCGAATTTAATTACCTCAAACGTTATCCCGACTTCGGCGTAAGCACTTCTTTTGATCTCTAGTGCAAACACCTTGGATGATAATCCGCAATCGCAACAAAGGTATTGGTAGTAGGATCTCGAGGTGCTCGGTTCATCAATGCGACCGAAAATTGAATAAGTTGTTGTTGTTTTGAAGAATCGCTCACCACCACAGTGTATGGAAGAGCAGTGCAGGCGAATTCTCGGTGGATAGACTTGTAGGCCCGACTGAATTGGGTTGGAAAACCACTTCTCAACTGTGGTTGGCACCCCGGGAGGAACATTGGCGAGAAAATCTGCAAAACTATTCATGAGTATTTGGCGAAGGCTGACCTCATTCTAGAATAGCTGCTTTGAGTTGGTGATCGCCAGTGTAGCGAGCGGTCGTCATTTGGCGCGCCGCGGCGATTCATTCTTCTGGTGTGGACAGATTCCTTGCTGGTCTCGGGATCTGCGACTGCCAGTCGTATCCTTCGGCCGTGATCTCGTCACACGGCGACTAGGATTTCCGCACCGCTTCGGTCTCGTTGCCTGGGTGCAGTTGGGGGATAGCTGGGTGCTATGGTGGAGCGGCCGCCAGATCGCCAACGTGCTCCAGTCAAGGAAGTGGTGTGCGCATGGACATCGATGCATGGAAAATGTGGCAGGTTAGGATGTGCGCACAGGCACCATTGCCCTGTTGCGCCGAACGCTACTGTGCGGCTAGGTCTGCCCGGAGATGCGGCTGCACGCGGCAGTCGCGCGCATGGCAGACGGCATCGTGATCGACTAAGGCGAGGGTAACCGCACAGCTTGCCGGCAGGGCTTAGGCAGAGGCGGCAGAGTCGGTGGAGGGATCGGTGAGTGGGGCATCTGGAGGAGCGGTTTGGGAAGGTGGCCCAAAACATGTTCCGTCTCATAGGCTGCAACGGTACGGCATGGGCAACGGTGGAAAACGAAAAAGCCGGAACCCCTTATTTGACGAGGGATTCCGGCTTTTCGTGGACCCTTACGGACCCGGTATTGGTGGAGGTGGGCGGAATTGAACCGCCGTCCGAAGGCACTCCATCCCCAGCACTACATGCTTAGCTCGCCGTTGAATCTCGTCCCCGAACAGCACGGCGTGCAAAGCGCATCCGGGAACCAGCCTGTTGTGTTCTAGTGCCGGACTGACAGGCAGCCGTCCAGCGCGATTCCATGATAGTGACTCTACACCGCGAGCATGGACACAAGCGGTTTCGAGGCTTAGGCCTTAAGCGGCCAGAGCGTAGTTGTCGTCGTTGGCAACTAGAGTTTTGCAGCTGGATTTACGAGGAAAGCTACCCCCTCGGCATGCGCCAGGCGACTTCACAACCCCCGTCGAAACCAATGCACCCCCGGTTTCTACAGTGCTGCAAGGTACAGGGCCGATTCCGTGTCACCACGAGCAGGGCCTGCCCAACGGTTGTCATGCTACGGCAAAACAGCTGAACAGTCACCTCGCGCGGCCGGACAATCCGCAACACGTTGTACTGCCTGTGTCATAGCGGATTGCTAACGTCTCCGGCACGGATTTGCGACACACTGGTCGTGACCATCCAGGGCAGGACAGAGACGGGAGACTGTGGGTGACCGACGCGATGCAACAGCGCAGCCTGCGCCAGCTGGTGGGCCCGGTCGGGGCCGACTATCAGCGACGGGCGTTGCCTCCCGGTTGGGTCTGGGCGCTGCTGGCGGTGCTGCTGGCGGCGACCTGGCTGACCGAACTGCCGGCCACCGCAGCGGTGGCGCTGGTCGCCAGCGCAGTGGTGGTGCATTGGCCGCAGCGTGGGCGCACCCATTGGCTGGGCTGGCGGCTGCCGGCGCTGGCGGTACTGGCGGCGTTGCTGTGGGGGCCGGACGTGCTGGCGCAGTGGTTCGAGCACGGCCTGGCGCTGACCTTGATGACATTGGCCAGCCTGAGCATCGGCGTTCACGTGTGGCAGTCGCGGCAGCTGGCGCGCCAGCTGCAGGGTGCAGCCGATGCCCTCGACGATACGCAGCTGCTGGCCCTGCTGCCGGCCGATGCTGCCCAGCTCGCCCAGCAGTGGCGGGCGGGCGATGACCGCCATGCGCCGGAACTGGCGGTGGTGATGCACCTGGCCGTGATGCACGCGGCCCTGGCGCCGCGCGCGCGCGGGCAGGGCTTGCTGGCCGGTTGACGGCCCGGGCCGCCGGGCATCGCCCGGCGCCACAAGGCGACGGGGCCTGCCTCAGGCGTCGCGGTTGCCGCGCCGCATCACCCGCTGCTTCTCGATCGCCCAGTCGCGATCCTTGGCCGCATCGCGCTTGTCGTGGTTCTGCTTGCCCTTGGCCAGCGCGATCTCGAGCTTGATCTTGTTCTTGCTCCAGTACATCGCGGTCGGCACGATCGTATAGCCATCACGCTCGACCTTGCCGATCAGCTTGTCGATCTCGTTCCGGTGCAGCAGCAGCTTGCGCTCGCGTCGATCCTCGGCCACCACGTGGGTGGAGGCCTGGATCAATGGAGTGATCTGTGCGCCGATCAGGTAGATCTCGCCACGCTTCACGTAAGCGTAGGCGTCGATGATGTTGCCGCGCCCCGCCCGGATCGACTTGACCTCCCAGCCCTGCAGGGCCAGCCCGGCCTCGAAGCGCTCTTCGATGTGGTACTCGTGGCGGGCACGCTTGTTCAGCGCGATGGTTTTGTTGGCCGTCGCGCTCTTTGCTTTATCCTTGCCGCTGTTCTTGCTCATTTCCGTATTGTCTCCGATTCGGGCCCGCCCGGTCGATTGCCGAAACGTCCCGTATACATGCCTACTATCCGCCGCAGCGCCCTGGTCGAACATTCGGCCGCGCGCATGTTCGACCTGGTCAACGACGTCCAGGCTTATCCGCGCCGCTTCCGCTGGTGCTCCGATGCCCGCATCCTGGAGCAGGGCGAGGACCGGCTGGTGGCGCGTCTGGACCTGGGCCTGGGTTCGTTCAGTACCTGGTTCCAGACCGAGAACACCCTGCAGCGCCCGCACAGCATCGACATGCAGCTGCGCGACGGTCCCTTCAAGCAGCTTCATGGCCGTTGGGAATTCCACGCGCTGGCCGAAGACGCCTGCAAGGTGACGCTGACCCTGGAATTCGAACCCAGCTCACGGCTGCTGGGCCCGGCGCTGGCGATCGGCTTCCAGGGTCTGGCCGATCGCATGGTCAACGATTTCGTCCGGGTCGCCGACGAGGACTGAGCGATGATCGAGGTCGAGGTGGTGCTTGCCTGGCCGCAGCGGGTGCTGTCACGCCGGTTGCAGCTGGAAGAGGGCGCCACGGTTGCCGATGCGATCGCCGCTGCCGCTCTTGAGGGCAGTGCCGGCTGCCCGGCTGCCGCCGTGCATGGTGTGCTGGCCCGCCCGCAGCAGGCACTGCTGGATGGGGACCGGGTCGAACTGCTGCGCCCGCTGCAGGCCGATCCCAAGGACAACCGCCGGCGTCGCGCGCTCGGCGGTTGAGGGCCAGGGCCCGCCCGTTGGAACGGGCCGGCGGCCTCAGCGGCCCTTCTTCTTCTTGTCCTTCGGCAGGTTGCGGCCGAACTGGCGGACGGTCTGCTGGGCCAGCGCCTTGTCGTTGGCCGGGAAATAGTCACCCTCCCAGCGCGTCACGGCGTCGTTCTCGAAATACACGGTGAAGTTCTTCACTTCCGTGCGGCCGAGACGGTCGACCCGCTGGCTGGAGGTGTAGTCCCAGCGCTGGGCATGGAACGGGTCCGGCACGGAGGGCGTGCCCAGCAGCGCGTTCACCTGCTGCTTGCTTTGCCCGACCTGCAGCTTGGCCACGGCATCTTCCCGGATCAGGTTGCCCTGATAGATGGGTTGCTTGTAGATGATGCCGCACCCGGTGGTGGACAGGGCGACGGCGGCGACCAACAGGAGATTGCGCATCGGGACTGGCGGTTGGGGAAATCGAACCGATGATACACTCCCGGCGTGCCACCGCGACCCAATCCGAGGCAGCTGGCGCTAAATCGCCAATGAACGGAGACCTATGGAAACCCACGACCTGCGTAAAGTCGGCCTGAAGGTAACCCATCCACGGATGCGGATCCTGGCGCTGCTCGAGCAGCGCACTGCCCAGCACCACATGACCGCCGAAGACATCTACCGCCAGCTGCTGGAGCATGGTGACGAGATCGGCCTGGCCACGGTGTACCGGGTGCTGACCCAGTTCGAGGCTGCCGGCCTCGTGCTCAAGCACAATTTCGAAGGCGGCCAGGCCGTCTATGAACTGGACCGCGGCGGCCATCACGATCACATGGTCGATGTGGACAGCGGCAAGATCATCGAGTTCGAAAGTACCGAGATCGAGGAACTGCAGCGCAAGATCGCGGCCGATCACGGCTATGAGCTGGAAGAACACTCGCTGGTGCTGTACGTGCGCAAGAAGCGCAGATAGGCACCCCCTGCGTGCCGGTTGCGACGAGACCCCGGGTTGGCCCCGGGGTTTTTTCGTCAGCGCGGCGGAGTGACCGCCGGGTGCGATGGCGGCATCAGCATCCGCAGATCCACGGCTTCGGCCATGGCCCGGTTGCCGGCATCGCCCGGGTGCAGATGGTCGCCTGAATCGTAGGCGGCGGCCATCCGTGAGGGATCGGCGGGGTCGCGCAGCACTGCATCCAGGTCGATCACCGCATCGAATGGGCTGTCCTGCCGCAGCCAGGCATTGAGCTGCTGGCGCAGTGCGTCCTTGTCCGGCTGGTAGTAGTCGTCCAGCGGGGTGCCGGGCAGGGCACCGGCGAACGGCGGCAGGGTTGCGCCGACAATGCGCAGTCCATGGCGATGGGCCTGTCCGGCCAGGCTGCGATAGCCGGCCTGCAGTTCGGCGAGCCCGGGCCGGGCCTGGCCGCGCGCGAACGCTGTGCCCGGCCAGCTGATGTCGTTGATGCCGATCAGCACGATCACACTGGCGACACCGGGCTGGTCGAGGACATCGCGCGGGAAGCGGGCCAGCGCGGATTCTCCCATGCCGTCGCGCAGCAGGCGTCCGCCGGAGATGCCAGCGTTGACCACTGCGATTCCCTGCGGTGCCAGCCGTGCGGCGAGATGGTCGGTCCAGCGCTGGTCCTGGTCGAGGCTGGCCGTTGCGCCATCGGTGATCGAGTCGCCGATCACCACCACGCTGCGCGCGCGGGCTGCGGTTTCGACGTCGATGCCGGACAGCAGCAGGCGGGCCGTGGTGCCGCGGGCACCGTCCAGGTCCGCGGCCAGGCTCTGGTCACCCGGTGCGATCCAACTGGTCTGCCGGCCCTCCCAGTGGAACGTCCGCAGCGGCGTGGGCTGTGGCAGATGGATGCTGACCTGCAGCGACTGCAGGTCGCGCGTGGGCAGCGGCAGCGCGTCGCTGAGCCGGTCCTGGCCAGGCGCGATCAGCACGCCGGGCTGGCCATCGAAGGTCAGCGCCTGCGGCACCTCGCCCGGATGTGCCGCCAGGGTGGCCCGGCCCACCTGCAGTGGCTGTGTCCCGTAGGCGTTGCTCAAGCGGACACGCAGGCGCGAGCCGCCCAGGCTGATGCGGACGGTCTGGCGGAAGGTCTGGTCGGCCAGCTCTGCGGGGATCAGCGTCGGAAACAGGAAGTCTGCCTGCCAAACCGGTTGTGGACTGGCTTGCCAGCTGGCCACCCAGTGCCGGGGAGGGGCGGCCGTGGCGCTGGCTGCTGCGGACAGGGTGAGCAGGGCAGCGGTGGTCAACGTGCTCAGGCGGTTCATCGGAAGGGTCCGTCGGAAGGAGGGGCCATGGTGTCCCTGCCGCTTTCTGTGAACTAGACTGCGCCTGGATAATCATCTGTGAACTGGATTCATCGCCATGCCGCGACCCGACATCAATCGCTCCGGCGAGCTGGAAGTGTTCGTGAGGGTGATCGAAACCGGCGGATTCTCTGCGGCGGCCCGCAGCCTGGACATGACGCCCTCGGCGGTCAGCAAGCTGGTGGCGCGGCTGGAGCAGCGGCTGGGCACGCGCCTGCTGCAGCGATCCACCCGCCAGCTGCAGCTGACCCCGGAGGGCTGCGCCTTCTATGAGCGCGGGCTGCGCGTGCTTGCTGACCTGGAAGAGGCCGAGCGCTGTGCGAGCGCGCATGCCGAACCGCGCGGGCGGCTGCGGGTGAATGCCAACGTGCCCTTCGGACAGCATTTCCTGCTGCCATTGCTGCCCATGTTCCTGCAGCAGCACCCGCAGGTGGGGGTGGACCTGACCCTGACCGATGAAGTGATCGATCTGCTCGAGCAGCGCACCGATGTGGCCGTGCGGGCCGGTCCGCTGAAGAGTTCCCGCCTGGTGGCACGACGGTTGGGGGCGACGCGGATGATGATCGTGGCCTCACCCGGCTATGCGCAGCGACACGGTCTTCCTGGCAACGTCGACGACCTGCAGACGCACAACCGGCTGGACATCGGCCATGCGCGGGCGATGCAGGGGTGGCCGCTGCTGCAGGGCGGCCAGGTGCTGCGCGTGCCCACCAGCGGCAATGCGCGCGCCAGCAACGGCGATGCCCTGCGGCAGCTGGTGCTGGGAGGGCTCGGGCTGGCCCGGCTGGCCGCGTTCCAGGTCAGGGACGACATAGCGGCCGGGCGGCTGCTGCCGGTGCTGGAAGAGGCCAATCCCGGCGATCTGGAAGAGGTGCACGCGGTATTCCTGGGGCAGGGTGGCTATCTGCCGCTGCGGGTGCGTGCGTTCCTGGATTTCCTGGTGGAAAAGGTGGATCTGGCGCGGCCGCTGGGGTGAACCTGCGGTGGGACGGACCGGGCGTCGCTCGACGCCGCCGGCGTCAGACCTGCAGCAGCTTGCGGGCGGCGGCGCGCGCTTCCTTGCTCACTTCGACGCCACCGAGCATGCGTGCCAGTTCTTCCTCGCGTGCCTTGAGGTCCAGCTTCTCCACCGCACTCTGGGTCATGCCTTCCACCGGTGCCTTGCTGACCCGGTAGTGGGCATGGCCCTTGGACGCGACCTGCGGCAGGTGGGTCACGCACAGCACCTGGCGCTTCTCGCCAAGGGCGCGCAGTTTCTGGCCGACGATGTCGGCCACCGCGCCACCGATGCCCGAGTCGACTTCGTCGAACACCATGGTCGGCACGGCGTCCAGGTCGAGCGCGGCCACTTCGATTGCCAGCGAGATGCGCGACAGTTCGCCACCCGAGGCCACCTTGCGCAGGGCGCGTGGTGGTTGACCGGCATTGGCCGCGACCAGGAACTCCACGCGTTCGGCGCCCTGCGGGTCGGGCTTGCCGCCGTCCTGGGGTTCCAGCTCGATCAGGAACTGGCCACCGCCCATGCCCAGCTCGGCGATGATGCCGGTGGTGGTGGTCGACAGCGCGGCCGCCGCACTGCGCCGGCTTGCGGTCAGTGCTTCGGCCTGCACCCGCCAGGCGGCCGCGGCCTTGTCGATCTCGCCGGCCAGGCGCTGCAGCCGTTCGTCGGCGCCGCGCAGCTGCTCCACTTCGGCATGCATGCGCTCGCGCTGCGCGCCCAGTTCGTCCATCGGCACGCGATGCTTGCGCGCAAGGTCGTGCAGGCGGCCGAGACGGCGCTCGTTCTCCTCGAACTGCTCGGGGTCGGCATCCAGGTCGTCGTGCACGCGGTCGAGCAGGGACAGGGCTTCGTGCAGCTGGATCGACGCGTTTTCGATCAGGCTGTCCACCTCGCCCAGGCGCGGGTCGTGTTCGATCAGCCGGGCCAGTTCGTGCCGCACCTGCTGCAGCTGATCCAGCGCCGAGCTGCCCTCGTCGCCGTTGAGCTGGTTGCTGGCGGCCTGGCAGGCGGTCAGCAGCGCGCTGGCATGGGCCTGGCGCCGATGGCTGGCGCCCAGCGCGAGGATCGATTCGGGCTCCAGATCCTCACGGTCCAGTTCGCGCAGCTGATGCTCGAGGAAACCGATACGGTCACTGACGTCGCCCTGTTGCGACAGCGCCAGGGATTCATCGACCAGTGCCTGCCAGGCGGCTGCGGCGCGGCGGACCTGACGGCGCTCTTCCTCGTTGCCGGCATAGGCATCAAGCAGGGCCAGCTGGGAAGGACGCGCCAGCAGGGCCTGCTGTTCATGCTGGCCGTGGATTTCCACCAGCAGCGCGGCCAGTTCGCCCAGCTGGGCGAGGGTGACCGGGCGGCCGTTGATCCAGGCCCGCGAACCGCCGTCAGCGCGGATCACGCGGCGCAGCTGGCACTGGTCCTCATCGTCCAGCTCGTTGTCGGCCAGCCACTGGCGTGCGGCCTGCAGATGCTCCAGCGCGAACTCGGCCGACAGCTCGGCGCGGGCGGCACCGTGGCGGACCACGCCGCTGTCGGCGCGCAGGCCGGACAGGAAGCCCAGCGCGTCGACCATCAGCGACTTGCCGGCGCCGGTCTCGCCTGAAACCACGGTCATGCCAGGCCCGAATTCAAGTTCGGTAGCGCGGACGACGGCGAAATCCTTGATCGATAGGTGTCTGAGCATGGGTCTGGGGGTATCTGAGCCGCGCAACGCTAGCACGCGCACGCGGGCGGTCCAATGGCTTGCCAAGGTGATCCGGCGCCATTATCTAGTCTCCGTGTCTCACAGGTTGATTCCATGCACGGTTCCGCCGACCAACTCGCCCCGCGCGCGCGCCATCTGCTGCGCACGCTGATCGCGCGCCACATCCAGGATGGTGAGCCCGTGGGCTCGCAGACGCTGGCGCGCGTGGCCGGGCTGGAAGTCAGCCCGGCCACCATCCGCAACATCCTCGGCGACCTGGAGGACCTGGGCCTGCTGGCGTCGCCGCATACCTCCGCCGGGCGGATCCCGACCGCGCATGGCTACCGGGTGTTTGTCGACAGCCTGCTGCAGATGCAGCCGCCGGGCGAGGGCGAGCTGGCCCGCTTGCGCCAGGAACTGGCCGGTGGCGGCAGCACCCAGGCCCTGCTCGGCAGTGCCTCCGAGCTGCTGTCGGCGATGAGCCACTTCGTCGGCGTGGTCAGCGCGCCGCGGCGCGAGCAGTTCGCCTTCCGCCAGATCGATTTCGTGGCGCTGGACGGCCGCCGGGTGCTGGCGATCCTGGTGTTCGCCGACAACGAGGTCCAGAACCGGGTGATCGAAACCCGCCAGGACTTCGCGCCGGGCCAGCTGGAGCAGGTCGCCAATTACCTCAACGCCCATTTCGCCGGGCTGCCGCTGGCGGAGATCCGGGCGCGCCTGCTGCTGGAGCTGCGCGATGCCCGTTCCGAGCTGGAGCAGCTGCTGGCGCACAGCATCGAACTGGCCGAGCAGGCCCTGCAGCCCGCGGCCGACGACATGCTGGTGGCGGGCCAGACCCGCCTGATGGGGGTCCAGGACCTGTCCGACCTGGAGCGCCTGCGCGAACTGTTCGAGCTGTTTTCCAGCAAGCGCGAGATCCTGCAGCTGCTGGAGCGGACCATCCAGGCCCCGGGCGTGCGCATCTTCATCGGCGAAGAGACCGGGATGATGCCGCTGCAGGGCGTTTCGCTGGTGACCGCCCCGTATGCGGCCAATGGGCAGGTGCTGGGCGTGCTGGGGGTGATCGGGCCGAAGCGGATGGCCTACGACCGCATGATCCCGCTGGTACAGGCCACCGCCGACGTCCTGGGCGCGGCCTTTTCACCGACCGGGCGCGGATCCGGTGCCGCGGACGCTTGAAACGCAGCATCCCGCCCACACTAGGGTGGGTGGAGGCGGGGAGTGACCGCCAGGGACCCAGACATGAACCACGAACATCCAGATTTCGAATCCCAGCAGAGCGCCGCCGACGCGGCCGCCGCAGCAGGCGTCAATGACGAAGTGGAGCGCCTGCGCGCGGAAGTCGAGCAGGTCAGGGCCGATGCGCTGCGTGAGCGCGCCGACCTGGAGAACCAGCGCAAGCGCGTGGCCCGCGACATCGAGCAGGCCCGCAAGTTCGCCAACGAGAAGCTGCTGGGCGAACTGCTGCCCGTGTTCGACAGCCTGGATGCCGGCCTGAAGGCCGCCGGCGACGACCCGCACCCGCTGCGCGAGGGCCTGGAGCTGACCTACAAGCAGCTGCTGAAGGTCGCCGCCGACAACGGCCTGGTCCTGATTGACCCGACCGGCCAGCCGTTCAACCCGGAGCACCACCAGGCGATCAGCCAGGTGCCGGCCCCGGACGCCGCCCCGGGCAGCGTGGTGACCGTGTTCCAGAAGGGCTATCTGCTCAACGAGCGCCTGCTGCGGCCGGCGCTGGTGGTGGTGGCCGCCGACTGACCCCTGTGCTCCGGGCGGACGGCCGCCGGGCATGGCCCGGCGCTACCCGCCTCGCCGGATGGGTAGCGCTGGGCCATGCCCGGCGAACCTTGAACGGCTGAACACAGCGTTCGGGAGATGGCTTGAATGTTCCACGAGCCTCCCCCACATCCCATTCATCCACCGGCCGAGCGGCCGGACTGACATCCACACAGCATTTCTCAGGAGTCTCCCCCATGGGCAAGATCATTGGTATCGACCTCGGCACCACCAACTCGTGCGTGGCGATCATGGACGGCGGCAAGGCCCGCGTCATCGAGAATTCGGAAGGCGATCGCACCACCCCGTCGATCGTCGCCTACACCAAGGACGGCGAAGTCCTGGTCGGTGCCTCGGCCAAGCGCCAGGCGGTGACCAACCCGAAGAACACCTTCTACGCGGTGAAGCGCCTGATCGGCCGCAAGTTCACCGACGCCGAGGTGCAGAAGGACATCGCCCACGTCCCGTACAGCATCCTCGCCCATGACAATGGTGATGCGTGGGTGGCCACCAGCGACGCCAAGAAGATGGCGCCGCAGGAAATCTCGGCCAAGGTACTGGAGAAGATGAAGAAGACCGCCGAGGACTTCCTCGGTGAGAAGGTCACCGAAGCGGTCATCACCGTGCCGGCCTACTTCAACGACAGCCAGCGCCAGGCCACCAAGGATGCTGGCCGCATCGCGGGCCTGGACGTCAAGCGCATCATCAACGAGCCGACCGCGGCCGCGCTGGCCTATGGCCTGGACAAGGGCGACAACAAGGATCGCAAGATCGTGGTGTACGACCTGGGCGGCGGTACCTTCGACGTCTCGGTGATCGAGATCGCCAACGTCGACGGCGAGAAGCAGTTCGAAGTGCTGGCCACCAACGGCGACACCTTCCTGGGCGGCGAAGACTTCGACAACCGCGTCATCGAGTACCTGGTGGAAGAGTTCAACAAGGACCAGGGCATCGACCTGCGCAAGGATCCGCTGGCTCTGCAGCGCCTGAAGGACGCTGCCGAGCGTGCCAAGATCGAGCTGTCCAGCGCCCAGCAGACCGAAGTGAACCTGCCGTACGTCACCGCTGACGCGTCGGGTCCGAAGCACCTGAACATCAAGCTGACCCGCGCCAAGCTGGAAGCGCTGGTGGAAGACCTGATCAAGAAGTCGATCGAGCCGTGCCGCGTCGCCCTGAACGATGCCGGCCTGCGTTCGAGCGACATCAGCGAAGTGATCCTGGTCGGCGGCCAGACCCGCATGCCGAAGGTGCAGCAGGCGGTGACCGAGTTCTTCGGCAAGGAGCCGCGCAAGGACGTCAACCCGGACGAAGCCGTGGCACTGGGTGCGGCGATCCAGGGTGGCGTGCTGGGCGGCGACGTCAAGGACGTGCTGCTGCTGGACGTGACCCCGCTGTCGCTGGGCATCGAAACCATGGGCGGCGTGTTCACCAAGATCATCGAGAAGAACACCACCATCCCGACCAAGGCCTCGCAGGTGTTCTCCACCGCCGAGGACAACCAGTCGGCCGTGACCGTGCACGTGCTGCAGGGTGAGCGCGAACAGGCCCGCTTCAACAAGTCGCTGGCCAAGTTCGACCTGTCCGGCATCGAGCCGGCGCCGCGTGGCCTGCCGCAGGTGGAAGTGTCCTTCGACATCGACGCCAACGGCATCCTGCATGTGTCGGCCAAGGACAAGAAGACGAACAAGGAACAGAAGGTCGAGATCAAGGCCGGCTCTGGCCTGTCCGAGGAAGAGATCGCGCGCATGGTCGCCGACGCGGAAGCCAACCGCGAAGAAGACAAGAAGTTCCAGGAGCTGGTGCAGGCCCGCAACCAGGCCGATGCCCTGATCCACGGCACCCGCAGCGCCATCACCGAGCACGGCAGCAAGGTCGGCGGCGATGTCATCGGCAAGGTTGAAGCGGCTCTGGCCGATCTTGAAACCGCGATGAAGGGCGACGACAAGGCACAGATCGAAGCCAAGTCGAAGGTGCTGGAGGAAGCCGGCCAGTCGCTGTTCGCCGCAGCGTCGGCAGAGCAGGGCGGTGCCCCGGGCGCCGATGCCGGCAATGCCGGCAAGGGCAACGACGACGTGGTGGACGCCGAGTTCACCGAAGTCAAGGACGACAAGAAGTCCTGATCCGGACCGACGCGGGACGCTGCCTGGCAGCGTCCCGTTGTCGCATCAGGGTCCTGACCGCCTCCGGCGCGTCGGGGCGCCCGACGCAAGAGCGGACCTGGTTCCGCTCTTCCGCTTTGACGAATCCCGACATTCCGGAAGCCGATTCACGATATGAGCAAGCGCGATTACTACGAAGTGCTGGGCGTGGCCCGCACCGCCAACGAAGAAGAGCTGAAGAAGGCTTACCGCCGTTGCGCGATGAAGTTCCATCCGGACCGAAATCCGGGTGATGCGGCTGCCGAAGCCTCCTTCAAGGAGTGCAAGGAAGCCTACGAGGTCCTGTCCGACGGCAACAAGCGCCGGATGTATGACAGCCACGGCCATGCCGCCTTCGAGCACGGCATGGGCGGGGGCGGTCCGGGCGGCCCGGACATGAACGACATCTTCGGCGACATCTTCGGCAACATCTTCGGTGGTGCCGGCGGCGGTCCGCGCCAGGCACGCCGCGGTGCCGACATCGGTTACGTGATGGAGCTGGACCTGGAAGAAGCGGTGCGTGGCGTCGAGCGCCGCATCGAGATCCCGACGCTGGCCGAATGCGGCGATTGCGATGGCAGTGGCTCGGAAGACGGCAAGGTGGAGACCTGCAACGTCTGCCACGGCCGCGGCCAGGTGCGCATCCAGCGCGGCATCTTCGCCATGCAGCAGGCCTGCCACAACTGCGGCGGCCGCGGCCAGATCATCGCCAAGCCCTGCAAGACCTGCCACGGCAATGGCCGTGTCGAGGAAGACAAGGTGCTGTCGGTGAAGGTGCCGGCGGGCGTCGACACCGGCGATCGCATCCGCCTGGCTGGCGAGGGCGAAGCGGGGCCGGCCGGCACGCCGCCGGGCGACCTGTACGTGGAAGTGCGCGTGCGCGAGCACCCCATCTTCCAGCGCGATGGCGACGATCTGCATTGTGAAGTGCCGATCCGCATCTCGCAGGCGGCGCTCGGCGATACCGTGCGCGTGGCGACGCTGGGCGGCGAAGCGGAGATCCGCATTCCGGCAGAGACCCAGACCGGCAAACTGTTCCGCCTGCGCGGCAAGGGCGTGCGTTCGGTGCGCAGCCGCAGCGAGGGCGATCTGTATTGCCGCGTGGTGGTCGAGACGCCGGTCAACCTGACCAACGACCAGCGCAGGCTGCTGGAGCAGTTCGAGGCCACCTTCGTCGGTGAGGAAGCGCGCAAGCACTCGCCGAAGTCCGCCACCTTCATGGACGGCGTGAAGGGCTTCTGGGACCGGATGACGTCCTGAATTTTCAACGCAAGCGTTGAACGGTAGCGCCGGGCCATGCCCGGCGTTTCTGTGCATGGGGTCAGCGGAAGAACGCCGCCGGGGTCTGCCCCAGCTGGCGCTTGAACATGCTGGTAAACGCGCTGGGGCTGTCGTAGCCCATCGCCAGTGCGACATCGATGACCTTCTCGCCGGTCGCCAGCCGTTCCATTGCCGCCAGCAGCCGCGCCTGCTGCCGCCACTGGCCGAAGGTCATGCCCAGTTCGTTGGCGAAGTGGCGCTGGATGGTTTTCACATCCACTTCCAGTGACTGCGCCCAGTCCTGCAGCGTGGCGTCATCGCCGGGGTGCTTCTGCAGGTGCTGGCAGATCCGCTGCAGGCGCGGATCGGTAGGCGCGGGCAGGTGCAGCGGCAATACGTCCATGCGATGCAGCTCGTCCAGCAGAAGGCGCACCACGCGGCCATCGCGGCTGTCTTCGATGTGCTCGCCCTTGATCAGGGTGGCTGCCTGCAGCAGTTCGCGCAGCAGCGGTGCCACCTGTACCGCGAACGGTTCGGCCGGCAGTTGCGGGGCGAATGATGGGTCGATGTACAGGCTGCGCATGTGCACGGCGGCAATGCAGTCCACCGCGTGCACCATGCCGGCCGGCATCCAGATCGCACGGGTGGAGGGCACGACCCAGCGACCGACTTCCGAGCGCACCACCATCAGCCCGGAGATGGCATAGACCAGCTGGTGGCGCTGGTGCTTGTGGCCTGCGATACGGGTGCCGGCCGGGTACTGGGTAACCCGGTAGGTGACCGGGCGATGCAGCGGCACATCGCGCCACGGCGCAGCCGGGTCGACATCGCCGCCGATGTCCTTTTTGCGATAGGCCATGACCCGAACGCGGCAGAAGGGAAGGGAAGTCAACCGTAGCATGCGGGGCTCGCCCCCAATCTGACTGCGTCCATGTCGACTCTGGCTTCCCCTGCAACGACCTCCGGCCCGGTGGCGCCCGGCGTACTGGCCGCCATCTCAACCTCGCATGTCGTCAACGACATGATGCAGTCGTTGATCCTGGCGATCTATCCGGTCATCAAGGGTGGCTTCAATCTCAGCTTCACCCAGATCGGCCTGATCACGCTGACTTACCAGCTCACCGCGTCGATCTTCCAACCGCTGGTGGGGATGCATACCGACCGCCATCCAGCGCCGTACTCGTTGCCGATCGGCATGGCCTCGACGCTGTGCGGGATGCTGCTGCTCGGCTTCGCGCCGAACTATGCGGTGGTCCTGATGGCCGCCGCGCTGGTCGGCATCGGATCGGCGATCTTCCACCCGGAAGCGTCGCGCATCGCACGGCTGGCGTCCGGCGGCCGCCATGGCTTCGCACAGTCGGTGTTCCAGGTCGGCGGCAACTTCGGCACCGCGCTGGGGCCGCTGATTGCCGCCGCCGTGATCGTGCCGTACGGCCAGCATGCGGCCTCATGGTTTGCCGGTGCTGCGCTGGTCGGCATCGCCCTGCTGACCTATGTGAGCCGCTGGTATGCGCTGCACCTGGGCGCACCCCGCCCGGCGGGCGTGGCGGCGGTGGCGTCGCGGCATCCTCCGCGCACCGTGGCCAAGGTGCTGGCGATCCTGCTGGTGCTGATCTTCAGCAAGTACTTCTACATGGCGAGCATCGGCAGCTACTTCACCTTCTACCTGATCCACCATTTCGGCATTCCGGTGGCGCAGGCGCAGCTGCACCTGTTCGCGTTCCTGGTGGCTTCGGCGGCGGGTGGCTTCCTGGGCGGACCGCTGGGCGATCGCATCGGCCGCAAGCCGATCATCTGGACCTCGATCCTGGGTGTGGCGCCGTTCGCACTGGCGTTGCCGCATGCGAATCTGCTGTGGACCACGGTGCTGGCAGTGCTGATCGGTTTCGTGTTGTCGTCTGCCTTCTCTGCCATCGTGGTCTATGCGCAGGAGATGATGCCGCACCGCATCGGCATGGTGTCCGGCCTGTTCTTCGGCTTCGCCTTCGGCATGGGTGGACTGGGTGCTGCCGTGCTCGGCCTGCTGGCGGACAGGACCAGCATTGAGTACGTCTACCAGCTGACCGCGTTCCTGCCGTTGCTCGGCATCGTGGCGGCGTGGCTACCGCCGTCGCGGCCTGCTGCTCACTGAGGGAGGGTGGGTTTGCAGGGCTTGCAGCCCTGCACCTGCAGAGGCAACGGCAACAACCGAAGCGCGCTATCCGTGGATTGGCGGGGTGGGTCCGGTTGCGGGGGACGCTGCAAGTACGTCCATGTAAGCTCGGTCGCCGCATCCATGCGGCTCACGCCCCCGCAACCGGACCCACCCCGCCTTCGACGGTTTTCCGCGATCTGTCGGAACAGCACTCTGCTCTGGTAGGTGTCGACCTTGGTCGACACGGTAGATCCACGCCATGCGTGGATGAATTCATTCGATATCTGACAGATGTGTCGACCAAGGTCGACACCTACCAACAGCCGCGTGAACCTGTCGAAGGTGGGGCGGTGTGGGTGGTCAGGACCGTTGGCGCCATGGATGGCGCCATCGAGCCCCCATGGATGGGTTTACGGCGTGTCCTGACCAGCCACACCGCCCCGCCACCCCACGGAATGCCGCTTTGGCTTTGGCTTTGGCTTCGGCCGTTGCCGTTGCATTGAGCAGGTGCAGGGCTGCAAGCCCTGCCGAAAACCCCCTTGGGCGTAGAATGCGGCCATGAGCGAATCCCTTGACAACCACCTGGTCCACGGTCGCCGCCAGCGGCCCGACGGCCCGTCGCCGATCGATGTCATCTCGGTCCAGTCGCAACTGGTCTACGGCCATGCCGGCAACAGCGCCGCCGTACCGCCGATGCGCGCGCTCGGCGTGCGCGTAGCTGAAATTCCGACCGTGCTGCTCAGCAACGCGCCGTTCTACGAAACCACCCGCGGTCGCGTGCTGCCCGCCGACTGGTTCGCCGATCTGTTGCTGGGCACCCACGAGCGCGGCCTGCCGCAGCGGGCGAAGATGCTCGTCTCCGGCTACTTTGGCAGCACGGCCAACGGTGCCACCTTCGCCGATTGGCTGGACGACATCCTGCCGGCCTGCCCGCAGCTGCGTTACTGCCTGGATCCGGTGATCGGTGACACACACACTGGCCCCTACGTGGAACCGGGACTGGAAGCGATCTTCGCCGAACGGCTGCTGCCGCATGCCTGGCTGGTCACCCCGAATGCATTCGAGCTGGCCCGTCTGACCGGCATGCCGGCACTGGCCGAGGCCGACGCCATCGCCGCCGCGCGTACGCTGCTGGCGCGTGGTCCGCACTGGGTGATCGCGCACAGCGTGGGTGGCACGCCGGGCGAGCTGGTGACGCTGGCGGTGGGACGCGACGAGACCTGGCGTTGGACCTCGCCGCTGCTGCCGGTGGACGTGGCCGGGACCGGCGACGTACTGATGTCGCTGGTGGTGTCGTTCCTGCTGCGGGGAGAGTCGATGCAGCAGGCGATCTCGCGTGCCATCGCGGGTACCCATGCCGCCCTGGAGGCCACGCTGGCCAATGGCTTCGAGGAGTTCGACGTGATTGCCGCGGCGCCCGCCGCGCTGGCCGAAGGCACGCGCTTCCGCGCTGAACGCGTGGCATGACGGCAGTGCAGCACTTTGCGCCGCGCACGATCGGCATCGTCGGCAGTGCCGGCGCCTACGGGCGCTGGCTGGGCCGCTTCTTCGAGCAGCAGATGCGACTGCAGGTGATCGGCCACGATCCGGCCGATGCTGCTTCGCATACACCGGAGCAGTTGCTGGCCGAGGCCGATGTACTGGTGTTCTCCGCACCCATCCGGCATACGCCGGAACTGATCGCCGAATACGTACGCCGCTCGGCGGGTCGTGAACGGGGGCGCCTGTGGCTCGATGTCACCTCGGTCAAGGACGCGCCGGTACAGGCGATGCTTGCCTCACAGGCCGAAGTGGTCGGCCTGCACCCGATGACCGCGCCGCCGAAGGCCCCCACGTTGAAGGGCAGGGTGATGGTGGTCTGCGAAGCGCGACTGCAGCGCTGGCAGCCCTGGCTGGATGCGCTGTGCGTGGCGCTGCAGGCCGAGTGCGTGCGCGCCACGCCACAGCACCATGACCAGATGATGGCGCTGGTGCAGGCGATGGTGCATGCCACGCATCTGGCCCAGGCCGGCGTGCTGCGGGAATATCAGCCGCAACTGGGGACACTGGAAGCGATGCTTCCCTATCGCTCGGCGTCGTTCGAACTGGATACCGCGATCATCTCGCGCATCCTCTCGCTGAATCCGGCAATCTATGAGGACATCCAGTTCGGCAATCCGCATGTCGCGCCGATGCTGGAACGCCTGGTCGGCCAGCTGCGCGTGCTGCAGGCCCAGGTGGACCAAGGCGACGACATGGCGCGCGGTGCGTTCCGCGAGCAGATGCTGGCGGCGAACCAGGCCGCCTTCGGCGCGCCTGCACTGGCCTCGGGAAACTATACCTTCGAGCGGGTGGGCTACCTGCTGGCCGATCTGACCGAGCGCAACGCCGTGTCGGTCCACCTGCCGGAAGATCGCCCGGGCTCACTGCGTGAACTGCTGAACATCTTCGAGCAGCACGGCATCAGCCTGGCTTCCATCCATTCCTCGCGCACGCCGGGCGGGGAAGTGCATTTCCGCATCGGCTTCGTCGCCGGCAGTGATCCGGCGGCGATCACCCGGGCGGCGGCCGAGGTGGACGCCAGCGGCATCGGACGGGTGCTGGGCTGAATTCATCCACAGGCAGTGTGGATGGTTTCTGAGCAAAGGTGTGGATAACCGCGCGCAACCCTTGGCAGCCAAGGCTGTCAAGATGCTTGGTGAAAAATTGACCACGCTTTTTCGTAGGGTCGAGCCATGTTCGACCGCCTTTGGCAAAAAGCGTGTCGACCAAGGTCGACACCTACCAGAGGCAAAAGGCATGTCGACCAAGGTCGACACCCACCAGAGCAGGGCGGAATGAAATCCGGTAGCGCCGGGCCATGCCCGGCGAACTTCAGATCGTCAGCCTTAACTCACCGCCACTGGTGCTGAACTCGCGGCCATTGCGCACCAGATGACGCCCGTCGTCGAGCTCGTAACGCGGGGTGGCTTCGGAATGATGCCCGCTGCCATTGGCCTCGGGCTTGAACTCGATGATGATATGGCTCTCGCCATTGCTGTCGACTGCGGGAAACTGACGGAACGACATCGTCCACCTCCTTCAGCGGATGCTGCTTCTGCGCGGCCAGCTTGGCGCCAGAGGTGTTAGCCGACCGTCATCAATCGATGAACTGAAGTCGCGCCAGCTCCGCGTACAGACCCCCTTCAGCCAACAACTGTGCGTGCGTGCCTTCGGCGACGATGCGCCCCTGGTCCATGACCACGATGCGGTCTGCCTTGAGCACGGTTGCCAGACGGTGTGCGATGACCAGCGTGGTGCGGCCCGCCATCAGGCGCTCCAGCGCCTGCTGCACACCGTACTCGCTCTGCGCGTCGAGCGCGCTGGTGGCTTCGTCCAGCAGCAGGATCGGCGCATCCTTCAGCAGCGCGCGGGCGATCGCCACGCGCTGCTGCTGCCCGCCGGACAGGCGCGCGCCGCGTTCGCCCAGCTCACTGTCATAGCCCTGCGGCAACGCACGCAGGAAGCCATCGGCCTCAGCGGCACGCGCCGCTTCCTCGACTTCGGCATCGCTGGCCTGCAGGCGGCCGTAGCGGATGTTGTCGCGGGCGCTGGCGGCGAACAGCGTCGGTTGCTGCGGCACCAGGGCCAGCTGGGCGCGCAGGTCGGCGGGATCGACCTCGCGCACATCGATGCCGTCCACGCAGATGCGGCCGGTGGCCGGGTCATGGAAGCGCAGCAGCATCGACAGCACCGTGCTCTTGCCGGCACCCGAGGGGCCGACCAGGGCCACGGTCTCGCCGGGGCGCACATGCAGGCTGAAGTGGTCGAGCGCGGCCTGGTCCGGTCGCTGCGGGTAGTGGAACACCACGTCATCGAACTGGATCTCGCCTTGCAGCGGCTGCGGCAGCGCGCGTGGATGCGCGGGCGCGCGGATCTCGACATCCTCTTGCAGCAGTTCGCCGATCCGGCCCATGCCACCGGCAGCGCGCTGGAGCTCGTTCCAGACTTCGGCCAGAGCGCCCACCGAACCACCGCCGATCAGCGCATACAGCACGAACTGGCCCAGGGTGCCGGCACTGAGGCGGCCCTCGATGACATCGTGGGCGCCCAGCCACAGCACGCCGACAATGGCACCGAAGATCAGCAGGATGGCACTGGCGGTGACCAGCGACTGTGCGCCGATGCGCCGGCGTGCGGCCCGGATCGCATCGCCCAGCGCCAGGTCGAAGCGGCCGCGCTCGTAAGGCTCGCGCGCATGTGCCTGCACGGTGCGGACGGCCCCGAGGGTCTCGCTGGCCAGGCTGTTGGCGTCGGCGATGCGGTCCTGGCTGCTGCGCGCGACGGTGCGCAGCTTGCGTGCGCCGATGATGATGGGCAGCACCGCCAGCGGGATGCCGAGCAGCGACCACGCCGCCAGGCGTGGACTGGTCACGAACAGCATGGCCAGGCTGCCGACCACCGTCACGCTGCTGCGCAATGCGACTGACATGGTCGAGCCCACCACGCTGCGCAGCAGCTCGCTGTCGGCGGTCAGGCGCGAGACCAGTTCGCCGCTGCGGCTGCGGTCATGGAAACCGGCACCCAACTGGATCAGGTGCCCGTACAGACGGCTGCGCAGGTCGGCCACTACCTTCTCGCCGAGCAGCGACACGAAGTAGAAGCGTGCGGAGGTGGCGATCGCCAGCACTACCGCCACCAGCATCAGCAGGGCAAACGCCCGGTTGATCTGGCCGCCGCTGCTGAAGCCGTGGTCGATCATCTGCTTGACGGCCGGAGGCAGGCTGAGGGTGGCGGCCGAGGAGACGGCCAGCGCCAGCAGCCAGGCGGCGAACAGGCCACTGTGCCGGCGCACGAACGGCCACAGCGTTCGCAGGCTGCCGAGGCGGCGCAATGGCGGGGTCGCGGCGGCCGCGTCGTCCTTGTCAGTCATCCTGGTCGTCGTCTCGGATACGGATACGGTCACGGGTGGCGTCTCGCAGGCGGATTTTCAATGCGTCGGCCTGGTCGGCGGGTAATTCGATCCGCAGGCGCACGCCTTCAGCGTCGAACTGTTCATCCTGCTTCTCGGCGGAGAACGCGGGCAGGGCCGCATGCAGGGTACCCAGGTCCTCGAAGCCGGCCAGCAGCTGCAGCCGTGCCATCGCCACCAGCGGCAGCCGCGGTGCCGTGCGCAGACACTCGGCGGCGGTACCGCCGTAGGCGCGGACCAGACCGCCGGCGCCGAGCTTGATACCCCCGTACCAGCGGATCACCACCACCATGACCCGGTCGAAGCCCTGGCCATCGATGGCGGCCAGGATCGGCCGGCCGGCAGTCCCCGCCGGCTCGCCATCATCGCTGGAGCGATACTCCTGTCCATGCCGGTAGGCCCAGCAGTTGTGCGTGGCGTCGGCCACCATCACCCGCTGCAGGAACGACATCGCCGCCGCCGCGCCATCGATGGGCGCGGCATGGGCGATGAAGCGGCTGTGCTTGACTTCCAGCGTGTGGCTGACGGGCTGGGCGAGGGTATCGGGCATTCCCTTCATTCTACGGGGTTGCCGCCCCCATGCTTCAGTCGTCCAGCAGAGGACGCAGGTCGCGTGGCAGCCGCGACTCCGGATACTGCTGCACGTAGCGCTCGAGGCTGGCACGGGCGATGTCGCGCTGGCCTTCGTCGCGACGTTCGCGGATCTTCTGCAGCCACTGCCGGCGGGGCAGCTGGGCGTCGGCGGCCACTTCGGCCTGCACGGCCGTAGCGCTGAGCGCGGCATCGCTGCCGCGACGCATCACGCCCGGTGCGCTGCGGAGCGGTGCGGCCCGCTTGAGCGCCGTGGTGTCACCGCGCTGTCCCGCGCTGGCCGGGGCGGCCTCCATCGCGCCGGACAGGGGGGCAACGGCGTCGCGCGCTTCCAGCGACGGCGGCGCAGGCGCCGCAGCAGGCTGCGGTGCCGAATAGGCCACAGCGGCCGGAGGTTCCGCCGCCGGAGGCGGAGCTGCGGTGTCGGCGGCGGCGCGCTCGGTGGCCTGAGCCGCCGCTTTCGCTTGTGCCGCCACCGTCGGTTCCGGTGCTTGCGGTGCGGAGGATCGCGTCGGCGCGGCGGGCCTGGGAGCCGCGACCGGCGCCGGTGGTGCCGGCGGCGCACTTGCAATGGCCGGCTCGGCAGGGGAAGGCCGGGTAGGGCCCTCGGCAGGCTGCGCGGCCACTTCGGCAGCGACCTCGTCGGCGATCGGCGGCGCGGTGACCTGCGCATCGTGCGCCGGGAGCGCGGGCGGTTCCGGGCGCAGCTGCCAGGCGATACCGATGGCGAATACCATCGATGCAGCGACGCCGAACACCGCAGGCCAGTGACGGCGCGGACGCCGTGCACGCACGCTGCCCGCACCGGGCGCGTCGGCCTCGGGGGCCTGCACCGCCGCACGGGCGGCCGCCAGGATCGTGGCATCCAGCGCCGCCGGAGGCGCCTGTTCGGCACGACGGCCGAGCAGGCGCGCCAGCTCGCGCTCTTCAGGCGTCAGGGGTTCGTCTCGGTTCATGCGTTCAGTCCCGCACGCAGCTTGTCCATCGCATAGCGCAGCCGCGATTTCACGGTTTCCCGGCCTACGCCGGTGATCTGGCCGATCTCCTCCAGGCTCAGTTCCTGATCCAGCCGCAGCTGCAGCACTTCGCGCTGCTCCAGCGGCAGTTCTTCCATCGCGCGCTGGATGCGGCGACGTTGCTCGAATTCTGAAAGCTCTGCTTCCGGGGTCTGCCCGTCTTCCAGCGCGGCCAGACGCAGCTCGGCATCGGCCGGCGCCGCCGGGCGGTGGCGTGCGGCGCGCCAGTGATCATTCAGCCGGTTGTGCGCGATGCGGAACAGCCAGGTGCTGAAGGCGGCATCCGGCTGCCAGCCGGACCGTGCGCTGATGACCCGTTGCCAGACGTCCTGGAAGATCTCCTCGGCCAGGGCCGTATCGCGCAGCTGGCGCAGCAGGAAGCCGAACAGGCGCTTGCGATGGCGCGCATACAGGCTCTCGAACGCGTGCAGGTCGCCGCCGGCCCAGGCGAGCATCAAGGCTTCATCGGTTGGCAGGGCGCTGGCGTCCACGCGGTACAGGTTAAGGCCTGCCGACGATGGCGCATAGCGGGGTGCGGGGGCGGACACGGCGAGGTTCATGGCTCGGAACGGGGGGCGGACGCCAGGAATAACGAACGGGCGCACGATTCGGGGTTGCCGGGCTTCCATTGCCCCCCCGGTGGCGCGCTATGCTCGACGGCTCAGGGGAGGCGACGCACAGACGGCGCCAAGAGATTGTCATTTGTCCACGCACGCTGAACCTGCGCAAACGCCATCACACGAGGCCGTGCTGAGTACGGAACTCGTGCGCGCGCTGCATGCGCTGCTGCCGGAATGGGCGGTGGTCCGGGTCGGCTGGGACGATCCTCAGCTGGGGCGCGGTGACGCCATCTGGCCGATACCCCCGGTCGCGGCCGACAGCGTGGCACCGGCTGCCGGCGATGGCCGCCACGGTTGGGACCATGACGGTGCCCGCCTGTATCTGGCGGTGGAGGGCGCGGCGCCTTCGTCCGCGTGGTGGGGTCTGGCGCGGCAGGCCATGGAACTGGCCCTGCAGCGGGGCCGCCAGGCGGGACAGATCAAGGCGCTGGAAGAGGCCGAACGGCTGCAGCAGGCGCTGTTCCAGATTGCCGATCTTGCCGGCGCCGACCTGGAGATGGGGCAGATGCTGCGCCGCGTGCACGACGTGCTGGGCACGCTGATGTACGCGGAAAACTGTTACATCGTCGAATACGATGACCTGCACGACCAGATCAGGTTCCTGTACTTCGCCGACCAGGTGGATGATTTCGTCGCCGATCCGGCGCAGAGCTTCGACGCCAGCGGAATGCCACGCAGCCTGACGGTGGCGTTGCTGCACCATGGCAGGCCCCTGAGCGGACCTTCGCGGGAACTGTTGGCCCGCGAGGTCGGGCAGGAGCATGACCCGCTTCGCGGCCCCGAAAGCCTGGACTGGCTGGGTGTGCCGATGCTGCGCGACGGCCGGGTGTGCGGTGCCATCGTGGTGCAGAGCTACGAGCAGGCAGACCGCTACGGCGAGGCCGAACGTGCGCTGCTCGGCTTCGTGGCCCAGCACGTACAGACCGCGATGGATCGGCGCCAGGCCCAGGTGCGTCTCGAGCAGCAGGTGGAACTGCGCACGCAGGAACTGCAACGCGCCAATCACAGCCTGCAGGACGAGGTGGCCGAGCGTCGTCGTGCCGAGCAGCTGCAGATCGCGCTGTACGACATTGCAGAGATGGCGATGTCCGCCGAGAGCCTGGAGCAGTTCTACGGCCAGGTGCATGGCGTGGTCGGCCGACTGCTCGACGCGCGCAATTTCTACATCGCGCTGGTCAACGAGGCGGGTGATGGACTGGATTTCGTCTACTCGGTGGATGAACGCCACGCCAGCCGCGCCTCCCGTGCGTTCAGTCGTGGCCTGACCGAATACGTGGTGCGCAACCGCCAGCCGCTTTTGGCGTCCCGCGCGCAGATCGACTCGCTGCGCGCCAGTGGCGAGGTGCGCGAGTCCGGCGCGCGCTCGCTGTGCTGGCTGGGCGTGCCGCTGCTGCGGGATGATGAAGTGGTTGGCGCGATCGTGGTGCAGAGCTACAGCGAGCAGCGCGCCTTCAGCATCCACGACCAGCGCTTGCTGACCTTCGTCGCGCAGAACATCGGCACCGGACTGGCCCGCCAGCGCGACCAGCAGCGCCTGCGGTCGGCGCATGCCGAACTGGAAAAGCGCGTGGACGAACGCACGCGCGAACTGGCTGAGGTCAATGAAAAGCTGTTGGGCCAGATCGGCGAGCGCCTGCGTGCCGAGCAGCGGCTGACCCACCAGGCCATGCACGACGCGCTGACCGGGTTGCCCAACCGCCTGCACCTGCTGGACCGGCTGCAGGATGCGCTGGTACTGGCCAGGCAGGAGGACGGCCCGGTGTTCGCGGTGCTGTTCCTCGACCTGGATCGTTTCAAGCTGGTCAACGACAGCATCGGCCACGCGGCCGGCGATCACATGCTGGTGGAAGTGGCCAAGCGCATCGTGTCGATGGCGGGCCCCGACGACGTGGTGGCGCGCCTGGGCGGTGATGAGTTCGCGGTGCTGCTGCAGTGCCCGCTGGGCCTGGCGCAGGCCCTGGATTTCGGTCAGCGCCTGCTGTTGGCATTGCAGGAATCGATGTGGATCGCCGGGCGCGAGCTGTTCCCGTCCGGCAGCCTCGGCATCGCGCTGTGGAATCCGCGTTACCGGACCGGAGAAGAGCTGCTGCGCGATGCCGACGCCGCCATGTACCGGGCCAAGGCGCAGGGGCATGATCGCTGTGCGATCTTCGACGAGGACATGCGCGAGCAGGCCATGCGCAGCCTCGATCTGGAAGCCGATCTGCGGCGGGCGATCAACAACCGGGATTTCGTGCCGTTCTACCAGCCGATCGTGCGCCTGTCCGACGGCGAAGTGGTGGGCCACGAAGCGCTGCTGCGCTGGCAGCACGAACGGCGTGGCCTGCTGTTGCCGGGCGCGTTCCTGGAGCTGGGAGAGGAGAGCGGGTTGATCGAACAGGTCGACTGGCTGATCTACGAACAGGTCATCGCCGGCCTGGCCGCGGGCGGGCAGGGCTATGTGTCGGTGAACGTGTCGCCGCGGCACTTCCGTTCGGCCGGTTTCAGTGCGCGCCTGTTCGGCCTGCTCGACGCCTGTGGGGCCGATCCACGCCGGCTGCGCCTGGAGATCACCGAGGTCGCGCTGCTGGATGACGGCCCGCACACGCTGCATATCCTGCAGGGACTGCGCGAGCGCGGCATCCAGGTGCAGCTGGACGACTTCGGCACCGGCTTCTCGGCGTTGTCGTACCTGCACCGCTTCCCGATCAGCACGCTGAAGATCGACCAGAGCTTCATTGCCGGCCTGCATGGACCGGAAGTGCAGAGCACCCGCGCGCTGGTACAGGGCGTGCTGTCGCTGGCGCGCACGCTGGGCATCGAAACCATCGGCGAAGGCATCGAAACCGAAGCCCAGCGGCAGACACTGCGCGAACTGGGCTGCGATTACGGCCAGGGCTACCTGCTGGGGCGGCCGGCTCCCTGGGCCGGCGTGGCGCCCTGAGACGCCACGCGGCGGACGATCAACGCAGGGCGGCGCGGCGCTTCTCGTCGATCCACTTGGACGCCTGTGCCGGCTGGTAGTTCTTCATCCACTCCAGCATCTGCTCGATGTCCGAGCCGTACCACAGGTCCTGGCGCTGGTCCGGGTGCAGGAAGCGCTCATCCACCATGCGATCGATCATGCCGATCAGCGGTGCATAGAAGCCGTCCACGTCCAGGAACGCACAGGGCTTGTTGCCGATGCCCAGCTGCCGCCAGGTCAGCATCTCGAAGATCTCCTCCATGGTGCCGAAGCCGCCGGGCAGGGCGACGAAGCCGTCGGCCAGGTCGAACATGCGCGACTTGCGTTCGTGCATCGAGCCGACGATCTCCAGCTCGGTCAGGCCGCGATGGGCCACTTCCCAGTCGGCCAGCTGGCGGGGAATCACGCCGGTGACCTCGCCGCCGGCCGCGAGCACGGCATTGGCCACGGTTCCCATCAGACCGACGTTGCCGCCACCGTACACCAGGCGCATGCCATCACGGGCGATGCGGTCTCCCAGCGCGATGGCGCGTTCGGTATAGGCAGGCTTGCTGCCCGCGTTGGAACCACAGTACACACAGATCGACTTCATGGATCTTCCTGTCTCTTGGCCGGAAACGAAAACGCCCCGTCGCCGACCGCAGGGCGGTCAGGGACGGGGTGTCCAAGGATTATGAGGCCTTGAGAGGCCTTCTGTAGAGCCGAGCCATGCTCGGCTGCTCTTCGTTCAGATCGCGGCAATGCCCTAGCCGAGCATGGGCTATGCCGGTCGTCCTGACCGGCACCCTTCGGGCCGTCGCCAGCGACGTTGGCAGCGGCTCCTGCCGCTGCCTTCGGCTCTACAGAAAGCGGGCGTTTACGCCGCGGCGGCCTGCTCACGGCGCGGGCCCTCGCGCAGGGCGCGGCCGACCATGCCCACCAGCAGATCCAGCTCTTCGCTGTCCATGCCGAAGTGGGGCGTGAAGCGCAGCGAGTTCTCGCCGCCATGGATCACATTGATGCCATGCCGGCGCAGCCATTCTTCGGTGGAACCACTGCCGTAGCACTTGAACTGCGGCGCCAGCTCGCACGAGAACAGCAGGCCGGTACCCTGCACCTTGGTGATCAGCCCGCCAAGCTCGCCCTTGAGCTGCTCCAGCTTGCGCACGGCTTCGGCGCCGCGCTCGGCGATGTTGGCGCGCACCTGCGGGGTCAGCTGTGCCAGCGTCGCGCAGGCCACGTCCAGCGCACGCGGGTTGCTGGTCATGGTGTTGCCGTAGATGCCCTTGCGGTACAGCTGTGCGGCATGCTCGGTCACCGCCAGCACCGACAGCGGGTACTGGGCCGCGTTCAGGGCCTTCGAGTAGGTTTCCATGTCCGGCGGATCCAGGCCTTCGAAGCCCGGGTAGTCAACCACCGACAGCACGCCGTGCGCGCGCAGGCCGGCCTGGATCGAATCGAGCAGCAGCAGGCTGCCGTGCGCGCGGGTCAATTCGCGGGCCAGGGCATAGAACGACGGCGGCACCGAGCGGCCCGGATCGCCTTCGCCCATGACCGGCTCCAGGAACACCGCCTCGATGAACCACTTGTTGCGGGCAGCGTCCTCGAACACCGCGCGCAGGCTGGCTTCGTCGTACGGCGCCACGGTGATCACCGAATCCTCGCCACGGTAGCTGGCCAGATGCTGCATGTAGCTCTTGCGGCTGGAATCGGAGTACAGCGCCGGCCGGTCGGTGCGGCCATGGAAGCTGCCCTTGACCACCACGCGCTTGATCGCGGCGCCGGCGTGGCGCGCACCCGGGTCGGTCTGCAGCTTGGCGTTGACGTCGGCGATGCGTGCGGCCAGCCCGACCGCTTCCGAGCCGGAGTTCAGGCACATGAAACGGGCGAACGGGCAGCCGCCACGACGGTGGCCGATCTCGGCGCGAAGGGCGGTGATGAAGCGCTGCTGTGACAGGCTGGGGGTCATGATGTTGGCCATCACCTGCGGTCGGGCCATCGCCTCCAGCACCGTGTCGGGGGTATGACCGAAGCCGAGCATGCCGTAGCCGCCAGCGTCATACAGCACCGCCCCCTTCAGGGTGACCACCCACGGGCCGCGCGCGGCCAGCGCCACATAGGGCGTAACGGCGTCATCGGCGTAGAAATTGACGAACCCGTCCTGCATGGCATCGATCTGCGCCTGTTCGTCCTGCCCCAGCAACGGCCCCAGTTCGCCCTGCACACGGGCGAACTCCGCGGCGGCGGCCTCGACCGCGGCCACCAGCTGCGGATGGTGGGCGGACAGGGTGGTCAGGGTGGCGTCGTCCAGGCCGGTGGTGAGGCGGGTGCCGGGCTGGCTGCGCAGGGGGGCGAGGCGTTCGATGAAGCTCATTGCAGATCTCCTGAAACAATGGGGCGCACGGGCCATCAAAAAGCAAAACGCGCGTCATCACGCGCGCTGGGCGGCCTCGTGCAGCGGACTTCCATCTCGATGCTAGCACTTGTTTTTTTGCGCGATAACCCCGCAGAAACCTGTTGCATAGCAGCATTTTGCGCGACGTTCGCCGCGGACCACGCCGGCTCGCAGACGCTGGCCGTACAATGCGCGCCATTGTCGACCTGTTGCCGCCCACTGCCTTGAAGAAGTCCGATTTCCACTACGACCTGCCGGCTGAACTGATCGCGCAGGCGCCGCTGGCCGAACGTTCCGCCAGCCGCCTGCTGCTGGTGCCTCCGGCCCCTGCCGCCTTCACCGACCTGCAGGTGCGTGATCTGCCCTCGCTGCTGCAGCCGGGCGACCTGCTGGTATTCAACGATACGCGCGTGATCCCGGCGCGCCTGTTCGGGCAGAAGGCCAGCGGCGGGCGGGTCGAGATCCTGATCGAGCGCCTGCTCGGCGGCCAGCAGGCGCGTGCCCAGGTCGGCGCCAGCAAGTCGCCCAAGGCCGGCAGCCGCATCGCCCTGGACGCCGGTGGCGAGGCCGAGGTGCTGGGCCGCGACGGCGAGTTCTACGTGCTGCAGTTCCATGTGCCCGAATCGCTGGAGCAGTGGCTGCTGCATGCCGGCCGCCTGCCGCTGCCGCCGTACATCCAGCGCGAGCCGGGCCTGGACGACCGCGAGCGCTACCAGACCGTGTTCGCCCGTGAAGTGGGCGCGGTGGCCGCACCGACCGCCGGCCTGCATTTCGACGAGCCGCTGCTGGCCGCGCTGAAGGACAAGGGCGTGGAGTTCGGCCACGTCACCCTGCACGTGGGGGCAGGCACCTTCCAGCCGGTGCGAGCCGATGACCTGAAGGACCACGTGATGCACCGCGAGTGGCTGAACGTGGGCGCCGAGCTGGTGCAGCAGGTGCGGCGGACCCGCGCTGCGGGCGGGCGCGTGATCGGTGTCGGCACCACCGTGGTGCGCGCGCTGGAAAGTGCGATGCGTGACGGCGAGCTGTTGCCGTTCGCCGGCGAGACGCAGATCTTCATCACCCCGGGCTATCGGATCCGCAGTGTTGACGCGATGGTGACCAATTTCCATCTGCCGGAAAGCACCCTGTTGATGATGATTTCGGCCTTTGCCGGCAAGGAGCGGGTGTTCGAGGCCTATCAGCATGCGATCCAGCAGCGCTATCGCTTCTTCAGTTACGGCGACGCGATGCTGCTGTTCCCGCAGGGACGATAACGGTAGCGCCGGGCCACGCCTGGCGGCGAGGGGGGGCGGTGCGACGGTCGCCGGGCATGGCCCGGCGCTACCGGCAGCGGCCTTCTTGGGAGACAATAGGCAACTATTTGCCTGAACGACCGCTCCATGTCCCGACTGCAGTTCCAGCTCAAGACCCGCGACGGCCGTGCCCGTCGCGGCCGCCTGACCTTCCCGCGCGGCACGGTGGAAACGCCGGCCTTCATGCCGGTGGGAACCTATGGCTCGGTCAAGGGCATCCTGCCGGACCAGGTGCGCGCGCTGGGTGCCGAGATCATCCTTGGCAACACCTTCCATCTGTACCTGCGTCCGGGCCTGGACATCATCGCCGACCACGGCGGACTGCATGGCTTCTGCCGCTGGGACGGCCCGATCCTGACCGATTCCGGCGGTTTCCAGGTGTTCTCGCTGGCCCACCGCCGCAAGATCACCGAACAGGGCGTGACCTTCGCTTCGCCGACCGACGGGGCCCGGGTGTTCCTCGGCCCGGAAGAGAGCATGAAGATCCAGAAGGTGCTCGATTCGGACGTGGTGATGATCTTCGACGAGTGCACCCCGTACCCGGCCACCGAGGACGTCGCCCGCCGCTCGATGGAGCTGAGCCTGCGCTGGGCCCAGCGCAGCCGCAACGCGCATGACGAGCTCGGCAACGATGCGGCCCTGTTCGGGATCGTCCAGGGTGGGGTGCATACCGACCTGCGCAGCCGCTCGGCCGAGGCCCTGCAGGCGATCGGCTTCGATGGCTATGCCATCGGTGGCCTGGCCGTGGGCGAGCCGGAGCACGAGCGCAACGCCATGCTCGACCACCTGGATCCGGAGCTGCCGGGCGACCGCCCGCGCTACCTGATGGGCGTGGGCCGGCCGGAAGACCTGGTCGAGGGTGTCGCACGCGGCGTGGACATGTTCGACTGCGTGATGCCGACCCGCAACGCGCGCAACGGGCATTACTTCACCTCGTTCGGTACCGTCCGCATCCGCAATTCGCAGTATGCGCGGGACATGGACCCGATCGAACCGGGCTGCGGCTGCGTGGCCTGTACCGGCGGCTACACCCGCTCGTACCTGCGCCACCTGGACCGCTGCAACGAGATGCTGGCGCCGATGCTGGGCACCCTGCACAACCTGTTCTACTACGAGAAGCTGATGGCCGACATCCGGGCGGCGATCGAGGCGGGAACCTTCCAGGCCTTCCGCGAGTCCTTCTATGCGGCACGCGGAGCGGTTCCGCCGCCGCTGTAACCCGGCGCCCCCCCTGTCGAACGGCCCGGGGACGAACGTCCGGGGCCATGGCATACTTCAAGGCTGACCCAGATCCGCGGTCGACACCCCGCGCCCGTGAAAGGGCCGGAGCGCCGCCCAACCAAAGGACCAAAGATGAACCTGCTTGCCTTCCTGATTCCCGCCGCCCACGCCCAGGCCGCCGGTGGCCAACCGCAGGGCATGGGCCTGACCACGCTGCTGTTCCCGATCATCCTGATCGCCATCATGTACTTCCTGATGATCCGCCCGCAGATGAAGCGGCAGAAGGAGCACAAGGCCATGCTGGAGAAGATCAAGCGGGGCGACGAAGTGCTGACCAACGGTGGCATCGCCGGCGTGGTCACCGACATCGGCGACAACTTCGTCACCCTGGAAGTGGCCGAGAACGTGCGCATCCGCGTGCAGAAGGGCGCTGTCGGCAACGTGCTGCCGGCCGGTACCCTGAAGTCGGCCCAGTAAGCCACTCCCTTTCCGATGCACAACCGCGGCGCCGGGGATGGCGCCGCGCGGGACCCAAGCAATGCTCGAATTTCCACGCTGGAAGTACGTCGTCATCCTGATCGTACTTGCGCTCAGTACGCTGTATGCGCTGCCCAACATCTACCAGAAGGACGCGGCCGTCCAGATCACCGCCAACCGTGGCGGACAGGTCGACGACGCCCTCCGCGACCGCGTGGTGGCTGACCTGAAGAAGGCCGGCATCGCCAGCCTCGGCGCGGAGAAGGAAGGCGAGAGCCTGATCGTCCGCCTGCCGGACCTCAAGACCCAGGCCGCGGCAAGCGACCTGCTGCGCGACAGCGTGGGTGAGAACTACACGGTCGCGCTGAACCTGGCATCCACCGTTCCGGACTGGCTGGCCAATCTTGGCGGTCGCCCGATGACGCTGGGCCTGGACCTGCAGGGCGGCGTGCACTTCGTGCTGCAGGTGGACCAGAAGGCTGCGCTGGACAAGCGCCTGGATGCCTATACCGAAGACGTGCGCAGCACCCTGCGCGACGCACGCATTCCGTACCAGTCGGTCGAGCGTCGCGCCGACAACAGCATCGTGGCCAACCTGAGCCCGTCCGCCGGTGACGACGCCGCGCAGCGCGCCCGCACGGCCCTGCTCAAGGCGCAGCCGACCCTCGGTTACGACGTCAGCGGCAGCCGCATCACGGTGACCGTGCCGGAGGCCGAGATCTCGCAGATCGCCAACGGCGCCATCGAGCAGAACATCAATACCCTGCGCAACCGCGTGAATCAGCTGGGCGTGGCCGAGCCGATCATCCAGCGCCAGGGCGCCGACCGCGTCGTGGTGCAGCTGCCCGGCGTGCAGGACACGGCCGAAGCCAAGCGCATGATCGGTGCGACCGCCACCCTGGAATACCGTGCGGTGGTCGAGGGCAACGCCCAGGACGCCATCAACGCCGGCCGCATCCCGCCGGAAGCCAAGGTCTACCAGCAGCGTGACGGCCGCGGCCCGATCCTGCTGAACAAGCGCGTGATCGTCACCGGCGACCAGATGGTGGCTGCGCAGGCGGTGACCGACGCCAACAGCGGTGCCCCGGCGGTCAGCGTGACGCTGAACAACGTCGGTGGCCAGCGCATGTTCGACTTCACCAGCGCCAACGTGAACAAGCCGATGGCGGTGGTGTACACCGAACGCGTGCCGACCGTGACCGTGGTCGACGGCCAGGAAGTGCGCGGCTTCAAGGTCAACGAGGAAGTGATCTCGGTGGCCAACATCAATGGCGTGTTCGGCAAGAACTTCCAGACCACCGGCCTGCAGAAGAAGGAAGCCGAAGATCTGGCCAAGCTGCTGAAGTCCGGCTCGCTGGCCGCGCCGATGGACTTCGTCGAAGAGCGCGTGGTCGGCCCGAGCCTGGGTGCGGAGAACGTCAAGAACGGCATGCGCGCCGTGGTCTTCGCCTTCCTGTTCACCCTGGTGTTCTTCAGCATCTACTACCGCATGTTCGGCATCATCACGTCGGTGGCGATGCTGTTCAACCTGCTGATCGTGGTGGCGGTGATGTCGTTGTTCGGCGCGACCATGACCCTGCCGGGCTTCGCCGGCCTGGCGCTGTCGGTCGGCCTGTCGGTCGACGCCAACGTGCTGATCAACGAGCGTATCCGTGAAGAGCTGCGGGCCGGTGTTCCGGGCAAGACCGCGATCGTGACCGGTTACGAGCGCGCGTCCGGCACCATCCTCGACGCCAACCTGACCGGCCTGATCGTCGGCGTGGCACTGTTCGCATTCGGTACCGGTCCGCTGAAGGGCTTCGCGCTGACCATGATCATCGGTATTTTCGCCTCCATGTTCACCGCGATCACCGTGTCGCGTGCGCTGGCGACGCTGATCTACGGCCGCCGCAAGAAGCTCCAGAACGTGGCCATCTGACGGGACGACACGCACATGAAACTGTTTCCGCTGCACATCCTCCCGAACGACACCAAGATCGATTTCATGCGGTGGCGCCATGTCGCCATGGTCGTCACGATCATCGTGTTCCTGGCATCGATCGCCATCATCGGCTTCAAGGGCTTCAACTATGCCCTGGACTTCACCGGCGGCACCCTGATCGAAGCCCGCTTCGAGCGCCCGGTGGACGTCGAGCAGGTCCGCACCAAGCTCGAGCAGAGCGGCTTCGACGGCGCCCAGGTGCAGAGCGTCGGTGGCAGTACCGACCTGCTGATCCGCCTGGCGCCGCACGGTGAACATGCCCCGGGTACCGGCGATTCCGCCGCCGAGGACAAGGCCACCGCGGCGGCCGTGGTCAAGGCGCTGTCCTCGGCTGACAACCAGGCGACGGTGCTGCGCAATGAGTTCGTCGGCCCGCAGATCGGCAAGGATCTGGCGATGAACGGCCTGTACGCCACCATCTTCATGCTGGCCGGCTTCCTGATCTACATCGCCGTCCGCTTTGAATGGAAGTTCGCGGTCACCGCCAGCATCGTGGCCATGTTCGACCTGATCGTGACGGTGGCTTACGTGTCCCTGCTGGGCCGCGAGTTCGACCTGACGGTGCTGGCCGGCCTGCTGTCGGTGATGGGCTTTGCGATCAACGACATCATCGTGGTGTTCGACCGCGTCCGCGAGAACTTCCGCAGCCTGCGCGTGGAACCGATGGAAGTGCTGAACCGTTCGATCAACCAGACGCTGTCGCGTACGGTGATCACCGCGGTGATGTTCTTCCTGTCCGCACTGGCCCTGTACCTGTACGGCGGCAGCTCGATGGAAGGCCTGGCCGAAACGCACATGATCGGTGCGGTGATCGTGGTCATGTCGTCGATCCTGGTCGCGGTGCCGATGCTCACGATCGGCTTCCTGCGCGTGAGCAAGCAGGACCTGCTGCCGAAGGCCAAGGACATCGAGGCTCTGGCCCGCCGTCCGTAAGCGTTCGTGCTGCACCCGCCGCACAGAGAACCCCGCGCAAGCGGGGTTTTTTGTTGGCAGGCCGTGCAGCCCTGCACCTGCCGAGGCAAAGGCAACATCAACATCAACAGCGGGAATTTCGTGGGTTGGCGGGGCGGTGTCGGAGTGCGGGTTCACGCGGCTGTCGGTAGGTGTCGATCTTGGTCGACACATCTGTCAGATTTCGAATGAATTCAATCGTGTCGACCAAGGTCGACAACCACCAGAGCAGAATGCAGTTCCGACAGAACGCGGAAGACTGTCGAAGGCGGGGTGGGTCCGGTTGCGGGGGCGTGAGCGCCATGGATGGCGCGACCGAGCCTACATGGACGTACTTGCGGCGTCCCCCGCAACCGGACCCGCCCCGCCATCCCGCAGATAGCTCGCTTCTGACGTTGACGTTGATTCGGCGGGTGCAGGGTGCAACCCTGCAGAAGAAACACCACCCTACGCCGCCGTCGGTTGTGCAATCGTGCCCCGCGCACTACGATCCTGCGGTTCGCGCGCGCAGGCGCGCCCTCCGATTCCTGCTGAGCGCCCCGCGCGCCGCATCTGCCAACCCGAGGTATCCATGGTCATCAAACCGCGCGTCCGCGGCTTCATCTGCGTCACCACCCATCCGACCGGCTGCGAAGCCGCCGTCAAGCAGCAGATCGACTACATCCGCGCCCGCCCGCCGATCCAGAACGGTCCCAAGCGCGTGCTGGTGATCGGCGCCTCGACCGGCTACGGCCTGGCCGCCCGCATCACTGCCGCGTTCGGCAGCGGTGCGGCGACCCTGGGCGTGTTCTTCGAGCGTCCCGGCAGCGAGACCAAACCGGGCACGGCGGGCTGGTACAACTCGGCGGCGTTCCACCGCTATGCAGATGAGGCCGGCCTGTATGCCAAGAGCATCAATGGTGATGCGTTCTCGGATGAAGTGAAGGCGCGCACCATCGAGATGATCAAGGCCGATCTCGGCCAGGTCGACCAGGTCGTCTACAGCCTGGCTGCGCCGCGCCGCAAGCACCCCAAAACCGGTGAAGTGATCAGTTCCACGCTGAAGCCGATCGGTGCGCCGATCACGCTGCGTGGCCTGGATACCGACAAGGAAGTGATCACCGAGACCACTTTGCAGCCGGCGACGCCCGAGGAAATCGCAGGGACCGTCGCAGTGATGGGCGGTGAAGACTGGCAGATGTGGATCGACGCGCTGGCCGATGCCGGCGTGCTGGCCAACGGCTGCACCACCACCGCCTTCACCTACGTTGGCGAAGAAATCACCCAGGCCATCTACTGGAACGGTTCGATCGGCGCTGCCAAGAAGGATCTCGACACCAAGGTGCTGGGCCTGCGCGAGAAGCTGGCGAAGATCGGCGGTGATGCCCGCGTGTCGGTGCTCAAGGCCGTGGTCACCCAGGCCAGCTCGGCCATTCCGACGATGCCGCTGTACCTGTCGCTGCTGTTCAAGGTGATGAAGGAAAAGGGCACCCACGAAGGCTGCATCGAGCAGCTGGACGTGCTCTACGACATCCTCTACGGCGGCAAGGCCGACGGCGTGGCGATCGACCGCCTGCGCCACGATCTGGTCGATGGCGATGGCCACACCGTCGCGCTGGTCGATGAAGAAGGCCGCCTGCGTGCCGACTACAAGGAAATGGCGGCAGACGTGCAGGGCAAGGTGGTTGCGCTGTGGCCGCAGGTGACCAACGAGAACCTGTACGAGATCAGCGACCTGGCTGGCTACAAGGCGGACTTCCTGCGCCTGTTCGGTTTCGGCGTTGAAGGCGTCGACTACGAGGCCGACGTCGATCCGGATGTGAAGATCAACAATCTGGTCGATATGACCTGATCGAAAAGGCCGGCGAAAGCCGGCCTTTTCACATAGGGCGCGCCGCTATGCCCGGCGATGCGGGATCACCCGAAGTCGAAACTCATCGTCGGCAGCGCCGGACCGACGAAGTCGCCCTGCACGTAGTCCACGCCTGCACTGAACAGCAGCGTCATGGAGTTGGCATCGCTGACGAACTCGGCGATGGTGCGGATACCGGCCTCCTGCGCGCGCGCCGTGATCTGGCTGATGCGGTCGATGTTCTCGCGGGTCGCCGCCAGGTCGCTGGTGAATCCACGGTCCAGCTTGAGGAACTGCGGCTGGAAGTGGGCCAGCAGCTGGAACGAATCCAGGCCGGACCCGAACTGTTCCAGGCCGATGCGGCAGCCCAGCGGGGCCACGGCGGCCAGGAACTGCTGGGCGCTGCGCAGGTGGGTGAACACCTTCGCTTCCGGCGCATGCAGCCACAGGCGCTCGCCCGGAACCCCGTGCGCTTTCAGTTCACCACGCAGGGTGGCAATCATCTGCGGGTCGTCGAACGATTCGGGGGTGACCTTCACCAGCATCTGGGTTGCGCTGCCTTCGCGCGCGCGCCGCCCCAGCACCGTGATGGCCTTGGACACCACCCAGCGGTTGATCTCGGCCAGCAGCCCGTGTTCCTCGGCGATGCCAAGGAAAGCGGTGGGACTGAGCAGTTCACCGTTGTGCTCCAGTCGCAGATAGGCTTCGTACAGCTCCAGCGGCTCGCCCTGCAGGTTCAGTACCGGCTGGTAATGCAGCTGGAAGCCGTCGCCGTCCAGGGCTTCGCGGATGCGACCGACCCAGCGCTGCACACGTTCTTCCTCGACCCGATCGACCGCGGCCGGATCGAAGATGCGACAGGTATTGCCGAGCTCGGCGGCCGCCTGCGTGCACTCGCTGGCACGCGCCAGGACCTGGCCGATGCTGGCGATCTTCTCGCCGACCTGGACACCGCCGATGCTCACGGTGACCGTGGCCGAACGCGCGCCGATGCTGAACACATGGGCGGCATATGCCTCACGGATGCGTTCGGCCAGTGCCACGGTCTGCGCATAGGGGCCGGCCTGCAGCACGGCGAAGCTGTGTTCGCCGAAGCGCGCCAGCTGCGCGTCCTCCCCCACGACATCGGCCAGCAGGGAGGCCAGCGCGCCGATGAGGGTATCAGCCGAGGCCAGCCCGATATCCGGCATCAGCCGCGCATAGTGGTCGGGCTCGACCAGCAGCAGGCCGAACTGGCCCTCGCTGCGGCCAGCCTGGGCGACCGCACTTTCGACCTGCAGCATGAAGGTCGGCCGGTTCAGCAGGCCGGTCACCTGGTCGCGCTGGCGAAGATCCTCGACCTCTCGGGCCAGTTCCGGGTCGAACTCGATCCGGCGGCGGAACACGACCTGCAGGCAGGATTCGCCCTCATAGGTGGCTGCGGTGAATTCCATCGTTGCCGGAAACGCACTGCCATCCTGGTGGCGTGCATCGAGCTGGTACTGCGGTGGTGGCGCTTCGCCGCGGCTGAGGCTCTTCAGCAGCTGCTTGAAGTCATCAACATGCTGGGCGGCCACCATGTCCAGCAGCGAGATGCCCTCGATGTCGTCGAAATGCTCGTAGCCGAACATGTCCAGATAGGCATCGTTGGCACGGATGTGCATGCCTTCGTGCACATAGGCGATGGGTTCGCGGGAGGAGGCAATCAGCGCGTCGCAACGGCGCTCGGTCTCGCGCATCTGTGCCTCGATGCGGCGCAGCCCGCGGCGCGCCTGCAGGTCGACCCACTGGTCGCGGACCACCGCCAGCAGATGCTCCGGCCGTTGACGGAGGGCAAGGGCGCGGATGCCATGGCTGCTGGCCTGGACCAGCTCATCCTCGTCGATGCGCTCGGCCAGCAGCACCAGCGGAATGTCCTTGCCGCTGGCCGCGATGTGCTGGGCCACCAGCGGCAGCGGGATGCCCTGCGAGGGCGAGGCCAGCACCAGATCGATGGCCTGGTTGGCCAGCACCTGCGACAGCTCGGCCGAATCCTGCGGGCGCCAGGGGCGCACGGCGATGCCGCTGTTGCGCAGCGTGCTGACGATGGCTTCCGCATTCTCGCCGCTGTCGTCGACGATCAGCAGGCGGATGGTGATGTCGTTCGCGTTCTGCATGCACTGCTCCCCAATCTGCGGATCTTGATACACGATGCACGGCGAGCCGTCCATGCGTGCAGGCATCCCGCACCCCGAACGGCGATGCGGTTCACACCACGCTGCCGGCGGCGTGGCCGCTGGCCCAGGCCCACTGGAAGTTGTAGCCGCCAAGCCAGCCGGTGACGTCCAGCACTTCGCCGACGAAATGCAGGCCCGGCACGCGCTTGGATTCCATCGTGGAGGACGAAACGTCGGCGGTGTCCACGCCGCCCAGCGTGACCTCGGCGGTGCGGTAGCCTTCGGTGCCACTGGCCACCAGCGGGAACGCACCCAGCAACTGCGCAGCCTGGCGCAGCTGGGGCTCATCCAGCTGCCGTACCGGGCGGTCCGGCAGCCAGTGTTCGCACAGGCGCTGGGCCAGGCGCTTGGGCAGGACCTCGGCCAGCACCGTGCGCAGTTCGGCGGCTGGCCGCTCCTGTTTCATCCGTCGCAGCCACTGGCCGGCATCCTGGCCGGGCAGCAGATCCAGTTCCAGTGCGTCGCCGGGTTGCCAGAAGGAAGAGATCTGCAGGATCGCCGGGCCGCTGACGCCACGATGGGTGAGCAGCATGGAATTCTGGAACTGCATGCCGTTGCAGCGCGCCTCGATCGGCAGGGCGACACCGCTCAGGTCGGCCAGGCGCTCCTGGTGCCTGCCGCTGAGGGTCAGCGGCACGAGTCCGGCGCGGGTCGGCAGCACGGCATGCCCGAACTGGCGTGCAATCTCGTAGCCGAAGCCGGTTGCGCCCAGGCTGGGGATGGACAGGCCACCGGTGGCGACCACCAGCGAGGCGCAGTGGAACATCCCCTGCGTGGTGTGCACACGGAAGCCATCCGTCCCGTGCTCGATGCGCTCGACGCTGCAGTGGGTACGGATGTGCGCACCCGCTGCCTGGCACTCGTCCACCAGCATCTTCACGATCTGCTTGGACGAAACGTCGCAGAACAGCTGCCCCAGCTCCTTCTCGTGATAGGCGATGGCATGGCGCTCGACCATCTCGATGAAGTGCCAAGGCGTATACCGGGCCAGCGCCGATTTGCAGAAGTGCGGATTGGCCGACAGGAAGTTGGCCGGGGTGGTGCCGGTGTTGGTGAAGTTGCAGCGGCCACCGCCGGACATCAGGATCTTCTTGCCGATCTTGTTGGCGTGATCGATCACCTGCACCTGGCGGCCGCGCCGGCCGGCGGTGATCGCGGTCATCAGGCCGGCGGCACCGGCACCGATCACCACGACGTCGCAGCGCGTCGTACTCATGCCTTGGCGCGCTTGCGCCAGGTGGGGATGATGTCGAGCTGGATCTGGTCGTTGAGGATCTGCACCTCGCCGTCCTGGATCAGCACGCTGAAGCGCATGGCACGCTGGATCTGCTGGCCCCACTGCTCGACGAAGGTGCCATCGAGGTCGATCACCGACAGGTTGTCGAAGCGCGCCAGGCCCTTGCCCTGCTTGCCCCACCAGATGTCGGACGCATTGCCGCCGTAGTTGACCACCTGCACCTGGCGGCTGCGGTTGCTGGCCTTGCGGATACGGGATTCATCGGGGTGGCCGAGGTCGATCCACTGCAGGATGTCGCCGGTGTAGTCGTGCTGCCACAGGTCCGGCTCGTCATCCGTACTCAGGCCCCGGCCGAATTCCAGGCGGTCGTCGGCGTTGAGGGCGAAGGTGAGCAGGCGCACCATCAGGCGCTCGTCGGTTTCCGACGGATGCTGGGCCAGGGTCAGGTTGTGGGTCGCGTAGTAGCCGCGATCCATGTCGCTGATCTGCAACTCGGCCTTGCGGATGGTGGCGGTGAGGGCCATGGGGGATCCGTCGACTAAAGAGGACAATGATAGAGGTTTGCTGCAGGGGTGTCCGTGGCCGGGGTGTCTGCCGCGCGTCAACGGTGGCACGCTTGCGGTTCCTGTTGCCGCCGGAGCGGACGCGATGACCCTGCCCAGCCGGCTGCAGCTGCCACCCGGCCATTGGCCGACCCTGCTGGACGGCCTGTGCGCACGCTTTCCGCGCATCGACCGCAGCCAGTGGCAGGACCGGTTCGCGCGCGGACGGGTACAGGATGCGCAGGGCAGGGCGCTGGCGGCGGACCAGCCGTGGCAGGTGGGGCTGGAAATCCTGTATTTCCGCGAGGTCAGCCACGAGCCGCGCATTCCGTTCAACGAGACGATCCTCTACCAGGACGAGCATCTGCTGGTGGTCGACAAGCCGCACTTCCTGCCGGTGACCCCGGCGGGTGCCCATGTCCGCGAAACCCTGCTGGCGCGGCTGGTGGCGCGGACCGGCAACGCCCAGCTGGCACCGTTGCACCGCCTGGACCGGCTCACCGCCGGGCTGGTCCTGTTCTCGCAGCGGCCGGAGTCGCGCGATGCCTACCAGCGCCTGTTCCGCGAGCGCCGTATCGACAAGACCTACGAAGCGCTGGCCCCGGCGCTGCCGGCGCTGGACTTCCCGTTCGAGCGCCACAGCCGCATCGGCCCGTCACAGCCGTTCTTCCGCATGGGCGAAATGGAAGGCGAGCCGAATGCGAGTACCCGCATCGAGGTGATCGACGCGACAGGCCCGGTCTGGCGCTACCGCCTGCAGCCGAGAACCGGTCGCAAGCACCAGCTGCGCGTGCACATGGCGGCGCTGGGCGCGCCCATCATCGGAGACGACCTGTATCCGCAGCTGCGTCCGGCCGCGAGCGGGGCGCAGGCGCCGCTGCAACTGCTGGCGCGGGCGTTGTCCTTCGACGATCCCCTGAATGGGGAACGGCGGGTGTTCAGCAGCCAGCGTCAGCTGGGCCCGGCGGTGGAGTGAGCCGGGCTCCGCCTCAACGCGCCACGCGGATGCGGGCCAACCAGCGGTCCAGCGCGCTGCCGAACGCCTGGCGGTCGCGCGCATGCAGGGGAGGCGGGCCCCCGGTCTGGACGCCGGCGCCGCGCAGCTCTTCCATGAAATTGCGTACCGACAGGCGCTGGGCGATGGTGTCGGCGGTGAACAGCTCCCCGCGAGGATGCAGGGCCAGCGCGCCTCGTTCGAGCACCAGCGCGGCCAATGGAATGTCCTGGGTGACAACCAGATCGCCGGCGGCGACCCGTTCGACGATGGCGCTGTCAGCCACGTCCAGGCCCTGCGGCACCTGGAGGGAGCGGATCCAGCGCGAGGGCGGGGTGCGGATCCACTGGTTGGCGACCAGGGTCAACTCCAGGCCGACCCGCTCGGCGGCCCGGAACAGGATGTCGCGGATGACAACGGGGCAGGCGTCTGCGTCCACCCAGATGCGGGGACGGGGCAGTTCAGCCGGGGTTTCAGCTTCAGTCATTTACCCAGTGTAGGGTAGGAAAAACCTGAATGGGTCCCCGGATCCGGGCCCGACCGACTGCCAGCCCTTGCCACGCCTAGCGGGGGCGGGGTGGCGATGAATGCCGGGGCTATCGCTTTTTGGGGAAAACACGCGTATCGTGCGACCCACTGTGTTTGCTAGGGTCACCGTGAATCGTGGCCTGGTGCAGTTGATCTCACGATCCACTCATCGATCCGCTTTACCAACGCCTGCAACTCAGTCTCGGCCCCGATACCCGGTGGCTGCGATTTTTTTCAACATGTGTTTCAGGAGTTAGTAAATATGTCTGAACGTCAGACCGGCACCGTCAAGTGGTTCAACGACGCCAAGGGCTTCGGCTTCATCACCCCGGAAAGCGGCCCGGACCTGTTCGTGCACTTCCGCGCCATCCAGGGCACCGGCTTCAAGACCCTGCAGGAAGGCCAGAAGGTCACCTTCATCGCCGTCCAGGGCCAGAAGGGTATGCAGGCTGACCAGGTGCAGGCGGTCTAATCCGTCTGCTGCCCTCGGGTAGCCAGAACGCCGGAAGCGCAAGCTTCCGGCGTTTTTTTTTGCGTCGGCGGGAGCAGGCACGGATCGAATCCACAGGCGCATGCGTGCAGGCGCGTTACGATGCTTGCACCCCTCTGGAGTCCTTTCATGCGCATCGTCCATCACCTCGAGAATTCCCGTTCGCTGCGCGTGCTGTGGATGCTGGAGGAGCTGGGGCTGGACTACGAACTGCGCCGTTACCCGCGCGACCCCAGAACGCTGCTGGCACCGCCGGCACTGCGCCAGGTACATCCGCTGGGGAAATCACCGGTGCTGCAGGACGGCGAGCAGGTGCTGGCCGAATCCGGCGCCATTCTTGATTACCTGGCTGACCGCTACGACACGCAGCGGCAGGTGTCGCCGTCGCCGATACCGGCCGGAGGTGCCGAGCGCATGGCCTATCGCTACTGGCTGCACTACGCCGAAGGCTCGGCGATGCCGCCGCTGCTGCTGACGCTGGTGATGAGCCGCATCCGCAACGCGCCGGTGCCGTTCTTCGTGCGCCCGATTGCCCGCAGCATTGCCGACAAGGCCGAGCAGAGCTTCGTCGGCCCGCAGCGCCGCCTGCACCTGGACTGGATGGAGCGCCGCCTGGCCGAGAGCCCGTGGTTCGCGGGTGAGCGTTTCACCGCGGCCGATATCCAGATGAGCTTCCCGATCCAGGCCGCAGCGGCGCGCGGAGGCGGACTGGACGACAAGCCGGCGCTGCGCGCGTTTCTCCAGCGCATCGGTGAACGCCCGGCCTACCAGCGCGCTGAAGCGCACGGCGGATCGCTGCAGGCGCTGCGCGGCGATTGAGGTCGGCGGCGTCCATCCCCATGTCAGGGCCATGGACAGCCCCTTCCCGCGATTCGACAACCGTCTGCTGACCGTCCTGCCGGGCGACCCGGAAGCCGGGCCCCGCCGGCGTGAAGTCCGAGAGGCGGCCTGGTCGTCGGTGATGCCGACGCCGGTCGCCGCGCCGACCCTGCTGGCCTGGTCGCTGGAGGTCGCCGCTCTGCTCGGCATCGATGTGGCTGAAGTGTCGAGCGGCACGTTTGCCCAGGTATTCGCTGGCAACGCGTTGTATCCGGGCATGCAGCCGTGGGCCGCCAATTACGGCGGGCACCAGTTCGGTCACTGGGCGGGCCAGCTTGGCGATGGGCGGGCGATCTCGCTGGGCGAGCTGGTTGCGCCGGATGGCCGGCACTGGGAACTGCAGCTGAAGGGTGCAGGCCCGACCCCGTACTCCCGTGGCGCCGACGGTCGCGCGGTGCTGCGCTCGTCGATCCGTGAATTCCTGTGCAGTGAGGCCATGCACCACCTCGGTGTACCGACCACGCGTGCGCTGTCGCTGGTCGGTACCGGCGAGCACGTGGTGCGCGACATGTTCTATGACGGCCGTCCGCGAGCCGAGCCCGGCGCGATCGTATGCCGTGTGTCGCCCTCGTTCCTGCGTTTCGGTTCGTTCGAACTGCCGGCCTCGCGCGGTGAGACGTCACTGCTGCAGCAACTGGTGGATGCCTGCATCGCCCGTGATTTCCCCGAACTGGCAGGGCAGGGTGAGGCGCTGTACGGTGACTGGTTCGCGCAGATCGCGGTGCGCACCGCCGAGATGATCGCGCACTGGATGCGTGTCGGTTTCGTGCATGGGGTAATGAACACCGACAACCTCTCCGTGCTTGGCCTCACTCTCGACTATGGCCCCTATGGCTGGGTCGAGGACTTCGATCCAGACTGGACCCCGAACACGACTGACGCACAGGGCCGTCGCTACCGCTTCGGAACGCAGCCGCAGGTGGCGTACTGGAATCTGGGGCGGCTTGCGCAGGCGCTGTCGCCCTTGTTTGCCGACGTCGCGCCGTTGCAGGCGGGCCTTGCTGCCTATCAGGCCACCTTTGCCGCCTGCACGCGTCGCGATGCGGCGGCCAAGCTTGGCCTGGCAGCTGCCGATGATGCCGATCTGCAGCTCTACCAGCGCTGGCAGCAGCTGCTGCAGGACGGTGGCATGGACATGCCCCTGTCCTGGCGCGCCTTGATGCGGATCGATCCGGCATCGCCCGATCCGGCGGCACTGGCTGAGGTCTACTACGACCGGGAGCGGCAGGAGGCCGTGCAGGTGCCGCTGCGGCAGTGGCTGCAGGACTACGCCGCGCGATTGCGGGCGGATCCTCTTCCGGCCGCCGAGCGCCTGGCGAAGATGGGCGCGGCCAATCCGCTGTACGTGCTGCGCAACTGGCTGGCGCAGGAAGCGATCGACCGTGCGGAACAAGGGGACATGGGCGGCGTACACGCCTTGCAGGACGTGCTGCGCGATCCGTACACCCAACGCGCCGGACGTGAGCATTTCGCCAGCAGGCGCCCGGCCTGGGCCGACGACCGCGCCGGCTGCTCGATGCTGTCCTGCAGTTCCTGAGCGTGGGGTTCGGCAGGGCTGCGCCCTGCACCCGCCGAGGCCAGGTCAAAAGCCAGCGCGAAAGCTGGATTCCGTGGTTGGGTGGGGCGGTGTCGGAGTGCGGGGACCGTTGGTAGGTGTCGACCTTGGTCGACACATCTGTCAGATATCGACATACGAGAATGGGGTCAGATCCGTTTTCCTGCGGAGAACGGATCTGACTCCACGACCCACCCCGCATCCCGCAGGAAACCAGCTTCTGCCTTTGCCTTGGCTTGACGCCTCTGCAGGCGCCGGGCGCAGCCCAGCCAGGCAGGCCGCGCCGGGAACGGGTACCCTATGCCGCCATCAGACATCCGACGTGACATGACCGACGCTATCGTCGCTCCGCAGTGGGCCTCGCGCCTGCGCGACATCGCCGACTTCCCCAAGCCCGGCATCCTGTTCAAGGACATCATGCCGCTGCTCGCGCACGGCGAAGACTTCCGTGATGCCATCCGTGCGATGGCCGACCGCTGGCGCGACCAGAAGCTGGACGCGGTGGTGGGTATCGAATCGCGTGGTTTCATCCTGGGCGCCGCGATGGCACTGGAACTGGGCGTGGGCTTCGTGCCGGTGCGCAAGCCGGGCAAGCTGCCCGGCCAGGTGCTGCGCGAGGAATACACATTGGAGTACCGCAGCGACTGCATCGAAGTGCATGCCGATGCGCTGGCGGCCGGCGCGCGCGTGGCGATCATCGACGACGTGCTGGCGACCGGCGGCACGCTGGTGGCCGCATTGTCGCTGGTGCGGCGGCTGGGCGTGGACGTGGTCGGTGCCGGCGTCCTGGTCGAGCTGGATGGCCTGGGTGGCCGCGCCCGTTGGCAGGCGGACCTGCCGCTGCATACCGAGCTGGTGTTCTGAGACTGCCGCCGGGCATGGCCCGGCGCTACCTGTTCTGAGACTGTCGCCGGGCATGGCCCGGCGCTACCTGTCGCTGGGCCTTACATCATCCGTACGCGGAAGCGGCGGCCCTTGATCTTGCCGGCCTCCAGTTTCGCTACGGCCTTGCTGGCCTGCTCGCGCGCGATCGCCACGTAGGAGCGGGTCGGGAAGATCGCGATCTTGCCGATGAACTTGCCCGACAGTCCTGCGTCGCCGGTCAAGGCGCCGAGGATGTCGCCCGGGCGAAGCTTGTCTGTCTTGCCACCGTCGATGCGCAGGGTGCGCATCGCTGCCTGCGGCAACTCGGTGGGGCGTGACGTCGCCAGCGGCGTCTTCTGCCAGTCCAGCGCGTGCCCCATCTGTGCTTGGATCGCTTCGGCGCGGCTCTTCTCGCGGCCCGCCACCAGGCTGATGGCCAGGCCGCTGGCGCCGGCACGGCCGGTACGTCCAACGCGGTGCTGGTAGCTTTCGACATCGGTCGGCAGCTCGTAGTTGATCACCGCCGCCAGCTCTTCCACGTCCAGACCGCGCGCGGCGACGTCGCTGGCGACCAGCACGTTGCAGCTGCGGTTGGCCAGGAGCAGCAGCACTTCCTCACGGTCGCGCTGCTCCATGTCACCGTGCAGGGCCAGCGCCGAGAAGCCGAACTGCTGCAGCGAATGGGCGACCTCGTCCACGTCCTTGCGGGTATTGCAGAACACCACCGCCGATTCGGGCGTGTACTTGAGCAGCAGGCCGGCCAGCGCCTTCTGCCGATGGGCCGGCTCGACCTCGCAGAACAGGTGGCGGATGGCCGGCGCCTGGTCAGCGCCTTCCACCGTGACTTCAACGGCATCGCGCAGCAGATCACGTGCAATGGCACGGATGCTGTCGGGGAAGGTGGCCGAGAACAGCAGGCTCTGCCGGTCCTTGTGGGTGCGTCCGGCGATTTCGCGGATGGGCTCTTCAAAGCCCATGTCGAGCATGCGATCGGCTTCGTCCAGCACCAGCGTGCGCACCGCGCCAAGATTCAGCGCGCGCTTGCGTGCCAGCTCCTGCACGCGGCCAGGGGTGCCGACCACCACGTGCGGGTCGTGGCCTTCCAGCGAGGCGAGCTGCGGTCCCAGCGGTACGCCGCCGACCAGCAGCAGCAGCTTCAGGTTGGGGATGCCGGTGGCCAGCTTGCGGATCTGCTTGCCGACCTGGTCGGCCAGTTCGCGGGTCGGGCACAGCACCAGCGCCTGTACGCGGATCAGGCTCGGATCGATCGCCTGCAGCAGCCCCAGGCCGAACGCAGCGGTCTTGCCGCTGCCGGTCGGAGCCTGCGCGATCACGTCGCGGCCATCGAGGATGGCGGGCAGGCTCTGGGCCTGCACAGGGGTCAGGGTGGTGTAGCCGAGGGCATCCAGGCCGGGCTGCAGGGCCGGGCTCAGCGGCAGGGTCGAGAAATCAGTCATGGCGCATTGTACCTGCGCGCGCGGCCGTCCCCGTCTCCCGGGGCAGCGGCCGTATCGGCAGACCTGCGCTCAGTGCAGCATCGCCAGCACGCCCTGGTGGATCGCCAGGCCACCGAACAGCAGCCAGGCGAACAGGAGCAGCGCCAGCAGCAGCGGCTTCAGGCCCGCCTGGCGCAGCGCGGAGACATGGGTGGTCACGCCCAGCGCCGCCATCGCCATCGCCAGCAGCACCGTGTCCAGCTGCATCAGCGCCGCGTGAAGCCCGGCGGGCAGCAGCTGCAGCGAGTTCACGCCGGCCACGGCGACGAAACCGAACGCGAACCACGGCACGACGATGCGGGCCTTGCTGCCCTCAGGCGTTGCCCTGCTGCCGCGTGACAGCCAGAGCGACAGCACGACCAGGAAGGGCGCAAGCAGCATCACCCGGACCATCTTGGTGATGACGGCGGTATCGGCAGCCGCCTCACCCACGGCACGGCCGGCAGCCACCACCTGCGCCACTTCGTGCACGGTGGCCCCGGTGAACAGGCCGTACTGCCGCGCGTCCATCGCCAGCCAGCCGTGCGACTGCAGCAATGCATACAGCGCCGGATACAGGAACATGGCAAGCGTACCGAACACCACCACGGTCGATACCGCCACCGTTACCTGTGCTGCACGACCACGCACCACCGGCTCGGCCGCCATCACTGCCGCCGCGCCGCAGATGGCACTGCCGGCGCCGATCAGCATCGCCGCCTCACGCTCCATCCTGAACACGCGCGTGCCCAGCCAACAGGCCAGGCCAAATGTGCTGGCGACCACCAGCACGTCCATCAGCACGCCGGCGACGCCGACATGGCCGATGTCCTGGAACGTCAGGCGCAGGCCATACAGCACAATGCCGGCACGCAGCAGCCAGTGCTTGGCGAAGCCGATGCCTGCCGCGCTGCGCGGCGCCAGCCGCGGGTAGAGGGTATTGCCGACCGCGATACCGGCGACGATCGCCACGGTCAGCGCGCTCAGGCCATGCGCCTGCAGCCATGGCAGGTCCGCCAGATGAAGCGATGCCGCAGCGAGCAGGCCCGCCAGCAGCAGCCCGGGCAGGCGCGGCTGCCAGCGCTGCCGCAGAACGGGCAGGGACCAGGTGGAGGGGGCGGAGGTGCTCATGGCGGGACCGGTGTGGGGAACGATGAAAAGCGTGCGCCTGCGCCAATGACCTGTAAAACGAATAATATAAGTAGAATCTACCTGCTTTATAGGTAAAGGATATGCGCCTGACTCTGCGCCAGCTACAGGTCTTCGTCGCCATTGCCGACCACGGAAGCACATCCGCGGCCGGCCAGGCCATCGCGCTCTCGCAGTCGGCCAGCAGTGCGGCCCTGCAGGAGCTGGAGGCGCACTTCGGCACGCCCCTGTTCGACCGTGTCGGTCGCCGCCTGGTGCTGAACGGCCATGGCCGCGCGCTGCTGGAACCGGCCCGCGCGCTGCTGGTCAATGCCGTTGATCTCGAGCGCCAGCTCGCTGCCGGCGGGGACCCCGCGCAGGGGGCACCGTTGCGGCTGGTGCTGGCGGCCAGCACCACCATCGGCAACTACCTGCTGCCGGCGCGCATCGCCGACCTGTTGCGGCAGGCGCCACAGGCGGAAGTCGATCTGCGCATCGACAACAGCGCCGGCGTGGTCGCCGCCGTCCAGCGGCTGGATGTGGATGCCGGCCTGATCGAGGGGCCATGCCACGAGCGGGGTTTGCAGGTGACCGCGTGGCAGCAGGATCCGCTGGTGATCGTTGCCGCCGCCGACGCGGCGGCGCGCTGGTCGCTGGAGGATCTGCGCGCGGCGCGCTGGCTGCTGCGCGAACCCGGGTCCGGCACCCGCGAGGCCGTGGAGCAGGCGCTTCTGCCGCATCTGCGCGGTTTCGCGCAGACCCTGCAGCTGGGCAATACCGAGGCGATCAAGCAAGCCGCGATTGCCGGCCTCGGCGTGGCCTGCCTGTCACGTCACGCATTGGAGGAGCCGCTGGCACTGGGTCGCCTGCGTGTGCTGGATACCCCGCTACCCGCGCTGCAGCGCACGCTGTGGCTGGTGCGCCACCCCGGCAAGCAATGGTTGCCGGGTCTGCAGGCGTTGCTGGGGGAGGTGGGCTGATCGATCTCCGGGAGCAGCCCGGCCGGCGCCCCCAACCCGTACAATATCCGGATGCCTCTGATTACTCTGCAGAACGTCGACTTCAGCGTCGGCGGCCCGTTGTTGCTGGAAAAAGCCGAACTGTCGATCGAGCCGGGTGAACGCATCGCCCTGATCGGCCGCAACGGCGCCGGCAAATCCACCCTGCTCAAGCTGCTGTCCGGCGACCACAAGCCCGATGACGGCGAAGTACGCGTCCAGCAGGGCGTCCGTGTGACCCGCCTGGAACAGGAAGTGCCGCACGGCGCGGCCGGCTCGGTGTTCGACGTGGTGGCCGATGGCCTGGGTGAGCTGGGCCAGTGGCTGGCCGAGTTCCACCACCTCAGCCATGCCGACGAGTTCGACGGCGATGCGCTCGGCCGGGTGCAGGCCAAGATCGACGCGGCCAATGGCTGGGGTCTGGACCAGCGCGTGGCCGAGACACTGACCAAGCTCGACCTGGATGGCGATGCGGAGTTCGCGCGCCTGTCCGGTGGCATGAAGCGCCGCGTCCTGCTGGGCCGCGCGCTGGTCTCCAGCCCGGACCTGCTGCTGCTGGACGAGCCGACCAACCACCTGGACATCGAAGCCATCGACTGGCTGGAAGCGTTCCTGAAGGGCTGGAGCGGCAGCGTGGTGTTCGTCACCCATGACCGCCGCTTTCTGCGTGCGCTGGCCACCCGCATCGTCGAGATCGATCGCGGTCAGGTCACCAGCTGGCCCGGCGACTGGGCCAACTACGAACGCCGCCGCGAAGAGCGCCTCAACGCGCAGGCGCAGGAGAACGCGCGCTTCGACAAGCTGCTGGCACAGGAAGAAGTGTGGATCCGGCAGGGCATCAAGGCGCGCCGCACCCGCGATGAAGGTCGCGTGCGCCGGCTGAAAGCGATGCGCACCGAACGGTCGCAGCGACGCGAGCTGAGCGGCAATGTCCGGATGGAAGCGGCACAGGGCGTGAGCTCCGGCAAGAAGGTCATCGACGTCAAGGACATTTCGTTCGCGTTCGGCGACCGCACCATGGTCCGCGACTTCACCACCACCATCCTGCGCGGCGACCGGATCGGCCTGATCGGCCCCAACGGCAGCGGCAAGACCACCCTGTTGAAGCTGCTGCTGGGTGAACTGCAGCCGCAGAAGGGCGAGGTCAACGCCGGCACCAACCTGCAGGTGGCCTATTTCGACCAGTATCGTGCCGTGTTGCGCGAAGACTGGAGCGCCATCGAGAACGTGGCCGAAGGCCGTGATTTCCTCGAGTTCAACGGCAAGCGCAAGCACGTGCATGCCTATCTGCAGGACTTCATGTTCACGCCCGAGCGCGCGCGCGCGCCGATCACCCGGCTGTCCGGTGGGGAGCGCAACCGCCTGCTGCTGGCCAAGCTGTTCGCGCAGCCGTCCAACCTGCTGGTGATGGACGAACCCACCAACGACCTGGACGTGGAAACGCTTGAACTGCTGGAAGAGCTGCTCGGCGAGTACACCGGCACGCTGCTGCTGGTCAGCCACGATCGTGATTTCATCGACAACGTGGTGACGTCCACGCTGGTGATGGAGGGCGACGGCGTGATCGGCGAGTACGTTGGAGGCTATACCGACTGGCAGCGCTACGCGGCCAGTACCGCAGTGGCAGCAGTGCCCGCCGCTGCCAGGCCGGCGGCAGCGGCTGCGCCTGTGGCTGCCGCGGAACCTGCCGCGGCCAAGCGCAAGCTCAGCTACAAGGAAGCGCGCGAACTGGAGCAGCTGCCGAAGACGATCGAGAAGCTGGAAGGTGACGTCGAAGGCCTCACCTCAGCGATGAATGATCCCTCGTTCTACACCCGCAGCAGCGCCGAGGTGACGGCACACACGCAGCAGCTGGCCAAGGTGCAGGCTGAACTGGACGCCGCGTACGCGCGCTGGGAAGAGCTGGAAGGCTGATCTTGACCGACGCTGACGGTGCGCGGTAGCGCGGGGCCATGCCCCGCGGGCGCACAGCGCGGGCGTGTGGTGTTTCGCCGGGCATGGCCCGGCGCTACCGGTACGCAGGCAGTGCGAGGGTAGCGCGGGGCCATGCCCCGCGAGCGCGCAGCGCGGGCTTCTGGCGTTCCGCCGGGCATGGCCCGGCGCTACCGGAACGCAGCCGCGGTGCGAGGGTAGCGCGGGCTTCTGGTGTTCCGCCGGGCGTGGCCCGGCGCTACCGGTACGCAGGCAGTGCGAGGGTAGCGCGGGGCCATGCCCCGCGAGCGCGCAGCGCGGGCCTGTGGTGTTCCGCCGGGCGTGGCCCGGCGCCAGGGATGCAAGGGCGCCACGGCGCCCTGATCCTATTTGACCCCGTGCAGATCCCGCAGCTGGCTTGGCCGGCTGCCGAAGTACGCCGCCAGGTCGGCGATGTCCTGATCGCTCAGGTCCGTCGCCTGCGGCGTCATCAACGCGTGCTGGCGGTCGCCGGAACGGTAGGCCTGCAGCGCATGCGCGAGGTAATCACCGTACTGCCCACCCAGTTTCGGGTAGGTCGGATCGATCGGGGCGTTGCCGTCGGCACCATGGCAATCGATGCAGCTCTGATTGGTGGCCTTGCCCTTCACCTTGGCCCGGGCTTCACCGGCAGCCTCACGGCCGGTGGGCAGGCCTGCCGAGGATGAAGAGCCGTGCTCGCCGCTGGCATGGCCCGGATCGGCGGCGGATTTCTCGCTGTTCTCCACCTGTGACTGCGAGCAGGCCGCCAGCAGCAGGGCGACGGACAGGGCGATGGCATGACGCAGTGGATGCGCGGCTTTCGACATGGGCGGGCCTTACTTGACGGTGGACAGGTAAACAGAGAGATCGGCGATCTCCTGTTCGCTGAAACTCATCGACTGGGCCTGCATCGTCGGATGCCGGCGCTTGCCCTGGCGGTACTCGGTCAGGGCCTGGGTCAGGTACTGCTGGGTCTGGCCACCGATCTTCGGTACCCGGTAACTCGGGTAGGCGTTCTTGTAACCGGTGATGCCATGGCACCCCTGGCAGGTGTAGGCCAGCACCCGGCCATTGTCGTAATTGCCGGCAGGTGCGGCGGCGGCAGCAGCGGCGGGTGCCGGGGCTGGGGCGGGTGCTGCGGTCGTGGTAGCTGGAGCGGGCTGTGCGGCGGCCCCGAGGGGCAGGAGGACGGCCAGAGCGAGACAAGCGGCGAGCGGCTGCGGGCGCATGATGTCGTTTCCGGGGATTCGGGTCTGGTCGTTCCGGCGTGGGGTACGGAACGACCCGAGTATAGCCTCAGGTTTCATCTAGCTGAAATGGGGGTGGGCCGACCAGCGGCGTGAAGACACCATGACCTTTGGGATATGGTGTTGCCGTGAAGTGGTGCATTACTTTGCTACCACACCTGCCCACGCATCCTCCAGGGACCTGACGATGTCGCACCCAATCTTCCTGCATGGCCGCCGCAGCGGACTCTGCGCCGCCGCCCTGCTGATCTCCACCACGCTGATGCTGGGCGGTTGCGCCGCGGGCCCCAACAGCGAGGCCAAGGCCGCCGAAACCAAGGATGAGAAAAAAGTCGAGTCCGTGCCGGTCGAGGTCGCGGTGGCCAGCCGCCGCGCGGTGGCGGCCAGCTACACCGGCACCGCCGCGCTGGAGCCGCGCGCCGAGTCGCAGGTGGTTGCCAAGACCTCTGGCGTGGCGCTGGCGGTGCTGGTCGAGGAAGGCCAGCGGGTCAGCGCGGGGCAGCCGCTGGTACGGCTCGATCCGGACCGCGCACGCCTGGCGGTTGCCCAGAGCGAGGCACAGATGCGCAAGCTCGAGAACAACTACCAGCGCGCACAGAAGCTGGTCGGCCAGCAGATGGTCAGTGCCGCCGACGTCGACCAGCTGCGCTTCGATCTGGAAAACGTGCGCGCGCAATATCGCCTGGCCACGCTGGAGCTGTCGTACACCACGGTGGTCGCACCGATCTCCGGCGTGATCGCCTCGCGCTCGATCAAGACCGGCAACTTCGTGCAGATCAACACGCCGATCTTCCGCATCGTCGACAACTCGCGCCTGGAAGCCACCCTCAACGTTCCCGAACGCGAGCTGGCAACGCTGCGTGCCGGCCAGCCGGTGACCCTGTCGGCGGATGCACTGCCGGGCCAGAGCTTCACCGGCATCGTTGATCGCATCGCACCGGTGGTGGATTCGGGCAGCGGCACGTTCCGTGTTGTCAGTGCCTTCGACGGCACTGCCCATTCCCTGCAGCCGGGCATGTTCGGCCGGATCCGCATCGATTACGACCAGCGTGCCGACGCCCTGGTCGTGCCGCGCCTGGCGCTGCTCGACGATGGTGAGCCGGCGGTGTTCCGGGTGCGCGACGGCAAGGTCGCACGCGTTCCGGTCAAGCTGGGTTACGCGGAGGGGCCATGGGTGGAGATCCGTGATGGACTGGCGGCCGGAGACCAGGTGGTCACCGCAGGCAAGGTCGCGCTGCGCGACGGCACCGCCGTGCAGGTGATCGCTGATCCGAAGGCGAAGACGGCGACGGCCTCGGCCAAGCCGGCAGACAAGGCCGGGAGCCGGCAATGAGCCATCCTGACCACGACCACGGTGCTTCGCCCCACGGCGAAAGCGCCGCCGCCGGCATGCGTGGCGGCCTGGTGGAGTTCGCTACCCGCCGCCGCGTCACCATTGCCATGTGCACGGTCACCCTGCTGCTGTTCGGCCTGATTGCGCTGGGCAGCCTCAAGGTCAACCTGCTGCCGGACCTGAGCTACCCGACGCTGACGGTACGCACCGAATACACCGGTGCGGCACCGACCGAGATCGAAACCCTGATCACCCAGCCGGTGGAAGAAGCCGTGGGCGTGGTCAAGAACCTGCGCAAGCTGAAGTCGGTCTCGCGCACCGGCCAGAGCGATGTGGTGCTGGAGTTCGCCTGGGGCACCAACATGGACCAGGCCAGCCTGGAGGTGCGCGACAAGATGGAAGCGCTGAACCTGCCGCTGGAGGCGAAAGCCCCGGTGCTGCTGCGCTTCAATCCGTCCACCGAGCCGATCATGCGCCTGGTGCTGTCCAGCAAGGCGGCGCCGTCCAGCGATGCCGACGCCATCCGCGAGCTGACCATCCTGCGCCGCTACGCCGACGAGGATCTGAAGAAGAAGCTGGAACCGGTCACCGGCGTGGCGGCGGTCAAGGTCGGCGGCGGCCTGGAGGACGAGATCCAGGTCGACATCGACCAGCAGAAGCTCGCGCAGCTGAATCTGCCGATCGATACCGTCATCAAGCGCCTGAAGGACGAGAACATCAACATCTCCGGCGGTCGGCTGGAAGAGGGCTCGCAGCGCTTCCTGGTGCGTACCGTCAACCAGTTCGCCGATCTGGAGGAGATCCGCAACCTGCTGGTCACCACCCAGGCGTCCAATGGCAGTGCGGCAGACTCCGCGCTGCAGCAGATGTTCAACATCGCCGCCTCCACCGGTTCCGCTGCGGCCATCGCCGCAGCCTCGGCCGCACAGAGCGCATCGTCCGGCGGTGGCTCCAGCGTGGTCGCCAATGGCGTTCCTGTCCGGTTGAAGGACGTGGCCACCGTGCGCCAGGGCTACAAGGAGCGTGAAGCGATCATCCGCCTGGGCGGCAAGGAATCGGTCGAGCTGGCGATCTACAAGGAAGGCGACGCCAACACCGTCGCCACCGCCGAAGCGCTGCGCAAGCGTCTGGAGCAGATCAAGGGCACGTTCCCCGGCGATGCCGAACTGACCACCATCGAGGACCAGTCGCGCTTCATCGAGCATGCGATCAGCGACGTCAAGAAGGATGCGGTGATCGGCGGCCTGCTGGCGATCCTGATCATCTTCCTGTTCCTCCGCGATGGCTGGAGCACGTTCGTCATCAGCCTGTCGCTGCCGGTGTCGATCATCGCCACGTTCTTCTTCATGGGCCAGCTGGGTCTCAGCCTGAACGTCATGTCGCTGGGCGGCCTGGCGCTGGCGACGGGCCTGGTGGTGGACGATTCGATCGTGGTGCTGGAGAGCATCGCCAAGGCGCGCGAGCGCGGGCTGGGCATCCTGCAGGCCGCGATCGAAGGCACCCGCGAAGTGAGCATGGCAGTGGTCGCCTCCACCCTGACCACCATCGCGGTGTTCCTGCCACTGGTGTTCGTCGACGGTATCGCCGGCCAGCTGTTCCGCGACCAGGCGCTGACCGTGGCGATCGCCATCGCCATTTCGCTGCTGGTATCGATGACACTCATTCCGATGCTCAGCTCGCTGAAGGGGCGGCCGCCGCTGGCGTTCCCCGAAGAGCCCGCCAGCGAGGCGTGGCAGCCGGAGCGTCGCTGGCAGAAGCCCGTTGCAGCCGGCCGTCGTGGCTTCGTCGCTGCGGTGCGCTGGACCTTCTATGCGCTGGCCTGGCTGGTGGTGCGTGCCTGCCGCGGCGTTGCCGCCGTGATCGGTCCGGTCATGCGCAAGGCCAGCGATATCGCGATGAAGCCCTATGCGGGGGCCGAACGTGGCTACCTGCGGCTGTTGCCGAGCGCGCTGGCGCACCCCGGCAAGGTGCTGGGCCTGGCCGCGCTGGCGTTTGCAGCCACCATGGCGCTGGTGCCGATGCTGGGCGCCGACCTCATCCCGCAGCTGGCGCAGGACCGCTTCGAGATGACCGTCAAGCTGCCGGCCGGCACGCCGTTGAAGCAGACCGATGCACTGGTGCGCGAACTGCAGCTGGCGCACGGCAAGGGCGAGGGCGTGGCCTCGCTGTACGGCGTCAGTGGCAGCGGTACCCGGTTGGACGCAAGCCCGACCGAGAGCGGCGAGAACATCGGCAAGCTGACCGTGGTGATGGAAGGCGGTGGGGATGCGCGCACCGAAGCGGCCATCACCGAGCGCCTGCGTGGCACCATGGCCGGGCACCCCGGCGCGCAGGTCGACTTCGCGCGGCCGGCGCTGTTCAGCTTCTCCACCCCGCTGGAAATCGAACTGCGTGGTCAGGACATGGCCACGCTGGAGCAGGCTGGCCAGCGGCTGGCTGCCCTGCTGCGCGGCAATGCGCACTACGCCGACGTGAAGTCGACGGTGGAGGAGGGCTTCCCGGAGATCCAGATCCGCTTCGACCAGGAGCGCGCCGGTGCACTGGGCCTGACCACCCGCCAGATCGCCGACGTCGTGGTGAAGAAGGTGCGCGGCGATGTGGCCACCCGCTACAGCTTCCGCGACCGCAAGATCGACGTGCTGGTACGGGCACAGGAAGGCGACCGGGCCAGCGTGGAGAGCATCCGCCGCTTGATCGTCAACCCGGGCAGTACCCGTCCGGTCACCCTGGACGCCGTGGCCGACGTGGTGGCCACCACCGGTCCGAGCGAGATCCACCGTGCCGATCAGACCCGCGTCGCGGTGGTCTCGGCCAACCTGCGTGACATCGATCTGGGCGCGGCCATGCGCGAAGTGCAGCAGATGGTCGCCGAACAGCCGCTTGGTGCGGGCGTCGGCCTGCATATCGGTGGCCAGGGCGAGGAACTGGCGCAGGCGGCAACGTCGCTGATCTTCGCCTTCGGACTGGCGATCTTCCTGGTCTATCTGGTGATGGCGTCGCAGTTCGAATCGCTGCTGCATCCGTTCGTGATCCTGTTCACCATCCCGCTGGCGCTGGTCGGCGCGATCCTGGCGCTGATGCTGACCGGCAAGCCGATCTCGGTGGTGGTGTTCATCGGCCTGATCCTGCTGGTGGGACTGGTCACCAAGAACGCGATCATCCTGATCGACAAGGTCAACCAGCTGCGCGAGGCCGGGGTGGCCAAGCACGAGGCGCTGGTGGAAGGCGCGCGCTCGCGCCTGCGTCCGATCATCATGACCACCCTGTGCACGCTGTTCGGCTTCCTGCCACTGGCGGTGGCGATGGGCGAGGGCGCTGAAGTACGTGCGCCGATGGCGATCACCGTGATCGGCGGCCTGCTGGTCTCCACCCTGCTGACCCTGCTGGTGATCCCGGTGGTCTACGACCTGATGGATCGCCGCGGCGACGCTTACTACCGCGAACGCGGCCGCAAGCACGCCGGCGACGGACTGCGAATCCGAGAAGGTGGCCGCGTCGGCGGCGAGGAGCCGGCATGAGTGTCGCCGAGTTCTCCATCCGCCGTCCGGTCACCACCATCATGTGCTTCGTATCGCTGGTGGTGATCGGCCTGATCGCTTCATTCCGGCTGCCACTGGAGGCTCTGCCGGACATCTCCGCGCCGTTCCTGTTCGTGCAGATTCCGTACACGGGCTCGACACCGGAAGAAGTGGAGCGGACCATCATCCGGCCGGTGGAAGAGTCATTGGCAACGATGACCGGGATCAAGCGCATGCGCTCCTCGGCCACGTCCGAAGCGGCGCTGATCTTCATCGAGTTCAGCGACTGGGACCGTGACATCGCCATCGCCGCTTCCGACGCGCGCGAACGTATCGATGCGATCCGCAGCGACCTGCCTGACGACCTGCAGCGCTACAACGTGTTCAAGTGGTCCAGCAGCGACCAGCCGGTGCTGAAGGTGCGCCTGGCCAGCACCACCGACCTGACGACCGCCTATGACATGCTCGACCGCGAGTTCAAGCGGCGCATCGAGCGCATTCCGGGCGTTGCGCGCGTGGACATCACCGGTGCACCGCCGAATGAAGTCGAGATCGCGATCGATCCCAACCGGCTCAACGCGCACGGGCTGAGCATCAACGAGCTGAGCGAACGGTTGCGCACGCTGAACTTCTCGATCTCGGCCGGGCAGATCGATGACAACGGCCAGCGTGTGCGCGTGCAACCGGTCGGCGAGATCACCGACCTGCAGGAACTGCGCGACCTGGTGATCAACGCCAAGGGCCTGCGGCTGGGTGACATTGCCGATGTGCGGCTGAAGCCGGCGCGGATGAATTATGGCCGCCGCCTGGATGGCAACCCGGCAGTGGGCCTGGATATCTTCAAGGAGCGCAGCGCCAATCTGGTCGACGTCTCGCGCGCGGCGCTGGCCGAAGTCGAATCGATCCGCGCACAGGACTCGATGCGCGATGTGCAGATCAAGGTCATCGACAACCAGGGCAAGGCGGTGACCTCCTCGCTGCTGGAGCTGGCCGAAGCCGGTGCGGTCGGCCTGATCCTGTCGGTGACGGTGCTGTTCTTCTTCCTGCGCCACTGGCCGTCCACGCTGATGGTGACGCTGGCCATCCCGATCTGCTTCACCATCACCCTGGGCTTCATGTACTTCGTCGGGGTGACGCTGAACATCCTGACCATGATGGGCCTGCTGCTGGCGGTGGGCATGCTGGTGGACAACGCCGTGGTGGTGGTGGAGAGCATCTACCAGGAGCGCGAGCGCATGCCGGGACAGCCACGGCTGGCCTCGATCATCGGCACCCGCAACGTCGCCATCGCGCTCAGCGCCGGCACCCTGTGCCATTGCATCGTGTTCGTGCCGAACCTGTTCGGCGAGACCAACAACATCAGCATCTTCATGGCCCAGATCGCGATCACCATTTCGGTATCGCTGCTGGCGTCGTGGCTGGTGGCGGTCAGCCTGATTCCAATGCTGTCCGCGCGCATGGCCACGCCCAAGCTGGTGCACTCGCAGACCGGACTGATCGCGCGCCTGCAGCGGCGCTACGCGCAGGTGCTGGACTGGTCGCTGCACCATCGTGGCTGGAGCCTGCTGGGCATCGTGCTGGTGGTGGCCGTCAGCCTGGTGCCGATGAAACTGACCAAGGTGGACATGTTCGGTGGTGAAGGTGGCAAGGACATCTTCATCGGCTACATGTGGAAGGGTGCCTACACCTACCGGCAGATGTCCGAGGAAGTGGCGCGGGTGGAGAACTGGATCGACGAGAACCGTGAGCGCCTGCACGTCAAGCAGGTGTACTCCTGGTACAGCGAGCAGGAAGGCAGCTCGACGGTCGTCACCCTGGACGAGAAGTACGCCAAGGACATCAAGTCACTGCAGGAGGAGCTGCGCAAGGGCCTGCCGAAGTCCGCGCGTACCGACTACTTCGTCGGCAACCAGGGCGGTGATGGTGGTGGCGGCAACCAGGGCGTGCAGGTGCAGTTGATCGGCGATTCCAGCAGCATGCTGCAGGAAATCGGCCAGGAAGTGCTGCCCCTGCTGGCCCAGCGTGCGGAGCTGCGCGACGTGCGCATCGACAATGGCGAGAAGGGCGGTGAACTCAAGGTGCGCGTCGATCGCGAGCGTGCCGCCGCCTTCGGCTTCAACGCCGAGCAGGTGGCCAGCTTTGTCGGCCTGGCATTGCGCGGTGCACCGATGCGTGAGTTCCGGCGAGGCGACAACGAGGTGCCGGTCTGGGTGCGCTTCGCCGGAGCCGAGCAGAGCAGTCCGGAGGACCTGGCCGGCTTCAGCGTGCGTACCGGCGACGGCCGCAGCGTGCCGCTGCTGAGTCTGGTCAGCGTCGATGTCGGTTCGTCCGCCACCCAGATCGGCCGCACCAACCGGCAGACCACGCTGACGATCAAGGCCAACCTGGCCGAGAAGGTCACCGCACCGGACGGACGCAAGGCGATCGAGGCCGTACTCAAGCCGATGAGCTTCCCGGCCGGCTATGGCTACACCTTCGATGGCGGCGACTATGGCAACGATGACGAGGCGATGCAGCAGATGGTGTTCAACCTGCTCATCGCGCTGGTGATGATCTACGTGGTGATGGCGGCGGTGTTCGAATCGCTGCTGTTCCCGGCGGCGATCATGAGCGGCGTGCTGTTCTCGATCTTCGGCGTGTTCTGGCTGTTCTGGATCACCGGCACCTCGTTCGGAATCATGTCCTTCATCGGCATCCTGGTGCTGATGGGCGTGGTGGTGAACAACGGCATCGTGATGATCGAGCACATCAACAACCTCCGGCGCAGCGGCATGGGGCGTACCCAGGCCCTGGTGGAGGGCTCACGCGAGCGCCTGCGCCCGATCATGATGACCATGGGAACGGCGATCCTGGCGATGGTGCCGATTTCGCTGACCAACACGCAGATGTTCGGCGACGGCCCGGAGTACGCGCCGATGGCCCGAGCCATCGCCGGTGGACTGGCGTTCTCGACCGTGGTCAGCCTGCTGTTCCTGCCGACGATCTACGCGGTGCTGGACGACCTGCGCAATGCCGTGACGCGGCTGATCCGCCGCGCGCGCGGCCTGGAAAAGGTGGCGGCAACGGCCGCCTAGCGTCGAGCTTGCCGGACTACGGGGAACGACAACGTGTTGTGGTGTGGGGAGGCCGGTCGTAGTGGGGCGGCCTCCCCTTTTTTTGCCGGGCATGGCCCGGCGCTACCATCACCGCCTCGCGGTATCGCCGGGTGTCGCAATTCGCCGCCACGCGGTAGCGCCGGGCCATGCCCGGCGGGGCGTTGCAATCAACCTGCGACCTTGCCCCACACCTGGAAGCCGGTCAGCCACAGGCCGAGCATGCTGCCGAGATTGGTCAGCATGAACGTCAGCACCACGCGGGTGACCCGATTGCGGTACCAGCCCTTCAACGACTGTGCATCGTCGCGCAGCTGCAGGAAATCCTGGTACGCCGGCTTGCGCAGGCGTGCCTCGACCAGCGCCGAGAACGCGCCGGTGGGAATGCTGAGCCGGAACGGCTTGAACGGGGCGACCACGATCGCCGTGAGAATGCTCAGCGGGTGACTGCCGGCCAGCAGACAGCCGAGGCCGGCCAGGCCGCCGGTGTACATCGCCCACGTGGCCAGCAGTTCGGTGCCCACGCCCAGGCCTCCGCGGTAGAAGCCGACGGCGATGCCGGTGACGACGATGGCAAGGATGCCCAGCGTGAACCACGGGATGTTGCGCTTCTTCGGCACGGCTTCGAGTTCGGCGCGCAACGGTGCCGGTGCATCGGTATCCGTTTCGAGGTATCGCGCCAGGCCTGCCAGATGGCCGGCGCCGACCACCGCCAGGACTTCGCGCTGCCGCGGGTCGTGTTCTTCGCGCAGGCGCGTGGCCATGTAGCGGTCGCGCTCGCCGATGATGGTTTCGTACAGCGCGGGATTCTCGGTCGCGAACTCGCCGAAGCTCGACTCCAGCATGTCGCCCTGCTTGAGCTTCTCGATTTCGTTTTCGCCCACCTCTTCCGATGAGAACAGGCCGGCGCCCAGGCCCGCAACCAGCTTCAGCTTGCCGAAGAAGCCCAGCCGCTGCGAGGCGCGGCGGAAGGTCAGGCCCACCTCTCGGTCGATCAGGTGGACGGGCAGGCCGCGCTCACGCCCCAGTTCGACGGCGCGCTTCAGTTCCGCACCCGGCTCGATGCCGAGCTGTTCGGCCAGACGACGCTGGTAGGCGGAAAGCGCCAGGTTGGCGGCGAACAGGGCAACTCGACCCTTGCGGATCACCTCGACCAGGTCCAGCTTGGCCAACGTGTCCGGATCGCTCAGGGCCTGCAGGCGCTGGGGGTCCAGTTCGACCGCGACGGCATCGAAGCGGCCGCTGTTGATTGCTTTCTCCACCGCCTCGACGCTGGCGTGGGAAACGTGGGCGGTGCCCAGCAGGGTGTAGCGCACGCCGTCGCGTTCAACGACGCGCACCGGCTGGCCGGCGAACAGATCGTCGTCGGTCTCGGGAAGGATTTCGGTCATGGAGTCATTCATTGGAAGGTGCGGAGTCGGCGCCGTCGCCGAGCGCGCGTTGCATCTGCACGGTGTCCAGCCAGCGGCCGTGCTTGCGGCCGAGGCCGCGGAACACGCCGACCAGCTCGAAGCCGAAACGCTCGTGCAGCCTGATCGAAGCGGTATTGGTCGGTTCGCCGATCACCGCCACCATCTGCCGGAAGCCACGTGCGACGCATGCGTCGATCAGCGCCTGCAACAGGCCGGTGCCGACGCCCTGGCCCTGGAACCGTGCATCGACATAGACCGAGTTCTCCACGGTCCACTGGTAGGCAATGCGCGTGCGGTAGGTGTTGGCGTAGGCGTAGCCGGCGACCTGGCCGTCGATCTCGGCGACCAGATAGGGAAAACCGCGGTCGATGATGTCGCGCATGCGGCGCAGCATCTCGGCCTGGTCCGGGATGTCGTACTCGTACGTGTTGACGAAGTCGGTCACTTCGACCGCGTAGATCGCGGTGATCGCGGCGATGTCGGCCGGGCCGGCATCACGGATGAGGACGGCCATGCGCGGCTCCGGTTCAGTCGATGTAGCGCTTGAGCAGATCGCCGTAGGCATCGATGCGGCGATCGCGCAGGAACGGCCAGATGCGGCGCACGTGCTCGCTGCGCTGCAGGTCGACGTCGCATACCAGCACAGCGGCATCGGTGCCGGCTTCGGCCAGGAACTCGCCCTGCGGGCCGAGCACGTGGCTGTTGCCCCAGAACTGGATGCCCGACGCGCCCAGAGGCGAGGCCTCATGGCCGACGCGGTTGCAGCTCAGCACCGGCAGGCCGTTGGCGACGGCATGGCCACGGTGGCTCAGTACCCAGGCATCGCGCTGGCGGGTCTTCTCGTCCTGCACGTCGTCCGGGTCCCAGCCGATCGCAGTCGGGTACAGCAGCAGTTCGGCGCCGGCAAGCGCCATCAGGCGCGCCGCCTCCGGATACCACTGGTCCCAGCACACCAGCACGCCCAGGCGGCCCACCGAGGTGTCGATCGGGGTGAAGCCGATGTCGCCCGGGGTGAAGTAGAACTTCTCGTAGAAACCCGGATCGTCCGGGATGTGCATCTTGCGGTACTTGCCGAGCAGGGTGCCGTCCTTCTCGAACACCACCGCGGTGTTGTGGTACAGGCCGGCGGCGCGGCGCTCGAACAGCGAACCGACCAGCACCACGCCATGCTTCTTCGCCAGCGCACCCAGGCGCTCGGTGCTCGGGCCCGGGATCGGTTCGGCCAGATCGAACTCGTCAACCGACTCGTGCTGGCAGAAGTAGGGGCCGTTGTGCAGTTCCTGCAGCAGCACCAGCTTGGCGCCCTGCGCTGCCGCTTCGGCCACGCGTGCCTCGATCACCGCCAGATTGGCGGCGGCATCGCCGTGGTTGCGCTCCTGGATCAGGGCGACGGTAAGCGGGCTGCGCGAGTTCATGCGGGTGTTCCTGCGGGGGAAAACCCGCATGTTAGCGCGTATGCGATGCCGCAGCGTGTCGGCCGCTGAACAGGTGCACGCAGCCGGTATCGCCGGGCCATGCCCGGCGTACGAACCGAATGCCGCTGTGCTCGCCGGGCGTGGCCCGGCGCTACCGCATCGTGCTACGCCTTCAGCAGGCCTTCCGGCAGCTGCATGGTGATGCAGTGCAGGCTGCCGTTCTGCCAGATCAGCGAGCGGCAGGGCACCTGGACGATCTCGCGGCCCGGATGGGCCTTGGCCAGCACGTCGCGGGCCAGATCGTCGGCCGGATCACCGTACGCCGGCATCAGCACCGCGCCGTTGACGATCAGGTAGTTGGCGTACGAGGCCGCCAGGCGGCGGCCTTCGTCGATTACCGGCTGTGCCCACGGCAGCGGGAACAGGCGGTATGGCTGACCGTCACGGGTGCGCAGCGCAGCCAGCTCCCTGCCCATCGCCTGCAGCTCGGCGTAGTGTGAGTCGTTCTCGTCGTCGCAGGCCTGGTAGACGATGCTGTCCGCCGAGGCGAAGCGGGCGAGGGTATCGATGTGGGCATCGGTATCGTCGCCTTCCAGGTAGCCGTGGTCGAGCCACAGCACGCGCTCCTGCTGCAGCCAGTCGGCGAGGTCGGTGCTCAGGCTGGCGCGGTCACGATCCGGGTGGCGTTCGTGCAGGCACTTCCAGGTGGTCAGCAGGGTACCTTCACCGTCGGTTTCGATGGCGCCGCCTTCCAGTGCGAACGGGATGCTGCGCACCGGCGCGTCGTTGAAAACGCCGGCCTGGTCGAGCGCGCCCACCAGCTGATCGTCGAGGGTGGCATCGAACTTGCCGCCCCAGCCGGTGAAGCGGAAGTCCAGCAGCTGGAAACCGCCGTCGGCACGTCGCAGGGTGATCGGGCCCGAGTCGCGCAGCCAGGTGTCGTCGTAGGCCGCCGTGGTGAAGTGCACCCTGTCCATGTCGATGCGGTTGGAGCGCAGCCGCATTTCGGCATAGGTCTCCACATCGTCATCGGCCACGCAGATCAGCACCGGCTGGAAGCGGGTGATCGCTGCAACCAGTGCGATATAGGTTTCCTCCACCTGTCCCAGGCGGTCGGCCCAGTCGGTATCGGCGGTGGGCCAGGCAATCAGGACGCCGCTCTGGGCTTCCCACTCGGCAGGAAAACGAAGGGTCTGGTTCATGGTCTCGCTACACAGGCCCGCCCGGGGCGGGTAAAGGGGTCAACGGATCGGCGGTTTCGGGCCGATTTCGTTCGGGTCCGCCTGGTTGGCCACCACGTCGATCACCTTCTGCTTCTCGAAGTAGACAGTGAACTGTGGGTACACCCAGCGGTTGATGGTCGGCCATTGCCGCTTCTGCCCGCCGCGCGGCTGCAGCTGCTCGCTGGGCGCACCGAACTGGCTCTGCACCTGCTGCATGGACTGGCCACGAAGGGGCAGGGCGCCGGCCGGCTTCTCGCGGGCGCGGTCGACAAGCAGAGTGTCGGCCAGGGCCGGCGTGGCGGCAGCCAGAGTGGCCAGCACGGCCAGGGTGGACAGGTAACGCTTCATCTCGATCTACTCCCCAGTGGTCAAGAAAGGCGATTACAGCAAAATCGGCAGGAAAAAGCCGCATAAACAAAAAACCGCCCGAAGGCGGCTTTTTGCATCGGGTCGGTCCCGCGCGGGACCAGCCGCAGCCACGAAGGCTGTTGGGCTCAGCGCTGACGCGCCTTGAAACGCGGGTTCGACTTGCAGATCACGAAGATCTTGCCACGGCGACGGACGACCTTGCAGTCACGGTGACGGGCCTTCGCCGACTTCAGGGAGGACAGGACTTTCATGGCATACCTCGGCGTAAACAGTAGTTGTTCGGGTGGAGCGTGGCCGCGATATGCGAAAGACAATCGGCAGTTGACGCTCGTTCAAGCCCGCCATTCTACCGGGCTTTTCCTCATGGTTTCAAGTGGTTGCACAAAAGATCCGTCGCGGGGTGTCTGGCAGGGGCTAGAATGCCCCCTTCACACGTACTGGGACCCCCATGAATCCACTCGCTCCCGTCCTGACCATCGACGGCCCATCAGGGGCCGGCAAGGGTACCATCAGCCGCATCGTGGCGCGCCGGATGGGCTGGCATTACCTGGATTCAGGCGCCCTGTACCGGGCGGTGGGCGTGGCCGCCAGCTGGGCCGACATCGATACCTCCGACGCCTCGGCACTGGTGCGGTGCACGTTCGATACCCATGTTCAGTTTGTTGAACAGGGTGACGCGATGCGGGTCCTGGTCAATGGCAGCGATGCCACCGACGAACTGCGGCTGGAGACCACCGGCGCGCTGGCGTCGGCCATCGCGGCCATTCCCGAAGTCCGGGCGGCCCTGAAGGAGCGGCAGCGCGCATTCAGGGAGCTGCCGGGCCTGGTCGCGGACGGTCGCGACATGGGTACGGTGATCTTCCCGGATGCCCCCTACAAGGTGTTCCTGACCGCCAGTGCCGAAGAGCGCGCCGAGCGCCGGCATAAGCAGTTGAAAGACAAGGGGGTTTCTGTTAACTTTGATGACCTCCTGCGCGAGATCATGGCCCGCGACGCCCGTGATGCTCAGCGTACCGTGGCGCCCCTGAAGCCGGCAGACGATGCCGTCCTCATCGACACCACAGGCATCGGCATCGCAGATGTCGTTGCCCGAGTGATGGATCTGCTTCCGGTTCCGGCTGCCTGATCCGTTCGCGCGGGAGCACTGCCAGCCGCATCGGTGGTGGTCGCGCAATAGCAGTGCTGTACAAGCTCCGTCGCGCAATGATGCGTGGCGGTTTTCCTACTTCACACACGACCTGCTTTTCCGGGGTCGACCAACAGGCGGGCGGTCGCCCATCCCCGAAGGGACGCCACCGACCCATGTGTCCAACAGAGTAAATCTAATGACCGAATCATTTGCCGAACTGTTTGAAGCCAGCCAGGCCAACCTGGCCAAGCTGAAGCCGGGCGCCATCGTCAGCGGTACCGTTGTTGAAGTCCGCGGCGACGTCGTGGTGATCAACGCTGGCCTGAAGTCCGAAGGCATCGTGCCGATCGAACAGTTCCGTAACGACGCTGGCGAGATCGATGTCGCCGAAGGCGATATCGTCAAGGTCGCCCTCGACTCCATCGAGAACGGCTTCGGCGAAACCGTCCTGTCGCGCGAGAAGGCCAAGCGCGCGATGGTGTGGGACGAGCTGGAAGAAGCGTTGGAAAAGAACGAAACCATCACCGGCCGCATCAGTGGCAAGGTCAAGGGTGGTTTCACCGTGGACATCAAGGATGTCCGCGCCTTCCTGCCGGGTTCCCTGGTCGATGTGCGCCCGGTGCGCGATCCGGCCTACCTGGAAGGCAAGGAGCTGGAATTCAAGCTCATCAAGCTGGACCGCAAGCGTAACAACGTCGTGGTCTCGCGCCGCGCTGTCGTCGAAAGCGAGCACTCGGAAGAGCGCGAGCAGCTGATGGACAAGCTGCAGGAAGGCGCGATCCTGAAGGGTGTCGTCAAGAACCTGACCGACTACGGCGCGTTCGTGGACCTGGGCGGTATCGACGGCCTGCTGCACATCACCGACATGGCATGGAAGCGCGTGCGCCATCCGTCCGAAGTCGTGAACGTCGGCGACGAGCTGGACGTGCGCGTGCTGAAGTTCGACCGCGAGCGCAACCGCGTTTCGCTGGGCCTGAAGCAGCTGGGCGAAGATCCGTGGGACAACATCGCCCGTCGTTACCCGGCCAACAGCCGCGTCTTCGGCAAGGTCTCCAACGTCACCGATTACGGCGCGTTCGTCGAGATCGAGCCGGGCGTCGAAGGCCTGGTGCACGTCTCCGAGATGGATTGGACCAACAAGAACGTCAACCCGTCCAAGGTCGTGCAGGTCGGTGACGAGGTCGAAGTGATGGTGCTGGACGTCGATGAAGAGCGTCGCCGCATCTCGCTGGGCATGAAGCAGGTTGCCGCCAATCCGTGGGAAACCTTCGCTGCCACCCACAAGAAGGGTGACAAGGTGTCCGGCCAGATCAAGTCGATCACCGACTTCGGCATCTTCATCGGCCTGGACGGTGGCATCGATGGCCTGGTCCACCTGTCCGACATCAGCTGGAACACCACCGGCGAAGACGTCGTTCGCAACTTCAAGAAGGGCGATACCCTGGACGCCGTCGTCCTGGCCGTCGACCCGGAGCGCGAGCGCATCTCCCTGGGCGTGAAGCAGCTGGAGCAGGATCCGTTCGGCCAGTACATGGCGGCCAATCCGAAGGGCTCCAAGGTCGAAGGCGTGGTGAAGGAAGTCGACGCCAAGGGCGCCGTGATCGAACTGGCCGACGGCATCGAAGGCTACGTTTCGGCTCGCGACATCGCCAACGAGCGCGTTGACGACGCCACCCAGCACCTGAAGGTCGGCGACAAGGTCGAAGCCAAGTTCGTGGGCATGGACCGCAAGGGCCGTACCCTGCAGCTGTCGATCAAGGCCAAGGACGACGCGGAAATGCGCGAAGTGCTGGAGGAATACCAGTCCGCTTCGGGTGGCACCACCCAGCTCGGCGCGCTGCTGCGTGCCCAGCTGAACGGTAGCAAGTCCGAGTAATCGGGCCCGTTGTTCGTTGTTTCCTGGACGGCCCGGGCACTGCCCGGGCCGTTTCAGGCTGAAATGCCCCTGATGTGAGCCGGTGATGACCAAATCCGAACTGATCGAAATCCTTGCGCGCCGTCAGGCGCACCTGAAGGCCGATGATGTCGATCTGGCGGTGAAGTCGTTGCTGGAAATGATGGGCGGTTCCCTCTCTGTCGGGGATCGCATCGAAATCCGCGGTTTTGGCAGCTTCTCGCTGCACTACCGCCCGCCGCGCCTGGGTCGCAACCCCAAGACCGGCGAATCGGTTGCCCTGCCGGGCAAGCACGTTCCCCATTTCAAGCCGGGCAAGGAACTGCGCGAGCGGGTCAGCAGCGTGCTGCCGCTGGACGCCGATCCCGCCTGAGCGTCCCGTCGCGCCACCGCGTGCGAATCCAGCCGCGAGTCGGATAAGCTACGGTCTCCCGCCCCTGGAGCTGTCGCATGAAGGTCTTTCGTCTGCTGGTCCTGCTGGCGGTGCTGATCCTTGGATTGATCATCGGTGCGGTCAACATGACCGCGATGTCGATCAACCTGCTGTTCACCGAGCTGCATACCTCCGTCGGCGTGGCATTGATCGCCGCCCTGCTGGTGGGCGTGGTGGTCGGCGCCGGCCTGGTGCTGGTGAGCGTGGTCGTTCCGCTCTACAGCCAGCTGCGCCGCGCCAACAAGTCCGCTGCCGCGACGCCGGCACCGGCCGCTTCCCCCCAATCTTTTGACGGACGTTGATCGAAGATGGATTTCGTCACCGAGTGGTTCTGGTTTTTCCTGTTCGTGCCGCTGGCCGCCCTGGCCGGCTGGGTGATCGGACGGCGTGGCGGTCAGCGCCACGGTGACAACCAGGTCAGCCGACTGTCCAGCACCTACTTCCGTGGCCTGAACTACCTGCTCAACGAGCAGCCGGACAAGGCCATCGAGCTGTTCCTGCACATCGCCGAGCTCGACAAGGAAACCTTCGAGACCCAGGTCGCGCTGGGCCATCTGTTCCGTCGCCGCGGCGAAGTGGACCGCGCCATCCGCCTGCACCAGGGCCTGGTCAACCGCAACGATCTGAGCGATGCGCAGCGCGTGCAGGCGCTGCTGGCGCTGGGCGAGGACTACATGAAGTCCGGCCTGCTGGACCGCGCCGAAACCGTGTTCACCGAGCTGGCCCAGCTGGACCAGCGTGCGCCGCAGGCGCTCAAGCACCTGATCGGGATCTACCAGGCCGAGCGTGACTGGGAGAAGGCGATCGACAACGCCACCCGCTTCGAGGATGTCACCGGCGAGCCGATGGGCAAGCTGATCGGGCAGTTCGAGTGCGAGCTGGCCGAACGCTTCCGTGGCGCCGGCAAGCTGGAAGAGGCGAGGGCGGCCATTGCCCGTGCCTACCAGGCCGATGCGATGTCGGTGCGCGCCGGCATCATCGAAGGACGCCTGGAGAGCGATGCCGGCAATCCCGAAGCGGCGGTGCGAGCCTTCGAGCGTGCTGCGCGCAATGACCCGGAATATCTGCCGGAACTGCTGCCGGCGCTGATGCAGAACTACCGCAAGGTCGGCGACCTGGGCGGCGCCCGTGCCTTCCTTTCGGAAATGACCGAGCACTACCGCGGTATCGCGCCGGTGCTGGCGCTGACCCGGCTGATGGAGGAACAGGAAGGTGTCGCCCCTGCGCGCGCCTATCTGGGCCGCCAGCTCAAGGACCGCCCCTCGGTGCGCGGCGAATCGGCGTTGATCGACCTGACCCTCGCCGAAGGTGCCGATTCCACCGCCACCCTGCACGATCTCAAGCACATCACCGACCAGCTGCTGGTGCGCAATCCGGCCTACCGCTGCACACGCTGCGGCTTCGGCGCGCGCACCCACCACTGGCAGTGCCCGAGCTGCAAGGAATGGGGTACGGTCAAGCCGCTGCTGAACTACGCGGTGCTCTGAATCATGCCCTGGCTCGTGATGGGCGCGCTGCTGGCGTTGGCCCTGCTGAGCGCCGCCCTGACCTGGGCGGCGCGCGGCTACGCGCTGCGCCGGCAGCTGATGGACCACCCCGGGGAACGCCGCAGCCATAGCGTTGCCACGCCACGCGGCGGCGGCATCGCCATTGTCATCAGCCTGCTGGCCACCGCAGCCGTGGCCATGTGGGCGTGGCCGCAGGCCATGCCGAGCCTGCTGGTCGCCGCTGCCGGCCTGCTGCTGGTCGCGGGCATCGGCTGGTGGGACGACCATCGCCCGCTGCCGGCCATGCGCAGGCTGCTTGTGCATTTCATTGCTGCGGGCCTGCTGGCCGGGCTGGTGAAGATCCACGGCGGCAGCTGGCTGCTGGCCCTGCTGGTGCTGTTCTTCACCGCCTCGTTGATCAACATCTGGAACTTCATGGATGGCATCAACGGCATCGCCAGCAGCCAGGCCATCGTGGTCGCGCTGGGGTTCGCTCCTGTGCTGCCCTGGCCGTGGTCGCTGCTGGCCATCGCCCTCGGGCTGGCCTGCGTGGGTTTCCTGCCCTTCAACTTTCCGCGCGCACGCATCTTCCTCGGGGATGTCGGCAGCGGAGCGCTGGGCTACGCGGTGGCGGCCGTCGTGGCCGTGGCCAGCCTGCGCACCGACATCAACTGGATCCTGCTGCTGGTGCCGCTGTCGCCGTTCCTCGTGGACGCGGGCTTCACACTGCTGGCGCGCATCATTTCCGGGCAACGCTGGATGGAACCCCACACCCAGCACGTCTACCAGCGCGCTGTGCAGGCAGGAGCCAGCCACGCCCAGGTGACAGGGATGTACTTTGTTTTGGGCCTATTCAGTATTACAGTGTTCAATGTCAGTTCGAATCTGCAGCCGAGGTGGGAGGCTGTCGTGGCAATTGCTTGGTTCATCACGCTGAGCATGCTGTGGCTCCTCCTGCGCAATGGAATGCGCCTCCGACAAGGAACTCCTTGAAATATGTCTTCACCCTGGCGGGATAGAATCCTCGGCCTGTTGCCGCGTACGGCCATTGTCTGCCACGACCTGTTCATGGTCTGGGCATGCTGGCAGCTGCTCCATGCCGGTCGTTACTCGATCCTGCCGGACGCGCCTGCGCTGCCGTTGTGGAATGTCGATACCACCCTGGTCCTGCTGCTGCAGGGACTGGTGTTCTGGCGCGTGGGCCTGTATCGCGGCCTGTGGCGGTTTGCCAGTGTCAGCGACCTGCTGAACATCTTCAAAGCCAGCTTCATCGGCATGGTCGCCATCGTCCTGGTGCTGATGTGGAAGCGCTTCAACGGCGTGCCGATGTCGGTGCTGGTGATCTATCCCTTCGCGCTGTCGGCCCTGCTGGGCGCGCCGCGCCTGCTGTATCGCGCATGGAAGGACTACCAGGCGCTGCAGTCCGATTCGAGCGCGCGCCGGGTGCTGATCCTGGGTGCCGGACAGGCCGCCGAAACGCTGGTCCGCGATCTGCGTCGTTCCGGCAATTTCGAGCCGGTCGGCCTGCTCGATGACGCCCCGCACCTGCGCGGCGCGAAACTGCAGGGCCTGCCGATCCTGGGCACGCTGGACGATGCGCCGGCCGTGGCCCGCGAAACCGCAGCCAAGCTGCTGGTCATCGCCATTCCGTCGCTGGATGCCGCCGGCATGCAGCGCGTGGTCGCCATCTGCGAGAGCACCGGGGTTCCGTTCCGCACCGTGCCCAAGCTCAGTGACATCCTGCAGGGGCAGTCGCTGCCGGGCCAGCTGAAGGAAGTGGCGATCGAGGATCTGCTGGGCCGCAAGCCGATCATGCCGGACTGGAACCTGATCCGTGGCTGGCTGGGCGGGCGCACCGTGATGGTGACCGGTGCCGGTGGTTCGATCGGTTCAGAACTCTGCCGCCAGTGCGCGCGCCACGGTGCAGGCCGCATCGTCCTGCTGGAGATCAGCGAACTGCTGCTGTTGACCATCGAAGGCGAGCTGCGCCGCAGTTTTCCCGACATCGAGATCGAAGCCGTGCTGGGTGACTGCGGTGACCCCGCAGTGATCCGCCATGCGCTGTCGCTGCACCCGGTCGATACGGCCTTCCATGCTGCCGCCTACAAGCATGTGCCGGTACTGGAACGGCAGCTGCGCGAGGCGGTGCGCAACAACATCCTGGCCACGGAGAACGTCGCCCGTGCCTGCCTGGAGGCACACGTCGAGCACTTCGTGTTCATCTCCACCGACAAGGCGGTCGATCCGGTCAATGCGCTGGGTGCCAGCAAGCGCTACGCCGAGATGATCTGCCAGAGCCTGGACCAGAAGTCCACGCATACCCGCTTCGTCACCGTGCGCTTCGGCAACGTGCTGGCGTCGGCGGGCAGCGTCGTGCCGTTGTTCCGCGAGCAGATCCTCAAGGGCGGGCCGGTCACGGTCACCGACCCGGAGGTCAGCCGCTATTTCATGACGATCCCCGAGGCCTGCCAGCTCATCCTGCAGGCGGCCGCCTCGGCGTCGCATGGCGCCATCTACACGCTCGACATGGGTGAGCCGGTGCCGATCCGGGTGCTGGCCGAGCAGATGATCCGGCTGGCCGGCAAGCAGCCGTACAAGGATATTCCGATCATCTACACCGGGCTGCGCCCGGGTGAGAAGCTGCACGAGACGCTGTTCTATTCCGACGAGGACTATCGTTCGACCGCGCACCCGAAGATCCTCGAAGCCGGCGTGCGCGCGTTCTCGCGTGACATGGTGCTCGGCAACGTTCCGAAGCTGCGCGAAGCGATCAGCAGCTACGACATCGACACCATCCAGGAGATCCTGTTCGCGACGATGCCGGAGTTTTCTCCAATCGAACAGGATGCTTACATCTCATCCGCTAAAGTCGTGCCGTTTCCGACACGCGAGGCCAACAGGCACTAATGAGCAAGCGAATTCGTAAAGCAGTTTTTCCCGTGGCAGGGCTCGGGACGCGCTTCCTGCCGGCGACCAAGACGGTGCCGAAAGAAATGCTGCCGATCATCGATCGTCCGCTTATCCAGTACGCTGTTGATGAGGCCATAGAAGCCGGCTGTGACACGCTTGTGTTCATCACCAACCGCTACAAGCACGCGGTCGCCGACTATTTCGACAAGGCGTATGAGCTGGAACAGAAGCTCGAGCGCGCCGGCAAGCAGGAGCAGCTGGAGATGATCCGCCACGTGCTGCCCAACGGCGTGCGTGCGGTCTTCGTGACGCAGGCCGAAGCGTTGGGTCTGGGCCACGCGGTGCTGTGTGCCAAGGCCGTGATCGGTGACGAGCCGTTCGCCGTGCTGCTGCCGGACGATCTGATCTGGAACCGTGGCGACGGTGCGTTGAAGCAGATGGCCGATCTCAATGAGGCCAGCGGTGCCAGCGTGATCGCCGTCGAGGACGTGCCGCACGACAAGACCGCCAGTTACGGCATCGTGGCCACCGAGGCCTTCGATGGCCGCAAGGGCCGTATCTCGCAGATCGTGGAGAAGCCGAAGCCGGAGGACGCTCCCAGCGACCTGGCGGTGGTCGGCCGCTATGTGCTGAGCCCGAAGATCTTCGATCTTCTGGAGCAGACCGGCAGTGGTGCCGGTGGCGAGATCCAGCTGACCGATGCGATCGCGCAGCTGCTGAAGACCGAGCAGGTCGATGCCTACCGTTTCGAGGGCACCCGTTTCGACTGCGGCACGCACCTGGGGCTGGTCGAGGCGACGATCCGCTTCGCGCTGGACAACCCGAAGCTGGCGGGCCCGGCGCGCGAGAAGCTGGCGGCGATGCTGGCGGAGTAACGGGGTTCTTCAGGCGCTCCGTCTTGGCGCCTTGATTGATACGTGGGGGAGGGGGCGGATGGCCCTCTCCAAAACACGCCAAAGCCCTTCCATGGTGCTCGATGGCGCCATCCATGGCGCCAACGGTTTTGGAGAGGGCCATCC
>NZ_JBRRCG010000015.1:0-99864 GCF_056757995.1 Stenotrophomonas sp. STEN147
CTCGGGGCTTCTCCCCCCCCAAGGGGCGCCCCCCGCCCCCGCCCGGTCGGCGCCGGCCCACCCCCCCCCCCGCCCTCCCCCCGGCGCTACCGGTCAGGAAACGCCGGCGCCCTTGGCCTGCACGTCGGCGTGGTACGAGGAGCGCACCATCGGGCCGGAGGCGACGTGGCTGAAGCCCAGCTCATAGCCGTAGTCTTCCAGCGCCTTGTAATCCTCGGGCGTCCAGTACTTCAGCACCGGGTGGTGGTGCGCGGTCGGCTGCAGGTACTGGCCGATGGTGATCATGTCCACGTCGTGGGCACGCAGGTCACGCATCGTCGCCTTGATCTGCTCGAAGTCCTCGCCCAGACCCAGCATGATGCCGCTCTTGGTCGGCACCTGCGGGTGCTGGGCCTTGAAGTTCTTCAGCAGCGTCAGCGACCACTGGTAGTCCGCGCCCGGGCGCACGTTGCGGTACAGGTCCGGCACGGTCTCGATGTTGTGGTTGAACACGTCCGGCGGGTTCTGCGCGAGGATGTCCAGCGCGCGCTCCATACGGCCCTTGCCGCGGAAGTCCGGGGTCAGCACTTCGATGCGGGTACCCGGCGACTTCTCACGGATGGCGGTGATGCAGTCGACGAAGTGCTGGGCACCGCCGTCGCGCAGGTCATCGCGGTCGACACTGGTCACCACCACATACTTCAGGCCCATGTCGGCCACCGTCTGGCCGAGGCTGGCCGGCTCGTTGGCATCCGGCGGCTTCGGCCGGCCGTGGGCGACGTCGCAGAACGAGCAGCGGCGGGTGCAGACCTCGCCCAGGATCATGAAGGTCGCCGTACCGTGGCCGAAGCACTCATGGATGTTCGGGCAGCTGGCTTCCTCGCAGACCGTCACCAGGCGGTTCTCGCGCAGCTTGGCCTTCAGGTTCTGGACCGCGTTGCCCGAAGGAATGCGCACGCGGATCCAGGAAGGCTTGCGCAGCACCGGCGCATCGGCGAACTGAACCGGCGAACGGTTGATCTTGTCCCCGCCCAGCTGCTTGACGCCGGCCTGCAACGGCGCGGCGGTCGGAAGGTCGCCCTGCACGATCTGCAGGGGAATGGTGCGGGCAGTGGTTTCAGTCATGGCAGTTCCGGGGAGCGGTCACGCGGCCGCAGAGAGATCAGGCAGTTCGGGCACGTGCTGCAGCCGCAGGCCGAACTGGCGGGCCAGCTGTTCCAGCAGCACCGTCTTGACGGCATCCATCCCGGACGGCCCGCCCAAGTCTACCACCGAGGTCACCTGCAGCCCCTGGTAACCACAGGGGTTGATGCGGTGGAAGGGTTCCAGATCCATGGCCACGTTGAAGGCCAGGCCGTGGAAGGTGCAGCCACGGCGCACGCGGATACCCAGTGCGGCAATCTTGGCATTGCCAACGTAGACGCCCGGGGCGCCTTCGCGGCGTTCGGCACCGATGTTCCATTCAGCCAGCGTATCGATGATGGCCTGCTCGATGCGGCACACGTAGTCGCGCACGCCGATGCCCAGGCGCGGCAGGCGCAGCAGCGGGTAGATCACGATCTGCCCCGGCCCGTGGTAGGTGACCTGGCCGCCGCGGTCCACGTGCAGCACCGGGATCGCCCCCGGCGCCAGCACATGCTCGTCCTTGCCGGCCTGGCCGAGGGTGAACACCGGATCGTGTTCGACCACCCACAGCTCGTCGGTCGTCTCGTCAGCGCGCTGATCGGTGAAGCGCTGCATCGCCCGCCAGACCGGCTCATAGGCCTGGCGGCCAAGGTCGCGCACCAGCGCCGGACGCGGCGGGCGGTTTTCCGGAGCGGCGTCGGCCGGGCAGCTGTCGGCTACAGCGTCCACTTCACTTCCGGGTGATCGCGCAGCGCCCGATGGGCGGCGTCGTACTGTTCGCGGGTCTCGGCCTTGAACACCAGCCGGACCGACACGTACTTGCCATTGGACGAATGCTTCCAGCTGATGCGCTCGTTCACGACGTCGAGGCCTTCGGCCTGCAGCAGTCGGGGAAGCTCATGCTCCAGGCCGCGGTTGGCCGGGCCCATGGCGCTGAGCTCGAACTGGCCGGGGAACTGGAAGCCGTGGTCGGGGTTGTCGGACTTGATTTCCATGGACCCATTATCGGGCCGCAGGGCAACAAACCCAAGAGTATTCATCCAGGCCGACACGGACACCGGCAGGTCGCTGCGTTGCACCTGAATTCCCATTCAGCATCCTGCCGCGCGGGGCGCGACAGGCCCCCGGCGCCGGTTGTCGCCACGAGACAATGTCGTTTTCGGAACAGACAAGTGACCGGGACGCGCTCGTACCGTCACGCGGGCCGGGGTACCGTGTCGTTGCATACAACGACAGACGACCACCCCTTTCCCCATGAGCATTCCATCCATGCGTAGCGTCGCAGCCCTCGGGCTGTCCGGCCTGCTGGCCGCCGCCCTCCCCCTTGCCGCGCAGGCCGCCGAACAATGCGGCCCCGATGCGATGCGCGAGCACCCACCGCAGATCAATTTCCGCGTTGACAACGACCTGTTCGGCGGCCGCCACCAGGACCAGGGGTATACCAACGGGGCCGAACTGACCTTCGTATCACCGAACCTCGTCGATTACACCGACGATCCCTGCCTGCCGCGGCTGGCGCGCTGGGTCAACGGCTATCTGGAGCGCCTGCACCCGGGCCGGTTCGAACAGCAGAACATGATCTTCAGCATCGCCCAAGGCATCTTCACCCCGACCGACTTCACCCGGAAGGACCTGATCAAGGATGACCGCCCCTACGCGGGCGTGCTGATCGCCAGCTTCGGCTACAACGCGCGCAGTGGTGATCGACTGCAGACCACCCAGCTGACGCTGGGCGTTGTCGGTCCGTGGGCCCAGGGCAAGCAGGTGCAGAACGCCGTGCATGAGGTGCTGGGCGACGAGAAATTCCAGGGCTGGGACAACCAGCTGCACAACGAGCCACTGTTGATGCTGACCCATGAGCGGATGCGGCGTTGGCCGGGCGATGCCAGCGTCAACGCGGGCGGCTGGGGCTGGGACGCGATCAGCCACTACGGCGGCTCGGTCGGCAACCTGGCGACCAAGGCCAACATCGGTGGCGAGGTGCGCTTCGGCTGGAAACTGCCGGATGACTTCGGCAGCACGCCGCTGCGTCCTGCCGGCGAGAACACCGCGCCGACCCGCGGTGGCAGGCCGAGCGGCTGGTCATGGCACCTGTTCGCCACCAGCGATGCTGCCTGGGTGATCCGCGACATCACCCTGGATGGCAACACCTTCCGCAACAGCCACAGCGTCGACAAGCGCCACATCGTGGCCTACGGCGGCTACGGAATCGCGGTGATGCGCGGGCGCTGGAAGTTCGCAGCGACGCGCTACCACAGCACCCGCGAGTTCAATGGCCAGCGCGAGGCGCCGGTGTTCGGCAGCTTCACCATCAGCCGCTCGCTCTAGCACAGTGCGGACGCCCGGTCCGCACGCCGGGTGCAACGGAAAAGGCCGGCATGCGCCGGCCGTTTCCTTTTCACGTCAGCGCATGGCGCCGCGGATCATTCCGATTCCCACCACATCCAGAAGCTGTCCCACAGGCGCTTGAAGAAACCGGCCTGCTCGACGGCAGCCACCGCCACCAGCGGCGCTTCGGCCACCACCTTGCCGTCCAGGCTCACCTTCACCGTGCCGATCTGCTGGCCGGCCGTGAACGGCGCTTCCAGGGTCTTGGGCACATCGATGCTCGGCTTCAGGTCGTTGTAGCGGCCACGCGGCACGCTGACCAGCATCGGCTGGGCCACGCCCAGCTGCACCTTGTCACTGGTGCCCTTCCACACCTTGTGCTCGGCGACGGCCTTGCCCGGCTCATACAGGCGGTGCGTTTCGAAGAAGCGGAAGCCCCAGTTCAACAGCGCCAGGCTGTCATCGGCGCGCTGCTTCTCGGAGGCGCCGCCCAGCACCACCGCGATCAGGCGCTGGTCGCCGCGCTGCGCCGAACTCATCAGGCAGTAGCCGGCCTCGGAGGTGTGCCCGGTCTTGATGCCATCGACACTGCCGTCGCGCCACAACAGCAGGTTGCGGTTGGGCTGCTTGATGTTGCCGACCTGGAATTCCTTGATCTTGTTGTACGCGTAGGTTTCCGGGTAATCACGCACCATCGCCCGGCCCAGCAGCGCCAGGTCATAGGCGGTGCTGTGGTGGCCCGGGGCGGTCAGGCCGTGGGCGTTGACGAAGTGCGAGTTCTTCATGCCGATCTTGGCGGCGTAGCTGTTCATCAGCGAGGCGAAGGCTTCCTCGCTGCCCGCCACGTGCTCGGCCAGAGCGATCGCGGCATCGTTGCCGGACTGGATGGCCATGCCCTTTTCCATGTCTTCCAGGCGCGCGGTCTGGTTCACCGGGAAGCCGCTGTAGCTGCCGTCGGTACCCGCACCGCCTTCGCGCCAGGCGCGCTCGCTCATCATCACCTGGTCATCCGCTCGGACCTTGCCGTTCTTGACCTCGGCGGCGATCACGTAGGAGGTCATCACCTTGGTGATGCTGGCCGGCGCCAGCTGCTCGTGGATGTTCTCGCCCGCCAGCACCTGGCCGGTGGCGTAGTCCATCAGGATCCAGGCCTTGGACACACTCGGCACCGGGGCCGGTGGCGTGGCCACGGTGGCCGGAGCCGCAGCGGCGGCAGGTGCAGGTGCGGCCGGGGTCGGCAGCGGCGTCTGGGCAGAAGCCAGGCCCACCACCAGGGTGGCGGCCAGGGCGGTGGCGGCGGAACGGAAATTCATTGGACAGCGGGCTCCAGGGACGGCCGGGAATGGAGGGGGAACAGAATGGCCATTGTAGGCCGGGGTGGCCCGGGCCGGCAGCACCGACCCGGGCGGGATCAATCCTTGACGATCTGCGGCGATCCAAGGCCCAGACCGGCGATGCGGCCGACAAGTTCCGCGGCACTGGCATGGTCGCTGGCGGGTACGCGCAGACGGAAGAGCGTGCGGCCACCGGCGGCGATGTCGCTGATGGTCGCGCCGACGATGCCGGCCGCATTGAGCTGGCCCATCGCACGATTGGCATTGTCGCGGTTGGAGAAGCTGGCCACCTGCACCATCACCGCACCCACCACCTGCTGCGACAGCGTGGGGCTGCTGGCCGGTGCCGCCGAAGCGCGCGGCGCCGTGGCGGCGACCCTCGCCGGCGCGGCGGCAGGTGCCGCAGTGCGGACGGCCACTGCACTCGGCGGCAGGCTGCTGACCGCCACGTCCGGCAGCGTGCTGACCACCGCCTGCGTGGTGGCCGGCTGGCCCCGGGTCGGCGCCGCATCGGCAGGCAGGCGTTTGACCAGGCGGTCGATGTCACTGTCGGCCGCCGGGCGCGTGGCGGCAGCACTGGCCATCGTCGTCGCCGCACCGGCAGCGGCGGCGGCTTCGGCGGCCCGGCGCTCGCGGCGCGACGGCTTCTGCGCCAGCAGATTGCCCTCACCCGGCTGCAGCGCGCGCACCTCCACGTTGCCGGTTCCGCGCTGGGTGATGCCCAGGCGTACCGCAGCGGCATAGCTCAGATCGACCACGCGGCCATCGTGGAACGGGCCCCGGTCATTGACCCGCACGATCACCGACTCGCCGTTGTCCAGATTGGTCACGCGGGCGAAGCTGGGCAGCGGCAGCGTCTTGTGCGCAGCGGTGAACTGGTACATGTCGTAGACCTCCCGGTTCGAGGTCAGGCGGCCATGGAACTTGGCGCCGTAGTAAGACGCCGTACCGCGCTCGACATAATCGCGGGTATCGTCGAGCACCTTGTACGACTTGCCCAGCACCACGTACGGCGATTTGTTGCCGATGGCCGAGCGGGTTTCAGCCGTCACTTCCGGCTCGGGAATGCAGGCCACGTTCGGAATGTAGGTCGGCGTGCTGTCTTTCACGCCCGGCCGGTACAGGCCGCCGGCGGTGTAGTTGCCCCGCGTGTTCGGGTCTTCCTTGGCTGCCGCATAGGGCGATCCCTCCGGACAATGCGCCGGGCGCGTGCCCCTGCCCTGCACCACCGTACCGGAAGGCGTTCCACCGTGGCCGGCGGTGGCCGGCTTCTTCGGCGCGCTGCTGCAGGCGGCCAGCGCGAGGACGATCAATCCAGGGACCAGCCATCTGATGTTCATGCCGGGGGCAGCTCCTGTCCGGCAATGGCCTGCGACAACTGGAACACGGCCATCGCATACATCTTCGAGAGGTTGTAGCGGGTGATCGCGTAGTAGTTCTGGAAGCCCAGCCAGTACTGCTTGCCGGTGCTGCCCTCGAGGGTAACCGGAGTGGCCGTCGCACCCGGCTGTACCGGTGCGGCAGGCTGATAGCCACGCTGGGCCAGATCGGCCAGCGACCAGGTCGGTGCCCACTCGGTCGGATTGAATTCCTCGCGCCCCGGAGCGAGTGTCGCCGGCACGGCCACCTGCCCGCCCCGGACCCAGCCTCCCTTCTTCACGAAGTAGTTGGCAATGGAGGAGAACACGTCGTCGTAGCTGTTGAACAGGTCACGGCGACCGTCGCCGTTGCCATCCACGGCATAGTCCAGGTAGCTGGACGGCATGAACTGCCCCATGCCCATCGCACCGGCATAGCTGCCCTTGAGCGTGGTGATGTCGAGTTTCTCCTCGCGGCCCAGTTCAAACAGCTTGGCCAGTTCATCACGGAAGAACAGCTCGCGGCGCACCTCGCGTTCCAGCTTCTCAGGATCGCCGCTGCGCGGGTAGTAGAAGGCCAGCGTGTACAACGCATCGAGCACGCGGTGATTGCCGGCATTTCTGCCATAGCTGGTTTCCACGCCGATGATCGCCACGATCACCTCGGCCGGAACACCGGTGCGCTGCTGCACGCGATCCAGCTCGGCGCGGTGTTCGGCGAGGAAGGCACGGCCCCCCTCGATGCGCGCCTTGCTGATGAACATCGGCCGGTATTCGTTCCAGGGTTTCACCCGCTCGGCCGGGCGCGACATCGCGGCGATGATCGGCTGGCGCACCTGCGCCTGGTCGAGCACGCGACGGATCTCGTCAGGCTGGAGTCCGTAACGCTTGGCGGTATCGGCGATGAAGGTGGCGCGCGCGGTCTCGAACGGAACCGGCGTGAGATCGACCGGCGGCGCGGTGGCGGCGGTGGCTTCCGGCGCGGCCTCGGCCGGTCCCTTGGGCTTGCTGGCCGGATGGCGCGGCGTGCTGCTGGCCTGCGGTGAAGACGGTGGAGATGTCGGCTGGGTCGCGCAGGCGACCAGGCCGAGGGTAAGCATGCAGGCCAGAGTGCGTCGAATCATCGTCGCAGGTTAGCAGGTCATGGATGAATTAAAACCCCTAACACCATGAATCACAACGATTTGCTTGCAAGCAGTCGAAATTGTGAAAACGATGTGAGCGTTCCATCGCATTCAGTTGAGAGGTTGCCGGTTGCGTCCCCATCCCCGCAGACGCAACCGGCGACCGGATCCGGTCGATACGCGCGCGGCTGCCGCTCCCCAGTGGCAGTGCCCCGCGCGCCTGTATCCGTTGGATCAGTACTGCTTCCCGCCCGACGCCCCCTCGCGCTGCAACGATAGACGGCGCGCCGTGCCGAACGGGCCGCCATTGTGCAGGCCGTTTACGACAAGTCCATTGATCAAAATCAACGCAGTGTAAAAGTGTGAACCAGATAACGTTTTTTTAGGGCTTTGGTCGGCGGACCTGCTGTTGCGCGTCTTCATGGGAACGCTTCCATGAAGGGCCTTGCGCAAGCATTGGAGGGCCGCCGCCTTGCGCGAAACCGCAGACGTGCCGCAACCCGCACCGGCCGCGCGCTCCCGGAGGTACTAGCCGTAGCCGCCGTGCACGGGATTATGGCTGCGCACCGCCATCACCAGCCCGAAGCTGGCCAGCAGCGAGACGGCCGACGTACCGCCATAGCTGATCAACGGCATCGGCACGCCCACCACCGGCAACAGACCCGAGATCATTCCGCCATTGACCAGCACGTAGACAAAGAACGCCAGGCCGGTGGCACCGGCCAGCAGCCGCGAATAGGAGTCGCGCGACTGGCTGGCAATCCACAGGCAGCGCCCGATCACCACCAGGTACAGCGCCAGCACGACGGCCACGCCGATCCAGCCGAATTCCTCGCTCAACACCGAGAACGCAAAGTCGGTGGTCTGCTCGGGAATGAAGTTCAGGTGCGACTGCGAGCCTTCGCCCCAGCCCTTGCCGTCGAACCCGCCGGAACCGATCGCGATCTTCGACTGGATGATGTTCCAGCCCGCGCCCAGTGCATCCATTTCCGGGTCGAGGAACATCATGATGCGGTCCTTCTGGTAGGGCCGCAGCAGCCAGAACCAGGCCACCGGCGCAACCGCGGCCACGCCGCCCACGCCCAGCCCCACCCACCACCATGGCAACCCGGCCAGCAGCAGCACGAACACGCCGCTGGCGGCGATCAGCACGCCCGTGCCGAAGTCCGGCTGCAGCATCACCAGACCGGTCGGCACGCCGATGATGACCAGCGACACCAGCACCGTATTGATGCGTGGTGGCAAGGGCACCCGGTGCAGGTACCAGGCCACCATCATCGGCAGGCTCACCTTCAGCAGTTCAGCCGGCTGCAGGTAGAAGAACTTCAGGTCCAGCCATTGCCGGCCGTATTTGCCGGTACCGAGCACGAACACCGCCAGCAACGGGATCATCGAGATCGCGTAGATCATCGGCGTCGCCGAACGGATGCGCAGGATCGGTACCCGCGAGATGGCCCACAGCGCAGCCATGCCCACGGCGAAGCGGGCGCCCTGCGCCATCACCAGGCTGTCGCCGCCTGCACTCTTCAGCGTGGCCAGGCCGATCATCATCAGCGCGCCCAGGGCAAGGCACAGCACCCAGTCCAGCGTGCTGAAGAAGCGCCGCAGCATGTCCCCGGCCCATCGCAGGAAGGCCTTCATCGCGTCGCCTCCGCAGCCGCCGGTGGACGCGGCGCGACAGGCAGTGCCGGTGCCGGCGCAGCGGGTGTTCCCGGCTGCGGCTGGGGCTGCGGGACCGCAGCGCCGATCAGCACCGGATGCTCACCGACCTGTGCGGCGGCAGCATCCCCCGCCTGGCGGGCGCCCACGTCCTCGTTGTCGAAAGCGGTCGCACCGATGGCGGTGGTGCCGCGTTCGCTGTCCAGCGGCTGGATGCCATCGGGCATCTTGCCCAGCAGCCAGGCATCGAACACCTTGCGTGCGATCGGCGCAGCTGCCGAGCCGCCGTAACCACCGCCTTCCACCGCGATCGCCAGTGCGATCACCGGCTGATCGGCCGGCGCGAAGCCGACGAACAGCGCACGGTGGCGCAGGTGCATCGGCAGGCTCTTGGGATTCACCGCTGCCGTGCCACGGCGGCTGACCACCTGCGCGGTGCCGGTCTTGCCGGCCATCACGTACGGCGCCCCGGCCGCCACCCGCCAGCCGCTGCCGCCGGGCTGCATGGTCGCCATCATGCCTTCGCGCACGGCCTGCACGTTGTTCGGATTGGGGCTGACCGGCTTGCTGTCGCGTGCCGGCACCCCGGTCCACTCGCTGTCGAACCCTTCGCGCTGCTGGATGACCAGGTGCGGCGTGCGCAGCTGCCCGCTGGCCAGACCGCTGACGCCCCGCGCCAGCTGCAGCGGGGTGACCTTCCAGTCGCCCTGGCCGATGCTGATGTTGACCGTATCGCCGGGGTACCACGCTTCCTTGCGGGTCTTCCGCTTGTACGCCGGTGACGGCAGGATGCCGCCGATCTCGCCGGTCAGGTCGATGCCGGTCGGCTGGCCGAAACCGTAATAGTCCATGTAATGGTCGAAACGCTCGATGCCCAGATCCAGTGCCAGCCGGTAGTAATAGGTATTGACCGAATTTGAGATCGACTTGCGCAGGTCGGTCCAGCCATGGCCGCCACGGTTGGCATCGCCCCAGCCGCGGCTGGTGCCGGGCAGGTAGAACATGCCGGTGGACAGGATCTTGTCTTCCGGGCGGCGCACACCGGCGTCCAGACCGGCCAGTGCGATCAGCGGCTTGAGCGTCGAGCCGGGGGCCACGCCGCCCAGTACAAGGCGGTTGAACTGCGGGCGCGACGGATTGTCGTTCAACGCTTTGAAGTCGGCGTGGGAGATGCCGTTGACGAACAGGTTCGGGTCGTACGACGGCAGGCTGACCATCGCCAGGACCTCGCCCGTGCGCGGGTCCATCGCGACCGCCGAGCCTTCCTGGTCGCCGAAGGCGGCAACCATCGCCCGCTGCAGGTCGGCGTCGATCGACAGGCGCAGGTCGACACCGGACTGCGCGGCAACGCGGCCGATGGTGCGGATCGCACGGCCCTGCACGTTGGTCTCAACCTGCTCGTAGCCGACCTTGCCGCGCAGCTGCTGCTCGTAATAGCGCTCCAGGCCCGACTTGCCGATGTGGGTCAACGCGGCATTGCCCTCGCCAAGGATCTCCAGATCCTTGTCATCGACACGACCGACGTAGCCGATGATGTGCGCGAACAGATCGCCGTACGGATAACGACGGGTCAGGTAGGGCTCCAGCTCGACACCCGGGAAGCGCCAGCGATCGACGGCGAAGCGTGCCATCTCATCGTCGGTCATGCGCAGCTTGAGCGTGACCGGCAGGAACTTCCGGCGCGCCTTGCGCGACTTGTTGAACGCCTCCAGCTCTTCCGGACTGATCTCGATGATCTTTGCCAGTCCTTCCAGCGTGGCATCCATGTCCTTGACCTTGTCCGGGGTCACGTCCAGGCGGAAAGCCGGCACGTTCTCGGCCAGCAGGCGGCCGTTGCGGTCGTAGATCATGCCGCGCCCCGGCACCACCGGCCGCGGCTTGATGCGGTTGGCTTCCGAACGGGTGGCGTAGATGTCGTGGTCCAGCACCTGCAGCTTGAAGTACCAGCCGCCCAGCCCGAGCAGGCAGACCAGCACCCCCAGGAAACCCAGCGCCGCACGACGGCGGAACTGCTCGGCTTCGGCGTGCGGGTTCTTGACCTGGCGGCGCGGAATCATGGCTCAACGCCCGCGTTTGCCGAAACGCACCGCGTCCAGCAGCACGAACACCAGCGGCCACAGGCCCATGCCCAGCAGCGGCGCCCACCAGTACGACCACGGCAGCGTCGGCTCATCCACCACGATGTGCACCAGCGCGCTGACGATGCGGTCGTTGAACAGCAGGCCACCAATGGCGAGCATCTGCTGGGACATCGGGAAGAAGCGGATGCGGGCGCGGAAGCGCTGCAGGATGAAGGCCAGCATCACCAGGCGCAGCGCTTGTTCACCCAGCACCCCGCCATACAGCAGGTCGGCGACCACGCCACTGGCGAATGCGATGCCGAGACCAACGCGCTCGGGCGTTTCGATCACCCAGTACGCCAGCACCAGCGCCAGCCAGTACGGGCGCAGCGGCTGTAGCAGGGCCGGCAACGGCAGCAGGCCCAGCAGCAGGGCCACCACCAGACTGGCCGGCAGCACCCAGGGATTGTCGCGCAGGCGGCTCATCGCTGGACCTCTGCGGCGGCGGCCGGTGCGGCTGCCGGCTGCGGATCCGGGGCGGACGAAGACGCCGGAGTGACGGCCGGTGCCGACGGCTGCCCGGCTCGGGTGTCTGCCGGAGTTGTTGACGGTGCTGCTGCCGGCGGTGCCGGGACCGGCACGGCTGCGGCATTGGCTGGCCCGCCCGGCGCGGTGTCCTCCAGCTGCAGGCGTACTTCCGGCGGGATGCGGATCGCTGCGCCCGGGCGCAGCAGCAGCACATCGCGGCCGCGGTCGAGCTGTGCGGCCGGCTTCAGCTCACCGACCAGGAAGGCATGGGTGTCATCCGGGCGCAGCGCGGTGATGGTGCCGACCGGGAAACCGGCCGGGAAACGGCCACCGAGACCGGAGGTGACGATCTCATCGCCCACTTCCACCCCGGCACTGAGCGGGATGTCGCGCAGTTCCAGCGTATCGCCGCGACCGTAGACGATCAGGCGGACACCGTTGCGGGCCACGGTCACCGGCACGGCATGGTCGGGGTCGGTCAGCAGCAGCACGGTGGAGGTGCCGCCGGTAACGCTGATCACTTGGCCCATCAGCCCACCGGCGTCGATCACCGCCTGGCCGACATGCACTCCCTCGCGGCTGCCTGCGTCGAGCACCAGACGCTGTTTCACCGGGTCCAGGTCGATATCGAGGATCGGCGCCAACTGCACGTCCAGGCCGCTGCGCTCGGCCACGTTCAACAGTTCGCGCAGCTGGGCATTGTCCAGCGCAGCGGTCTGCAGACGGGTCAGGCGGGCGTTGGCCAGCAGCAGTTGGTTGCGCAGCTCGCGGTTCTCGCTGACCAGCTGGCTGTGGCTGGCCGCGTTGTCCTTGACCTGGCTGCCCAGCTTGCCCGGCAGGCCTGCCAGGGCCCAGACCGGCTGCACCAGGGTGTTGGCCTGTTCGCGCAGGCGCGCCAGCCAGCCGGCCTGGTCGTCGAGGACGATCAGGGTGATGGCCAGCGCGAGATAGGCCAGCAGCCGCAGCGGGCTGGCGGCATCACCGGATCGGGAAGCAACGGGAGGACCGGCGTAGGGCGGCACGGCAACGATTCAACTGGCAGAAGGCGGAGGGGAAACACGCGGACGCCCCGCCGGTGCCGGCCCGCCAACGCGACGGGCCGCACCCCGGAGGGGCGCTGCGGGCAGGAACGGCCGGGACGGCTTATTCCGGCGCAAAGAACTCGTTGCCGTGCATGTCGACCAGCTCCAGCGCACGACCACCGCCGCGGGCCACGCAGGTCAGCGGATCGTCGGCCACCTGCACGTGCAGGCCGGTCTCCTCGGAGATCAGGCGATCCAGGTCGCGCAGCAGGGCGCCACCACCGGTCAGCACGATGCCGCGCTCGGCGACGTCGGCGCACAGTTCCGGCGGCGTCTGCTCCAGGGCCAGCTTGACCGCGCTGACGATGCCCGACAGCGGTTCGTGCAGGGCTTCGAGCACTTCGTTGGAGCTGATCTTGATCATCTTCGGCACGCCCTCGGCGAGGTTGCGGCCGGAAATCTCCAGCTCCTGCACCTCTGCCTGCGGGTAGGCACAGCCCAGCTCCACCTTGATGCGCTCGGCCGTGGCTTCACCGATCAGCATGCCGTGGTTGCGGCGCACGTAGTTGGTGATCGACTCGTCGAAGCGGTCGCCACCGATGCGGACGGAGGCCGAATAGACGATGCCGTTGAGGGAGATGACCGCCACTTCGGTGGTGCCACCGCCGATATCGATGACCATCGAGCCACGGGCTTCGGTGACCGGCATGCCGGCGCCGATCGCAGCGGCCATCGGCTCTTCGATCAGGTACACGTCACGGGCACCGGCTTCCTCGGCCGATTCCTTGATCGCACGACGCTCGACCTGGGTCGAGCCGGCCGGCACACAGACCAGCACGCGCGGACTCGGGCGCAGCACGCGGGACTTGTGCACCTTCTTGATGAAGTGCTTGAGCATCGCCTCGGTATAGGTGAAGTCGGCGATGACGCCATCCTTCATCGGGCGGATGGTGGTGATGTGGCCCGGGGTACGGCCCAGCATCTGCTTGGCCTCGGCGCCGACGGCTGCCACCGAGCGGGTGCCACCGATGGCACGGTCCTGGCGCACGGCCACGACCGACGGCTCGTTCAGCACGATCCCCTGCCCGCGCACGTAGATGAGGGTGTTGGCCGTGCCCAGGTCGATGGACAGGTCATTGGAGAACATGCCACGGAGTTTCTTGAACATCTGAGGAAGGAGTCCTGAGGGGTGTCGTGCCCGCCGCGGGATGGCGAAAAAATGGGCAGAAATCGAGGCCGACAAGCCTAGCAACCCGCCTGCCGCCGAGCAAGGAAAAATCCAGCTGAACCCGCGTCTTCACAGGCTTTGGGCCTGATCCGGCATCACCCGCTTCTGGCCCTGAGCGGCACCAGCGGGTAACCTTTGCGCCGTCGGGCGCCCAAGGGCGCCGTTTGCTTGCCCGTCGAAGCGGGCAGGCCCACCCCAAAATTCACCGCATAGGCTTACATCGATGTCCGCTCTGATCTGTGGTTCTCTTGCCTTCGACACCATCATGGTGTTTCCGGACCAGTTCAAGAATCACATCCTGCCGGACAAGGTGCACATCCTGAACGTGTCGTTCCTGGTCCCGCGGATGCGCCGCGAGTTCGGCGGCTGCGCCGGCAACATCGCCTACAACCTGCATCTGCTGGGCGGCCACCCGATCCCGATGGGCACGGTCGGCTCGGACTTCGGCCCGTACCGCGAGTACTTCGATGGCCTGGGCATCGACCTGTCGCGCGTGCGCGTGATCGATGAGCTGTTCACCCCGCAGGCCTTCATCACCACCGACCACGACAACAACCAGATCACCGCCTTCCACCCGGGCGCGATGATGCGTTCCTACGAGAACCACGTGCGTGGCGTGCCGGGCGTGACCCTGGGCCTGGTCGGCCCGGACGGCCGCGAAGGCATGATCCAGAACGCGCTGGAGTTCCACGAGGACGGCATCCCGTTCATCTTCGACCCGGGCCAGGCCATGCCGCTGTTCAACGGCCCGGAGCTGCGCCAGTTCATCGAGCAGGCCGACTACGTGGTGGTCAACGACTACGAGTCGAACCTGCTGCAGGAACGCACCGGCTGGGACGAAAAGGAAATCGTCAGCCGCGTGCAGGCCTACATCACCACCCGCGGCCCGAAGGGCGCGGTCATCCACACGCCGGACAAGAGCTACGACATCCCGCCGGCGCACGAGCGCCGTGTGGTCGATCCGACGGGCTGCGGCGATGCCTTCCGCGCCGGCCTGATCTACGGCATCCAGAAAGGCTACGACTGGCTGACCATCGGCCGCATGGGCAACCTGATGGGCGCACTGAAGGTCGAGCACCCGGGCACCCAGAACCAGCGCTTCACCTTCGATGAGTTCAACGAGCAGTTCAAGCAGCAGTTTGGTTACGCGCTGAACGCGTAAGCCTGCCGGCACTACCGGAACGTCCGACCGACACGTTGCCTGCTCTCTGTAGAGCCGAGCCCATGCTCGGCTTGCGCACGCCAGCGCGATCTGACCGCAGAGCAGCCGAGCATGGGCTCGGCTCTACACGGTCATGCGCCCTGCCAGGCCGCCAACAGCGCGCGGCAATCGGCGAAATGCCAGTCGGCCCGGCCAGGCCATGGGTTCTCCGGCAGATTGACCAGCACGGTGTGCGTGCCTGCGGCACGGCCGCACTCCAGGTCGTAGGCGTGGTCGCCCACCATCACCGCCTCCGTCGCTGCAACGCCCCAGCGCCGCAGGTGCTGCTGCAGGCCATCCGGCGAGGGCTTGGGCACCGCTTCATCACGGCCGACGATGTCGGCGTCGTCGAACAACGCCCCGACCCCGATCGCCTCCAGCGTCAGCTTCGCCAGCGCATGGTCGTTGCGGGTCAGGATGCCCAGCCGGCACCCGGCGGCCGCCAGCGCGCGCAGCAGCGTCACCGCGCCCGGCGCGGGCAGCGCGTCCTCGGCCAGCGCGCGCTCATGATCCAGCAACCACGCGCGCTTGGCCTGCGCCGGCGCGTCTGGCAGCGCCGCGATATGGTCGAGGATGTCCTCCTCGGCCGCGATCTGCAGCGCACGGCGGATCGCGGCGAAATCATGCACGGCCACAGTCAGCGTGCCGTCCATGTCGAACACCCAGTGCCGGATCGCGGGCAGCGCCTGCGCGGCCGTGGCCGCGCCCGGCATCACTGCCACCACGACGGCATGCGGCTGGCGTCGACGCCACCGGTCTCGAACACCGCCGTGCGGGTGCCGCCGGCCTTGACCGGGAACTCGATGCTGATCGACCTGCCCTTGCGGGCCAGCTTCCACAGCGCCTTCTGATCGGTGATGAACAGCGCAATCGCCTCATCGGTCTGCGGCCGCCAGGCGGCCATCGACACCGGCTTGCCGTCGTCCACGGTCACCTTCACCGTGCACTTCGGGCAGCGGAAATCGCCCGCCTGCAGCACCAGGTAGGCGTGCCGCTTCCACTCCGGATGATCGCGGAACACCAGCTGCACCGGCTTGGCGCCACTGCCATCCACGTCCACCCGCTCCTTGCTGTAGATCTGCGCCGACACCTGGGTGCCCTTGTTGCCGACCGGTATCTGGTTGTACTGCCACAGCGCCTGCATGCGGCGCAGGTCGCGCGCGGCATCGCCCTTGGCCTTGACCTCGTCGAAGCCTGCGGCGATGCGCTCGGCGGCGGCCGTGTCCTTGTACTCATCCAGCAGCGCGGCGCCATGCAGTCGCGCGCGCTCCCAGTCCTGCGCGGCGACGGCCATGTCGTACTGCCTGGCCACGTCCTCGGCCTTGGCTTCCTTCTGGGCCTGCACGGCAGCAGCAGCGGCCTCCTGCGCCTTGCGCTCTTCTTCGGGATTGCTGCAGGCGGCCAGGGCCAGGGTGCAGGCGGTGAGCAGGATCAGTCGTTTCATGGCAGAGGTCCTTCGTGTTTTTCGCATGCTTGCAAAGTCGAGCATGGCTCGACTCTACAAAAAAGCGCCGGGCAGTGCCCGGCGCTTGTTCTTACTTGGCTTCGGCCTTGGCCAGCATGTCCTGCACCGAGGCAGTGGTGATCGGATGGTAGCCCGGCTTGGCCTTCTCGAAGGCCTGCTTGGCCAACTCCAGCCCCTTCGGCGTTTTCACCAGTTCGGCGTAGATCGGCAGGATCAGCTTGCGACGGCCGACACGCTCGATGAATGCCGCCGCGGCCTCATTGGCCGGCTCGTAGCCGCTGCGGATGGCCAGCGGATACCAGCGCATGGCGATCTCGCCATTCGGCGTGCCCGTGAAGTGGAAGGCCTTGTCCAGCGTGGCCAGCGTGTCCAGCGGCTGGGTCGTGCCCAGGCCGTCGATGAAGCGCACCCACTCCTGGGTGCTCCAGTCAGCGATGACCTGGCTGCTGGGCACGGTGCCGGCGCTGGTGAAGGCGATGCGCGCGGTATCGACGCTGCTGAAGTTGCGCGACTGCGCCTTGGCCGCAAACGCCGGGATGCCCGGCTCGTCCAGCCATGCCTTCAGTTCGGCTTCCGTCACTGCCGACGGGTTCTTCGGCAGCAGGTTCTTCTTCAGGTACTCGACGAACTGGTCGGTATTCGCGCTCTGGAAGGCGTGGTCATCGAACCAGCCGCGCAGGAACGGATCGAAGGTCTCGCGGCCGAAGCGCTGTTCCAGGAACTCCAGGAACCAGGAACCCTTGACGTAAGCCACCTGGCTCAGGGCTTCATCGGGGTCACGCTCGTTCAGCGGCGGCAGCGCCAGCGCCTGGTCGGCGGGGCTCATGTCCTTCACTTCCGCCAGCAGATCGGTCTGGTCGATCTGCCGCTCCATTTCGGCCATCTCCTTGCCGTACAGCGCTTCGGTGATGCGGCCCTGGACGTAGGTGGTGAAGCCCTCGTTGAGCCAGATATCCTTCCAGCTCGCGTTGGTCACCAGGTTGCCCGACCAGCTGTGCGCCAGTTCGTGGGCGACCAGCGACACCAGCGACTTGTCGCCGACGATCACGGTCGGGGTGGCGAAGGTCAGGCGCGGGTTCTCCATGCCGCCGAACGGGAACGACGGCGGCAGCACCAGCATGTCGTAACGGCCCCAGCGGTACTCGCCGTACAGCTTCTCGGCGGCACCGATCATCTTCTCGGTGTCCTCGAATTCCTTGGCCGCCTTGCCGACCATGGTCGGTTCGGCCCAGACGCCGGAGCGGCCGGAGATCGGCTCGAACACCAGATCGCCGGCGGCGATCGCCAGCAGGTAGGACGGGATCGGCTGCGGCATCTTGAAGGTGTAGTCACCATCACGCGCGGCCTTGGGGTCGTTGTCGGCGCTCATCAGCACCATCACGTCCGGGCGCGAGACCACGTGCGCGCTGTAGGTGAAGCGCACGCTCGGGGTGTCCTGCAGCGGCACCCAGGAACGGGCATGGATGGCCTGCGACTGGCTGAACATGAAGGGCAGCTTCTTGCCTTCGGTCATCGAGGGCGCCAGCCACTGCAGGCCCGAGGCGGTCGGCGCGGTGTGGTAGGTCACCTCGACCTTGGCCGGCTGCTGCGGGGCCTCGATGGTCAGCTTGCTGCCGAACACCTTGTCGGCCGCCGCCAGCTCGAACTTCAGCGGGCTGCGCGCGCCGTCAGCGGCAACGGCTTCAACCTTGGACACGGTCAGTTCGCGGGTGTCGAGCACCAGCTGCGTGGCGTCCTTCTGCTTCCATTCCAGGGTGTAGGTCGCGGTACCGCCGATCTGCTTCTGGTCGAAGTCCAGCTTCAGGTCCAGCGCGATGTCCTTGATGACGACCTTGTCCGGCTCGGCGTACGAGCTTTCGTCGTGGCTGCGGTTCTCGGCGTTCACGGGAGCGGCGGGGGCCTTTTCGGCAGTCGGGGCGGCGGCGGGCGCGGCCGCCTCCTGGGAGCAGCCGGCGGCCAGGGCCACGGCCAACGGAAGGAGCATCAGCGGATTGCGCATGAATCGGGACCGTTACGGGGGAGCAAACCCCAATGGTACCTCCCTCCGGCCCCGCAGGCGTTGCGCGGTGCGGGGTAAGGCAGGGCGGCCGGCGTTGCCGGGTAGCGCCGGGCCAAGCCCGGCGAGCGCGCAGCGCGGCCTGCGTCGGACCTTGCGAGCGTCTGATCGAAGAGCCACCGGGCATGGCCCGGCGCTACCGACGGATGCCGGGCCAAGCCCGGCGGCCCTGGATGCCTTACAGCTTGTAGCCGGAGTGGATCGACACGATGCCGCCGGTCAGGTTCTTGTAGTGGCAGCGCTCGAAACCGGCCTCGCCCATCATGGCCTTCAGCTCGTCCTGCGGCGGATGCTTGCGGATGCTCTCGGCCAGGTACTGGTAGCTGTCCGAATCATTGGCGAACAGCTTGCCCAGCTTCGGCAGGATCTTGAACGAGTGGAAGTCGTAGATCGGCTTGAACCAGTCGGCGGTGACCTCGGAGAACTCCAGCACGCGCGCCTGGCCGCCGACCTTGAGCACGCGGTACATCTCGCGCAGGCCGGCATCCTTGTCGGTCACGTTGCGCAGGCCGAAGGCGATGGTGACCAGGTCGAAGCTGTTGTCCGGGAACGGCAGGGCCTCGGCATTGCACTGGACGTAGTCCAGGCCCAGCACCAGGCCGCGGTTGGTGAGGCGATCACGGCCCACCGACAGCATGCCGGCATTGATGTCGCCCAGAACCACCGAACCTTCGGCGCCGACGCGCTCCTTCAGCAGGGCGGCAATGTCGCCAGTGCCCCCCGCGAGGTCAAGCACGCGGTCACCCGGCTTCACCTGCGCGGTCGCCACGTAGTAACGCTTCCACGCCCGGTGCACGCCCAGGCTCATCAGGTCGTTCATCAGGTCGTAGTTGCGCGCGACCGAGGTGAACACCTGCCCGACCAGCTTCTGCTTGTCCTTGGCGGCGACGTCGCGGAACCCGAAATGGGTGGTACCGGATTTGTAGGGGGATTCGCTCATGCCCCGATTATCGCACCGCCAGGGCCGCTGCGGGGGAACGGCGCCTTATCATGGCAGCCCATGACCTTCCGGAGCCCCGCATGATCACCACACCTGATTACCAGGCCCTGCTGCAGACCGCCATCGCCGAAGCCCGCCAGGGCCTGGCCGAGGGCGGCGTGCCGATCGGCGCGGCGCTGTACCACAACGACGGTCGCCTGCTCGGCTGCGGCCACAACCGCCGGGTGCAGGAAGGCGATCCCTCGGTGCACGGCGAGACCGACGCCTTCCGCAAGGCCGGGCGCCAGCGCCGCTACCGGGACACGATCATGGTGACCACCCTGGCCCCGTGCTGGTACTGCTCGGGACTGGTGCGCCAGTTCAACATCGGCACCGTGGTGGTCGGCGAGTCCCGCACGTTCCAGGGCGGCATCGACTGGCTGCGCGGAAACGGCGTGAATGTGATCGACCTCGACAGCCAGGAATGCGTCGACCTGCTCGGGGGCTTCATTGCGCAATATCCCGAGATCTGGAACGAAGACATCGGCGAATGAGTGCCGTGGACTGACCCCAACCCGCGTTTAATGAATGCTTCATCCGCGGCAGGCCCTTGTGCAGTCAGCGTCTGCGGCGTTCGATGTGACGCGCTGCGCACTCCGTCGGCACGCATGCACACGCCGCGGTAACACCCCACCGCTCCAGCACGCCTACGGTGGGGGTTACCGGGGCCCCCTACCCCGGCGGAGCCAGCCATGTGCGCGCACGCCGCAAGCCCCACGCCCGATCCGATTCTTGACGCAATCCGCGCCCGCCTGCGGGACCAGTATCGGCTGCACCGGCGCGGTGCGCTGTTCTGGACCGCTTACCAGGGCATGCAGCTGGAACTGGTGCGCGACCATCCACGCGACCATGTCCGCCTGTGCAACGCGATGGCGGACATGGCTGAAGACCTCGGCGTGGTCGAGCACGCCCAACTGATCGGTGATCGCAACGCAGTTTCCACATTGCGATGACACCGCTTCCACCGGCGGGCGGGGCACACTGCGATGCCCCCCACTCCACCTCCACCCCAACCGATTGGATCGACATGCACACTGAAGTCCCTGCCATTCCCCCGGTCATCGACGTCGATGCGGAACTCGACCACTGGCGCCGCCAGCACGCCGACGGTGCGCTGCCTCACAATTCGTTCGGTTCCTACGTGCCCTGGATCAAGTTCGCCTGCGATTCGCTGATCACCCAGCCGCGCGCCAGCAACGCGCAGCGTGATGAGATGTTCCAGACCCAGTATGCGCTGCAGATCATGCCGCGGCTGAGCGAAGCACAGGCCCGCGAGTTCGTCGACCGCTGCTGGCAGCACGTCTACCAGGCCAGCCGCGTGCGCCTGCAGGACGCTCCGCGGCTGCGCGCCTGAGCAGGACTGCTGCACGCAGGCTGCACGGCCACACGCCGATCATCACGTCACCCCAGCGGGACGACGTCGATGAAAGCAAGAAACCTGTTCAATACCATCGCCAAGAAGGCCGCGGCCGCCACCGGCTCTCCGTGGACCTTTCTGGTCGCAGTAGCCATCGTGGTGGTGTGGGGCATCTCCGGCCCGGTGTTCGGTTTCAACGACACCTGGCAGCTGGTCATCAACACCGGCACCACCATCATCACCTTCCTGATGGTCTTCCTGATCCAGCACACGCAGAACGCCGATACTGCGGCGATGCAGATCAAGCTGGACGAACTGATCCGCGCCACCGCGGAAGCCAACAACGAACTGCTGGATCTGGAAGAACTGGACGAGCAGCGGCTGGAAGAGATCCGCGCCGAGTATGAGCGGATGGCACGCGAAGCCGGCGACGCGCTGGCCCGTGTGCGGGCCTGCCACACGGTGCGCCGTGATGACGAAGCGGTGTAGCCCTGACGACCTGCGAACACCTGATGGAAGGGCCGCCGGGTATGACCCGGCGCTACCGCAATCCCACCGACGGGTAGCGCCGGGCCATGCCCGGCGAGCGCGCAGCGCGGCTCCTCAAGGTGAAGCTGCAGCACGGCGGTTCCCCACCTGGTTCATCGGCAATCGCTGATGAACGCATGCATCTCTCCGGCACAGACTGGCTGCATGTCCAGTCGTCACCTAACGCGCGGCCGCGATTCGCGCATCGAAGGCTACTATGTGCTCACGACCGTCGTGCGGCAACGTCGGCGTGTTTTTGCGGATCCCCGTGGTGCTGCATGCCTTGTGGATTCGCTTCGCTACGTCGAACACATGGGACTCAGCCATTCATTCGCATGGGTCGTCATGCCCGATCATCTGCATTGGCTGGTGCAACTCCGTGATGGAACACTTGCGCGCCTGATGGGAACGCTGAAATCACGCAGCAGCAGGCTGTTGGGGCAGCAATTTGGCGTGCAGACGCCGCTATGGCAGCCGAGCTACTTCGATCATGCGGTGCGCACTGAAGATGCAATCAGGCGCCATGCGCTGTACATCCTTGGCAATCCCGTTCGTGCGGGGCTGGCGGTTCAGCTGGACGAGTATCCATTCGCCTGGTGCCGCTGGTCCCTGCGGTAGCACTGAGCCCTGCGAATATCTGACCGAAAAGCCGCCGGGTATGACCCGGCGCTACCGGAATCCCGCCGACAGGTAGCGCCGGGCCATGCCCGGCGAGCGCGCAGCGCGGCCTGCGTCAGGCCCTGCGAATGTCTGATCGAAGCGCCGGGTATGACCCGGCGCTACCGGAATCCACGCCGGGCCCTGCCCGGCGCGTCCCGTCAGCTGCGTTCGTGCCAGCCGCCGCCCAGCACCTTGTACAGGGTGATGCGGTTCGCCTGCTGGGCCAGCTGCGCCTGCAGCCGCGTCTGCTGCGCGCTGTAGGCCGTACGACGCGCGTCGAGCAGGCTGACGAAGCTGTCCAGGCCGGCGTCATAGCGCGCCTGCGACAGCCGGTTGGCCTGCTCGGCCGCGTCGACCAGACGCTGCTGCGCGCTGACCTGCTCATCCAGGCTGACATTCATCGCCAGCGCATCCGCCGCTTCGCGGAAGCCGTTCTGGATCGCCTTCTCGTACTGCGCCAATGCGATATCACGATCTGCATTGGCTATGTCGAGATTGGCACGCAGACGGCCGCCCTGGAAGATCGGCAGGGTGATCTTCGGCAGGAAGCTCCACACGCGCGTGCCGCTGTCGAAGAGGTTCGACAGTTCATTCGATCCGCTGCCGATGCTGCCTGTCAGCGAAATGCTCGGGAAGAACGCTGCGCGGGCAGCGCCGATGTTGGCGTTGGCGGCCAGCAACTGGTGTTCGGCCGCCATGATGTCCGGGCGCAGCAACAGCACGTCGCTGGGCAGGCCGGCCGGTGGTGGGGCCAGTGCCAGCAATTGCGGCTCGATGCCATCCGGCAGCAGAGCCGGGTCGACCTGGCCACCGGCCAGCAACGCCAGGGCATTGCGGTCCTGCGCGAGCTGGCCGCGCAGGCGTGCGGCATCGGTGCGCGCGGTTTCGACCAGGGTGCGGGTCTGGGTCAGTTCCAGTGCTGAACTGCCGCCCCGTTCATGGCGTGCTTCTGCCAGGCGCAGTGAATCCTCGTAGGTCTTCAATGTCGCTTCGGCGATCTTCAGCTGCTGGCTGTCGGCGCCGTAGGTCAGCCACGCCGTTGCCGTCTCGGCCACCAGGCTCAGCTGTGCATTACGGCGGTTGGCGGCGATGGCGAAGTACTGCTGCAGTGCTGCTTCGCTGAGGTTGCGCACGCGGCCGAACAGGTCCAGTTCGAATTCGGCCACACCGACGCCGGCAGTGAACTGCTCGGTGACTCCCGCATCCGTACCTGTGCGCTCCATCTGCCCGGTGATGGCCACACCCGGCACCCGGTCGGCGCGCTGCACCCGGTACTGGCCGCGTGCGCGCTCGACATTGAGCACGGCCACGCGCAGGTCGCGGTTGTTGTCCAGCGCCTGGCCGATCAGCTGCTGCAGGCGTGGATCGGTGAAGAAGTCACGCCAGCCCAGCGTGGCCACATCGGCAACCTGGCCCTGCGTGGCCTCTGCCGGCCACTGCGCAGGAATCGCCGGGGCAACGGCCGTGTCCTTCGGCGCGAGGGTGGAGCAGCCGGCGACCGTGAGCACGGCGGCCAGGGATACAGCAAGAGAAGAGACTTTCATGGCGACACCTTGGGGGTCACGGTGGTAGCGCCGGGCCGTTCCCGGCAGCTACGCGGTAAGGCATCCGCCGGGCATGGCCCGGCGCTGCCGGATTCCATCACTCGGCGGTCCTGCGTTTGAACACGCGCTGCACCACCACGAAGAACAGCGGCACGAAGAACACGCCCAGCGCGGTGCCGACGATCATGCCGCCCAGCACGCCGATGCCGATGGCCTGCTTGGCGCCGGAACCGGCACCGGTGGAGATCGCCAGCGGCACCACGCCCATGCCGAATGCAAGCGAGGTCATCACGATGGGACGCAGGCGATCGCGCACGGCATGCATGATCGATTCGATCAGGCCGGCCCCCTTCTCCAGGTTCTCCTTGGCGAACTCGACGATCAGGATCGCGTTCTTGCTGGTCAGGCCCACCGTGGTCAGCATCGCCACCTGGAAGTAGATGTCGCGCTCCAGCCCCTTGAAGGTATTGGCCAGCACCGCGCCGAGGATACCCAGCGGGGCGGCCAGCAGCACGGCGGTCGGAACACTCCAGCTTTCGTACATCGCGGCCAGGCACAGGAACACGATCATCAGCGACAGCGTGTACAGCAGCGGGGTCTGCGAGCCGGCCTGACGTTCCTGGTAGGACATCGCGGTCCACTCGATGCCGAAGCCCGCCGGCAGCTGCTTGGCCAGCTGCTCGATCTCGGCCATGGCGTCACCGGAGGCGACCCCCGGGGCCGGTTCGCCCTGGATTTCCATTGCCGACACGCCGTTGTAGCGCTCCAGGCGCGGCGAGCCGTAATCCCAGTGCTTGCTGGCGAAGGCGCTGAACGGAACCATCTCGCCCTTATCGTTCTTCACCGACCAGAGATCGAAGTCCTCCGGCACCATGCGGAACGGCTGGTCGGCCTGCACGAACACGCGCTTGACGCGGCCACGATCGACGAAATCATCGATGTAGGCGCTGCCCCATGCGGTGGCCAGGGTGGTATTGACCTGGGCGATCGACAGCCCCAGCGACGTTGCCTTGGCCACGTCGATGTCGATGCGGAACTGCGGCGTGTCTTCCTGGCCGTTCGGGCGGACGTTGGCCAGCTTCTTGCTGCCGGCCGCCAGGCCGAGCAGCTGGTCACGCGCGGCCACCAGCGCATCGTGGCCCTGGCCGCTGTTGTCCTTCAGGAAGAAGGTGTAGCCCGACGCGGTGCCCAGCTCGGGGATCGCCGGCGGCGGGAAGGCGAAGATGAAGGCGTCCTTGATCCCACCCAGCGCAGCCATGGCACGGCCGGTGATCGGCATCACGCCGTTGTCGGCATCACGCTCGCTCCAGTCCTTCAGCTTGACGAAGGCCATGCCCGCGTTCTGGCCCATGCCGGCGAAGCTGAAGCCCTGCACCGAGAACACCGACTCGACCGCCGCTTTCTCGTTCTCCAGGAAGTGGTTCTCCAGTGCCGCGATCGACTCCAGGGTACGTTCCTGGGTGGCGCCGACCGGGGCCTGCACCAGCGCCATCAGCACGCCCTGGTCTTCATTGGGCAGGAACGAGCTGGGCAGGCGCACGAACAGAACCGCCATCAGCACGAACAGCGCGGCGACGATGCCCATGAAGCGCCACGGGCGGTTCAGGATGCCGCGTACACCACGCTGGTAGCTTTCGCTGGTACGGTCGAAACCCCGGTTGAAGCCGTTGAAGAAGCGACCGGCCAGGCCGCGGTGGGCGACATGATGCTCGCCCTTCTTCAGCGGCTTGAGCAGGGTGGCGCACAGCGCCGGGGTCAGTACGATCGCGACCAGCACCGACAGGGCCATCGCCGAAACGATCGTGGCCGAGAACTGCCGGTAGATCACGCCGGTGGAGCCACTCATGAAGGCCATCGGCACGAAGACCGCCGACAGCACCAGGCCGATGCCGACCAGTGCACCGGTGATCTGGCCCATCGACTTGCGGGTGGCCTCCAACGGCGACAGGCCCTCCTCGGACATGATGCGCTCGACGTTCTCCACCACCACGATGGCGTCGTCCACCAGCAGGCCGATCGCCAGCACCATCGCGAACATGGTCAGCATGTTCACCGAGAAGCCCAGCATCGCCAGTACGCCGAAGGTGCCCAGCAGCACCACCGGCACGGCGATGGTCGGGATCAGGGTGGCGCGGAAGTTCTGCAGGAACAGGTACATCACCACGAACACCAGCACGATCGCTTCGATCAGGGTCTGCACGACGCCCTTGATCGACACGCGTACGAACGGCGTGGTGTCGTACGGAATCTCGGCCTTCAGGCCGGCCGGGAAGAAGTTCTTCAGGTCGTCCAGCGCAGCATCCACGCCGGCGGCAGTGTCGAGCGCATTGGCGCCGGTGGCCAGGGTGACGGCCAGGCCGCTGGCCGGCTGGCCGTTGTAGCGGGTGACGAAGTCGTAGGACTCCGCGCCCAGCTCGACGCGGGCGACATCCCCCAGGCGCAGTTCGGCACCGTCCTGCGCACCGCGCACGACGATGTTGCGGAACTGCTCCGGCGTCTGCAGGCGCGACTGCGCATTGATCGTGGCGTTGAGCTGCTGGCCCTTCACCGAGGGCGCGCCGCCCAGCTGGCCGATCGCCACCTGTGCGTTCTGTGCCTGGATCGCTGCGGTCACTTCCGGCACCGACAGGCCATAGGTATGCAGCTTGTTCGGGTCCAGCCAGATGCGCATGGCGTACTTGCCGCCGAAGACCTGGATGTTGCCCACGCCCGGGACCCGGCTCAGGCGATCGACGACATTGGAGCCGACGTAATCGGCGATGTCATTGGCATCCATGCTGCCGTCTTCGGAGACGAACGCAATCACGTTCAGAAAGCCCGAGCTGGACTTGGCCACGTTGATGCCCTGCCGCTGCACTTCCTGCGGCAGCAGCGGCATGGCCAGCTGCAGCTTGTTCTGTACCTGCACCTGCGCGATGTCCGGATTGGTACCGCTTTCGAAGGTCAGGGTGATGGTCGCCTGGCCGTTGGCCGAGCTGTTGGAGGAGAAGTAGATCAGGCCATCAAGGCCCTTCATGTTCTGCTCGATGATCTGCGTCACCGAGTCTTCGACCACCTTGGCCGAGGCACCCGGGTAGGTGGCGCTGATTTCCACCGCCGGCGGAGCGACGTTGGGATACATCGAGACCGGCAGCTTGAACAGGGCCAGGCCGCCGGCGAGCATGATGATGATGGCGATGACCCACGCGAAGATGGGTCGATCGATGAAAAAGCGTGCCATGGAATTCTCCGCTTACTTCGCGTCGCCGGCCGGAGCCGCAGGCGGGGCAGCGGCCGGCTTGGCCGGTGCGGCGCCCTTTTCGGTGGCGTTGACCGGCATGCCGGGGCCGATCTTCTGCAGGCCTTCGACGATGACCTTGTCGCCGGGCTTCAGGCCATCCTCGACCAGCCACTTGTCGCCGATGGTGCGGCTGACCTTGACCGGGCGGACTTCGACCTTGCTGTCCTTGCCGACCACCATCGCCGTGGTGTCACCCTTGGCATCGCGGGCGATGCCCTGCATCGGTACCAGCACCGCGTCGCTGCGCACGCCGCCACCGATCACCGCGCGCACGTACATGCCCGGCATCAGCAGGCCATCGGGGTTTTCCACCTTGACCCGCAGGCCGAAGCTGCCGGTGGCCGGATCGACGCTGACTTCGGAGAACTCCAGCGTGCCCTTGTGCTCGAAAGCGCTGCCGTCTTCCAGCAGGATGCTGACCGGCGTCTGCTGGTTGTCCTGCAGGCGGCCGGCGGCCAGCTCGCGGCGCAGTTGCAGCAGCTCGGCCGAAGACTGGGTGAGGTCGACATAGATCGGATCCAGCTGCTGCACCGTGGCCAGCGCGTCGGCCTGGCCGGCGTTCACCAGCGCACCCTGGGTGACGCTGGACTTGCCGATGCGGCCGCTGATGGGCGCGGTGATGCGCGCGTAGCCCAGCGTGACGTTGGCCGAATCCAGCGAAGCCCGTGCGGCGCCGACATCGGCCTCGGCCTGCTTCTGCGCGGCTACGGCGTTTTCCAGATCCTGCTGGCTGACCGCATCAACCTTGGCCAGCTCGGTGATGCGCTTGGCACTCAGGCGCGCGGCGTTGGCCGTGGCTTCGGCGCGGGCCAGCTGTGCGCGGGCACTGTTGGCCTGGGCGCGGTAGCTGGCGTCATCCAGCTGGTACAGCGGCTCGCCGGCCTTGACCATGCCGCCCTCGGTAAACAAGCGCTTGGCCACGATGCCGCTGACCTGCGGACGTACTTCGGCCACCAGGAAGGCATTGGTCCGGCCCGGCAACTCGCGGGTCAGGCCCACGGTCTCGGACTTCAGCGTGACCACGCTGACCTGGCCGGGCCCCTGTTCGGGGGCCTGGGGTTCGCCGCCACAGGCGGCCACGGTCGTGGCGATGGCCAGCGACAGCGCAAAGGGACGGATTCGGCTCAGCAACATGGGGAAGGCTCTTGGAAGGAAAAATCTCAGCAGGCGCTGATACGTCGGACACTTCCCGGGAACGGGTTGAGGCCTCTCGAACAACGCCACCCAGGCAGGCATGGGTGCCGGAACCGGACAGCCACGCATACGACGGGAACGATGGAGGCGAAATATACATACATGCTTGTTTGTTTGTAAACAGGTACAATTCAGCCACGTTTCACCCGTACTCGTACCCATGGCCCGCAAGACCAAAGAGGACACCCAGGCAACCCGGGAAGGCATCCTTGACGCCGCCGAAGCCTGTTTCCATGAACATGGCGTGGCCCGTACCACGCTGGAGATGATCGGTGCCCGCGCCGGCTATACCCGCGGCGCCGTGTACTGGCACTTCAAGAACAAGGGCGAGGTGCTGGCCGCGATCATCGAACGGGTGCACCTGCCTTTCATGCAGGAGCTGGAGCGCACCTCCACCGAGCAGCGCGATACGCCGGTGCACGATCTGCGCGCAGTGATGATCCATTCCTTCATCGAGCTGGCCGAAGACGAGCGCCTGCGCAAGACCATGGAGATCATGCTGCGCAGCGATGCTTCGGCCGATACCAAGGTGCTGACCGAACTCCAGCAGGCCGGTTTCCGCGATGCGCTGGACCGGATGGAGCGTGCGCTGCGACGCGCGCAGGCGCTGGGCCAGCTGCGCGAAGGTGCCGACCCGAAGATCGCCGCGCGCATGCTGCACGCGACCGTGCTGGGGGTGCTGCATGGCGCGATGGTCGAGCCGGATCTGATGGATCTCAAGCGCGACGGCATGCTCGCGCTGGACATGACCCTGGCCGCCTACGTGAAGGAAGGCGTGTTCGAGCCGGGCACCGTACCTGCGCCGTTGCCGGAGGCCTGAGCGCACAGGGGTCGGATCCCTCAAACAAGAAGGCCGCCTTTCGGCGGCCTTCTGCGTTACAGGATGTAGCGGCTCAGGTCCGGATCCTGCACCAGTTCACCCAGATGCGCATCGACGTAGGCGCTGTCGATGGCCAGGGTCTCGCCATCGCGGTCAGGCGCTTCGTAGCTGAGCGAATCCAGCAGGCGCTCCAGTACCGTATGCAGGCGGCGGGCACCGATGTTCTCCTGGCGCTCGTTCACCTGGAAGGCGATCTCGGCCAGGCGGTCGATGGCGTCGGCAGTGAAGCTGACCTTGACGCCTTCGGTGGCCAGCAGCGCTTCGTACTGCTTGGTCAGCGCCGCCTTCGGCTCGGTCAGGATGCGCACGAAATCACCCTTGCTCAGCGCGCCCAGTTCCACGCGGATCGGGAAACGACCCTGCAGCTCCGGAATCAGATCGCTCGGCTTGGCCAGATGGAAGGCACCGGAAGCGATGAACAGGATATGGTCGGTCTTGATCGTGCCGTACTTGGTCGACACGTTCGAGCCTTCCACCAGCGGCAGCAGATCGCGCTGCACGCCTTCGCGCGAGACGTCGCCACCCCCCACGTTGTCACCGCGCTTGGCAACCTTGTCGATCTCGTCGATGAAGACGATGCCATGCTGCTCGCAGGCTTCGATCGCCGCAGTGCGGATATCGTCCTCGTTGACCAGCTTGCCGGCTTCTTCCTCCAGCAGCAGCGGGCGTGCCGCCTTGATGGTCAAGGTGCGCTTGTGCGCCTTGGCACCACCGCCGAGATTGGCGAACATGGACTTCAGCTGCTGGCCCATCTCCTCCATGCCCGGCGGCGTCATGATGTCCATGCTGACGTTGGCGGCCAGATCCAGTTCAATCTCGCGCTCGTCCAGCTCGCCATTGCGCAGCATCTTGCGGAACTTGATGCGGGTTTCGTTGTCCTGTGCCGACGGCTCGTTGCGCGCCACTTCCGGGTCGAAACCGATGCCACCGCTGCGGCGTGGCAGCAGCGCGTCGAGGATGCGGTCTTCAGCACGTTCTTCGGCCTGGGTGCGCACGCGCACCTTGGCCTGCTCGCGGTACAGCTTGACCGCCGTATCGGCCAGATCGCGGATGATCTGTTCGACGTCCTTGCCGACGTAGCCGACCTCGGTGAAACGGGTCGCTTCGACCTTCACGAACGGCGCATTGGCCAGCGTGGCCAGGCGACGCGCGATCTCGGTCTTGCCGACGCCGGTCGGGCCGATCATCAGGATGTTCTTCGGCATGACCTCGTTGCGCAGCTCGGCCGGCAGCTGCATGCGGCGCCAGCGGTTGCGCAGGGCGATGGCCACGGCGCGCTTGGCGTCATGCTGGCCAACGATGTGCCGATCCAGCTCCTGCACGATCTCGCGCGGCGTCATGGTGGCGGAGGAAACTTCGATCTTCGACATGGATGGGCTCACGAATGCGTTGTCGATGACACCGGAACCAGACGGCCCGGCCGGTAGCGCCGGGCCATGCCCGGCGGATCAGGGAGCGTCACAGCTCCTCGACCACCACGTTGCGGTTGGTGTAGATGCAGATGTCGCCCGCGATGTTGATCGCTTCACTGGCGATGGTGCGCGCATCCAGCGCCGTGTGCGCCATCAGCGCGCGGGCCGCCGACAGCGCGTAGGAACCGCCGGAACCGATGGCGATGATGCCGTCTTCCGGCTCGATCACGTCGCCGGTACCGCTGATGATCAGCGAGGTTTCCTTGTCGGCCACGGCCAGCAGTGCTTCCAGCTTGCCCAGGCGACGCTCGGTGCGCCAGTCCTTGGCCAGCTCGACGGCGGCACGCTGCAGCTGGCCGTGCTTTTCCAGCTTGGCCTCGAACAGCTCGAACAGGGTGAAGGCATCGGCGGCCGCGCCGGCGAAACCGGCCAGCACCTGGCCATCGCGACCCAGCCGGCGCACCTTGCGCGCATTGCCCTTCATCACGGTGTGGCCGAGCGTGACCTGGCCGTCGCCGGCAATGGCCACATGCTCGCCGCGACGCACGCAGACGATGGTGGTGGCGTGGAAAACGTTGGGGTTCTGACTGGGGTCCATGCGGCCTCCGATAGCTGTTCCCGGGACATGGGGACAGCGCCGGGGCCGATCAAGCCTGCGCGGATGGCTGCCGTTCAGGGCTCGGGCGCCAGCGGCCGCTGCATCCGCCGGGCATGGCCCGGCGCTACCACCGCATCAGGGCATGGCCCGGCGCTACCACTGCCGCAGGGCGTGGATTGGCGCTACCGGCGGCGCTTGGCGCGCGGATGCGCAGCGTCGTAGACCTTGGCCAGGTGCTGGAAATCCAGATGGGTGTAGATCTGCGTGGTGGCGATGTCGGCGTGCCCCAGCAGTTCCTGCACGCCGCGCAGGTCGCCGGACGACTCGAGGATGTGGCTGGCGAAGCTGTGCCGCAGCATGTGCGGATGCACGTGCTTGAACAGCCCTTGCCGCTGCGCCAGCTGGCGGATGCGGATCTGCACCGCGCGCTGGCTGATCGGCCCGTTGCGGCCCGGAAACACCGGGGTGGCCGGGGCGCCGCCGCTTTCGCTGCGCCAGGCGAGCAGTGCCTCGCGCGCCGGCTTGCCGAACGGTACCCGACGCTGGCGGTTGCCTTTGCCCATCACGTTGACCAGTCCGCTGGCAAAATCCAGGTCACGCCAGGTCAATGCGCAGACCTCGCTCAGGCGCAGGCCGGAGGAATAGAACAGCTCCAGCAGCGCGCGGTCGCGTCGCCCCAGCTCGCCTTCCGGTTCCAGTTCGACCAGTTGCACTGCTTCATCGGCGTCGAGCACCTGCGGCAGCCTGCGCGGCGCTCGCGGTGCCTTCAGCGTTGCTGCTGGACTGACCTCGATGCGGCCATGCCGGAGCAGCCACGCATAGAAGCTGCGGCAGGCAGACAGCCGCCGCTGCAGGCTCTTGGCCGACAGGCCCCGGCGATGTTCATCGGCGACGAACTGTCGCACGGCGTCCGCATCCAGCGCCTCCACCGGCACGCCCCGCGGCTCGGCCCATGCCGCCAGCGCATCCAGGTCGCGACGGTAGGCGTCCAGCGTATGCGCCGACATCCGCCGTTCCACCTGCAGGTGCTGCAGGAACGCCATGACCGCGCTCATCGCCGCCGCGCTCCGCTCAGTCCTGGAAGCGCTTGAGGCCGGTGGCCAGGGCCTCGCCCATCATGCGCAGGAACAGCGTGCCCATGCCCGGATAGAAGCGGTTCGGGTCATGGCTGCCGACCGCGATCAGGCCTACACCCGGCAGCGGCAGCAGGGCGGTGGTCTGCACCTCCTCACTGCGCGCGCCATACAGCACCGCGTTCTTTTCCGGCTGCAGGCGGCCGCAGATCGGCTCACCGTCTTTCAGGCAATCACGGAAGGGGCCCAGGCGTGGATCGTCGGCCGCGATGACCTGCAGCCATTCAGCCTGTTCCAGCCCGGCCACCGGCACGTGCACGACCAGCCGCACCAGATCACCCGCAAAATCCTCCTGCAGCGAGGCGGCCATCGCACGCAGGGTATCGGCGGCACTGCCCTGCTTCATCAGTGCCAGCGTCAGCTGGTGGGTGCGCACCGCCAGCCGTTCGTTGACCTGGGCGGTCGCGCCCAGATCGGCCAACCGTCGCGCCAGCTCGCGGTTCTTTTCCCGCAGCAGCTCCAGCTGGTAGCTGGCCAGCGATGCAGTCGGGCCATCATCGCGCGGCACCACCAGGGTCAGCGCCAGGTCCGGAAACTGCTTGAGGAAGGCCGGATGGCGCCGCAACCAGGCAGCGACTTCGTGGGCCCCGAGCTTGTCGACGGTCTCAGTCATGCGATCCACTCCCCTTCGAAGACGAATGCGGTGGGGCCGGCCATCACCACGGGCTGCCCCTCGCCCGGCCACTGGATGCGCAGTTCGCCGCCGGGCAGGCTGATGCGTGCATCGCGCTGCAGGCGACCGCGCTGCATGAGGGTGACTGCGGCTGCACAGGCGCCGCTGCCGCAGGCGAGGGTCTCGCCGACGCCCCGCTCGAACACGCGCAACCGCGCATGGTCCGGCGCGATGACCTGGGTGAAACCCACGTTCACCGACTTCGGGAACGAGGCATGCTGCTGCAGCAGCGCGCCGACGCGCTCGACCGGCGCCGCATCGATCAGGCCCACCTCGATCACGGCATGCGGATTGCCCATCGACACCGCAGCAAACCGCACGCTCTCGCCCTGCAGCGGCAGCAGATACTCCTCGCGCGGGTGGGCAAAGCCGACCAGCGGCACGCTGGCAGGTTCGAATGCGGGTACGCCCATGGTCACCGCATACTGGCCCTGGCCCAGCACCTGCACCGCATGGCTGGCCAGTGGGCTGTCGATGACGAATGCATCGCCCTGGGCACTGCCCTCGCGCACCAGCCAGGCCGCGATGCAGCGCGCGCCGTTGCCGCACTGCTCGGAATTGGAGCCATCGGCGTTCCAGATCCGGTACGAGGCGACCGAGCCTTCGACGCGCGGGGCCTCGATGGTCAGGATCTGGTCGCAGCCCACGCCGGTGTGGCGGTCGGCCAGGCGCGCGGCCAGCTGTGGCGTGGGCGGCGCGGTGCCGTCGCGCAGGTCGATCACTACGAAATCGTTACCCGCGCCGTGCATCTTGCTGAAACGCAGCGCGATGGAACCGGTCTTACTCATTCCCGTCGTCCACCTGCTTCACCGGGTCCGGGGTCACCGACGGACTGCCGTCACCCGTGTCCTGGGTGGCAGGCGGGGTTGCTTCGCCGTCGGCATCGGTGGCCGGCTCGACGGTCTCTTCCACCGGCACCGGCTTCTGCGGCAGCACCAGCGGGCCCTTGTTGCCGCAGGCGGACAGGAACAGCAGCGAGGCCGCTGCCAGCGGAATCAGGATGGCGTTTCGATGGGGAATCTTCATGCCCCGAGTATAGCCACTGCCGGCTGAGCGGTTGGTGGAGGGTACGGCCCCCATGGCAGCGCCGGGCCATGCCCGGCGGAAGGGTCAGTCCTGCGGCGGCAGCGGCCGCGTCCACAGCCAGATCGCCACCACGGTCATGCTGCCGATGGAGAACCACTTCACCCAGGCGATCGGCACGCACCACAGCATGATCCCGGCGCAGACCGCCATGGTGATCGTGGCCATCCATTTGCCGTAGCGGCTGACCGCGCCATGCGCCTGCCAGTTGCTGATGGCCGGCCCGAAGCGCGGATGCTGCAGCAGCCAGGCATGCAGCCGCTCGGAGCCGCGCGAGGCGGCCCATGCCGAGATCAGGATGAATACGGTTGTCGGCAGCCCCGGCACGAAGATGCCGACAATGCCGGTACCGAGACTGACATAGGCGAGCAGCCACCATGCCCAGCGGAAACGCACCGGCCGGCGGGTCGGGGCTGCGTCCTGGGCGGCAGGCGGTTCAGGCAGGCTCATGACCGCAAGGATAACGGTTCGGGGTGCCCGGCAACGCCCGGCACCCCGCCGCGATCACGGTGCTGCGATACCCAGCTGCTGCAGCACGAAGGCATACGATTCGGACAGCTCGCGGTAACGCTGGAAGCGACCCGACTTGCCGCCATGGCCGGCCTCCATGTTGGTGCGGAACAGGATCGGGTAATGGCCAGTGTTGTCGTCGCGCAGCCTGGCCACCCACTTGGCCGGTTCCCAGTACTGCACCTGCGAATCCCACAGGCCGGTACCGACGAACAGCGCCGGATAATCCTGCTTCCTGACATTGTCGTAGGGCGAGTAGGAGAGCATGTAGTCGTAGTACTGCTTCTGCTCCGGGTTGCCCCACTCGTCGTACTCGTTGGTGGTCAGCGGGATGGTCGGATCCAGCATGGTGGTGACCACGTCCACGAACGGCACCTGCGCCACCATCACCCGGTAGTCCTGCGGCGCCTGGTTGGCCACCGCCCCCATCAGCAGGCCACCGGCACTGCCACCGGACGCGGCCACGCGATCCTTCGCCGCCCAGCCCTGCGCCACCAGTCCACGGGTAACGTCGATGAAGTCGTTGAAGGTGTTCTGCTTGTGCAGCAGCTTGCCGTTCTCGTACCAGTCGCGGCCCATCTCCTGGCCACCGCGGATGTGGGCGATGGCATACACCACGCCGCGATCGAGCAGGCTCACTGCCGTCTGGTTGAAGTACGGGTCCATCGACATGCCGTAGCTGCCGTAGGCGTACTGGAACAGCGCGCCCTTGCCGTCCTTCTGGTAGCCCTTGCGGTAGACCAGCGACACCGGCACCTTCACGCCATCGCGCGCGGTGATCCAGACGCGTTCGGTTTCGTACTTCGATGCGTCATAGCCGATCACCGGCTGCACCTTCAGCTGGCGGCGCTCGCCGGTGGCGGTGTTCAGCTCGAACACGGTGGTCGGGGTGGTCATCGAGGTGTAGACGTAGCGAAGCCACGGCGTATCGGCCTCGGTGTTGTCGCCCAGGCCCATGGAATACGCCGGCTCATCGGCCTTCACGTAGTCGCTGCGGCCATCCTTGAACAGCAGGCGGATGCGCTCCAGGCCTTCAGAGCGCTCGGCAATGGCGGTGAAGCCATCAAACAGCTCGAAGCCTTCGATGAACACCGCATCGTCATGCGCGATCCAGTCCTTCCACTGCACACGCGAGGTGGCATCGGTCGGTGCGGTGACCAGTTTGAAGTTCTTTGCACTGTCGTTGGTACGTATCACCCAGCGGCCATCGTAGTGGTCGGCGTCGTACTCGACGTCGCGCTGGCGTGGCGCCAGCACGGTGAACGTGGTCGGGTCGCTGGCCGGCGCGTAGCGCTCTTCCGACGACACAGTACTGTGCACGCCGATGGTGATGAAGCGGTCGTCGCGGGTGCGGCCGATGCCCATGTAGAAGCTGTCGTCCTTCTCTTCGTAGACGACGGTGTCGGCGCTGGCCGGGGTGCCCAGCACGTGCTTTTTCACGCGCACGGTCAGCAGCGTTTCCGGATCGTTCTCGACGTACAGCACGGTGCGGTTGTCGTCGGCCCAGACCAGGTCGCCGGAACTGCCGGTGATCACGTCGGGCAGCACCTGCCCGGTCCGCAGGTCCTTGAAGCGGATCGTGTACTGGCGACGGCCCACGTCATCGTCGGCCCAGGCCAGCAGCTGGTTGTCCTGGCTGACTTCCATCGAGCCGACATTGAAGTAGCCCTTGCCGGCGGCCATTGCGTTGACGTCCAGCAGCACTTCTTCGGCGGCATCCATGCTGCCCTTGCGGCGTGCGTGGATCGGGTAGTCCTGCCCGGTCTCGAAGCGGCTGTAGTACCAGTAGCCGCGCTCGCGCGCCGGCACGCTGGAATCATCCTGCTTGATGCGGCCGACGATTTCCTTGTACAGCGCGTCTTCCAGCGGCTTCAACGGCGCCAGCACCTGGTCGGCATAGGCGTTCTCGGCCTGCAGGTAGGCCAGCATGTCCTTGTTCGCGCGCTTGTCGTCACGCAGCCAGTAATAGTCGTCGTTGCGGGTCGCGCCGAACGGGGCCTTGACCTCGTGCGGATGCCGGGCGGCGTCCGGCGGAACAGGCAGGGGGGCGGCGGTAGCGGTGCTGGTCATCAGGCTGGCGAGCAACAGGCAGAGGGTGGACTTCATGAGATAAGGCTCCAGGCGCTTCAATGCAATGGTCTTCGACGGGATCGGTTCCCTTTCCCCTAACAGCGATCTGACCCCAATCCCGTCGGCACCACAACCCTGCAGGTCGTCACGGTGCGGGTCCGCTGGCAGCGGTCGGCGTACCATGGGCGCATGAGTACCCTGCCCCACCCGCCGGTCTACAGCCGGCGCAGCCATGAAATCGCTCCTTTCCACGTGATGTCCCTGCTGGCCCGCGCGCAGGCGCTGGAACAGGCCGGCCACGATGTCATCCACCTGGAGATCGGCGAACCGGACTTCACCACGGCCGGGCCGGTGGTGCGTGCCGGCCAGGCGGCCCTGGCCGCCGGGCACACGCGCTACACCGCCGCACGCGGCCTGCCTGCGCTGCGCCAGGCGATCAGCGGTTTCTATCGCAGCCGTTACCGGCTGGATGTGGATCCGGAACGCATCCTGGTCACTCCTGGCGGCTCCGGCGCGCTGCTGCTGGCCAGCAGCCTGCTGGTCGACCCGGGCCGGCACTGGCTGCTGGCCGATCCCGGCTATCCCTGCAACCGGCATTTCCTGCGCCTGGTGGAAGGTGCCGCACAGCTGGTCCCGGTCGGTCCACAGACCGCTTACCAGCTCACACCCTCGCTGGTGCAACAGCACTGGAACACGGACAGCGTCGGCGCACTCGTCGCCTCGCCGGCCAACCCCACCGGCACGGTGCTGTCGGCCGATGAACTTGCGGCGCTGTCACGCGCACTGCACGCACGCGGCGGGCACCTGGTGGTGGACGAGATCTATCACGGCCTGACCTACGGCGTGGACGCCGCCAGCGTATTGCAGGTCGATGACAGCGCGTTCGTACTGAACAGTTTCTCGAAGTACTTCGGCATGACCGGCTGGCGCCTGGGCTGGCTGGTGGCGCCGCCCGCAGCGGTGCCCGAACTGGAGAAGCTGGCGCAGAACCTGTACATCAGTGCGTCGAGCATCGCCCAGCATGCAGCCCTGGCCTGTTTCACCGATGAATCGATGGCGATCTTCGAACAGCGACGGGAGGCCTTCCGCCGGCGTCGCGATTTCCTGTTGCCGGCGCTGCGTGAGCTGGGCTTCCGCATCGAGGTGGAGCCGCAGGGCGCGTTCTATCTGTACGCCGATGTCAGTGCGTTCACCGATGATGCCCAGGCGTTCTGCGCGCACTTCCTGGAAACCGAGCATGTGGCCTTTACCCCGGGCCTGGATTTCGGCTTCCACCGCGCCAACCAGCATGTGCGCCTGGCCTATACCCAGGAGATCCCGCGGCTGCAGGAAGCGGTGGAGCGCATCGCGCGCGGGCTGCAACATTTCCGGTAGCGCCGGGCCATGCCCGGCGAGCGCGCAGCGCCGCCCATGAAAAACGCCGCCCGGGGGCGGCGTTCTTCATTTCGTCATTTACCGCCCAGGCGCTCCCACAGGAAGCTGTAGGCCAGGGCCGCCATGTGCGCGGCCTGCGCGTTGTTGGCTGCGCCGCCATGACCACCTTCGATGTTCTCGTAGTAGGTCACATCCTTGCCGGCGTCGATCATCTTCGCCGCCATCTTGCGGGCATGGGCCGGATGCACGCGGTCATCACGGGTGGAGGTGGTGAACAGCACCGGCGGGTAGTTCTTCTTCGCGTCGAACAGGTGGTACGGCGAGAAGGTCTTGATGAACTCCCAGTCGCTGGTATCGGGGTTGCCGTACTCGGCCATCCACGACGCGCCGGCCAGCAGATGGCTGTAGCGCTTCATGTCCAGCAGCGGAACCTGCACCACCACCGCACCGAACAGCTCCGGGTACTGCGTCAGCATGTTGCCGGTCAGCAGGCCGCCGTTGCTGCCGCCCTGCACGCCCAGGTGCCTGGCACTGGTGATCCTGCGCTTGACCAGATCCTGTGCCACCGCGGCCATGTCCTCGTAGGCCTTGTGACGATTCTGCTTCAGCGCCGCCTGGTGCCAGCGTGGGCCGTACTCACCGCCACCACGGATGTTGGCGACCACGTACACACCGCCCTTCTCCAGCCAGGCGCGGCCCATGCCACCGGAATAGCCGGGTGTCAGCGAAATCTCGAAACCGCCGTAGCCGTACAGCAGGGTCGGATTGGAGCCGTCCAGCTTCATGTCCTTGGCATGCACCACGAAGTACGGCACGCGGGTGCCATCCTTGCTGGTGGCGAAGTGCTGCTCGATCACCTTGCCCTCGGCATTGAAGAAGGCCGGCATGGTCTTCAGCGTTTCCGGTGCCTTGCCGATCTCGGCCAAAGCCAGGGTGGTCGGCGTCAGATAGTCGGTGGCAGTCAGCCAGACCGCATCGCTGTCGTCGCTGTCCACTGCGCCCACGGCCAGAGTGCCGAATGCCGGCGCGCCGACAAATGCGCTCTTCTGCCAGCCATTGGCGCCCGGGGTCAGCACGGACAGGCGATTCTTCACATCGTCCAGCACGTTCAGGACGAGGTGGTTCTTGGTCCAGGTCGCACCGGCCAGCGAGGTGGTCGCGGTCGGGGTGAACAGGACCTCGAAGTCACGCTTGCCGGCCAGGAAGTCATCGAGCCGGGTCGCCAGCAGCGAGCCGGACGCGTACGTCTTGCCACCCACGGTCCAGGCGTCGCGCAGCTCCAGGGTCAGCCACTGCTTGTGCAGGCCCTTCTCGGCGGAGTTCGGCGCATCGATCTTGGTCAGCGTGCCATCGTCGCCGCGCAGGTAGACCTCATTGTTGTAGAACGCCAGCGTGCGGCTGACCAGGTTGCGCTCGAAGCCCGGGGTGTCATCGTGCATCGCCGCGATGTACATGTCCTCCGGCTTGCCTTCGTACACCACGCTGGCCGACGACATCGGCGTCCCACGCTTCCACAGCTTGGCCACGCGCGGGTAACCGGAGGTGGTCATGGTGCCGGCACCGAAATCGGTGTAGACGAACACGGTATCGCGATCGATCCAGTTCAGGCCGCCCTTCGACTCGGGACGGAAGAAGCCATCCTCGATCCAGCGCTTCGTCGACAGATCGAACTCGCGGGTGACATCGGCATCCGCGCCGCCGCGTGACAGCGCGATCAGGCAGCGGCTGTAGTCCGGGCGCAGGCAGTCGGCGCCGTGCCAGACCCAGTTCTCGCCCTCGGCCTTGTTCAGTGCGTCCAGGTCAAGCACGGTTTCCCACTGTGGCGAGGCCTTGCGGTACTCGGCCAGGGTGGTGCGCCGCCACAGGCCACGTTCGTGCTGCTTGTCCTTCCAGAAGTTGTAGTAGTAGTCGCCGATCTTCTGCACGCCGGGAATCTTGGCATCCGAATCGAGCACCTCACGGATGCTGGCCTCCATCTGCCTGAAGGCCGGAGTCTGCGCCAGGCGCGCCTCGGCCTTGGCGTTCTGTTCCTTGACCCAGGACAGCGGCTTGTCGCCGGTGACGTCCTCCAGCCAGGCATAACGGTCGGTATCTTCAGCAGCCACGGCGGTCCCCACCGAGGCAGCGGTCATCATGCCGGCCAGCAGGCAGGCGGAAGCGAGTCGTGACATTGCAGCTCCAGGCAGTCATAAGCCGTGGAACGCTAGCACGGATCCGGACACCGCCCCCGTGTCGAAGGTCAGGCCGCCGCCGACGCGCCGCGCCGGCCGCGCGCGCCGGCTGCGCTCCGGCGGCGCGCCTGTCCACCGGTACGACGCGACGACCGCCGCCGCAGCGACGGCAATGGGCAGCGCAGCAACGCCCACCAGGCCACCAGCGGCATGCCGATCAGCCACAGGGGCAGCCAACCCAGCCAGGCATTGCTGCCACGGGCGGCCGGCCACACCAGGACCAGTGCGACGCCGGCCAGTGCCAGGTGCTGTACACCCCGCAGCAGGCGCGGATCGGCGCGTTCGCTGACGCGTTCAGTCGAGGGGCGGCGTGTGAGGCGTGCGCTCATGCGGGTTTCTCCGGTGGACAATGCAACACAGCTTGGGCAAGGGCCTTCTCATACGCTGCGACACCATTGACGGACCGCGTGCACACAGTCGACCATGCGCGTGCAAGCCCACTGGAGCCCGCTCCCGCATGACTTCGATCCGCCCGCTCTGCGCCGTGCTGCTGGCCCTGTCCCTGGCGGGCCCGGCGCTGGCTGCCAGCGATCCGCCGTCGCCGCGTGCCGCGGCGCCCCGCGCCCCCGATCCGAACGCGCCGATCGACCTGCAACGTTTCATGGGCACCTGGTACGTGATCGGCCGCGTGCCGAACTTCGTCGAGCGCGGTCACGTTGCCAGCGTCAACGAGTACGCGCTGCGCGACGACCACAAGGTTGCCATCACCTACCGCTACCGCAACGGTTTCAGCGAACCGCAACAGGAGATCCGCGCGCGTGCCAGCGTCGACCCGGACAGCGGCAACCATGGCTGGCGGACCTGGTTCTACCGCGTGGTGCCGACCCATTCGCGCGTTCTGGAAGTGGCGCCGGATTACTCCTGGGCACTGATCGGCTATCCGGGCCGCGAGATGGCGTGGATCTTTGCCCGCCGGCCTGACATGGACAAGACGCTGTACAAGGAGCTGGCCGAGCGCCTGCGCGACGAGTACGGAGTGAATACCGACAAGCTCAAGCGGGTGCCGCAGCGCCCGGACCAGGTCGGCAAACTGGGCTACGAAGTGCCAAACGCACGGTGAGATGGCCCCGCCGGGCATGGCCCGGCGCTACGGGAACGTCCGCGTGGCAGGGTAGCGCCGGGCCCAGCCCGGCGGACGGACCACTTACCAGCGGGTGTAATGTGCGACCAGCCGGTCGCCGAGCATCTGCAGCAGCTGCACCAGCACCAGCAGCAGCACCACGGTCACCAGGGCGACGTCGGTGTGCGAACGCTGGTAGCCATCACGGAACGCCAGATCGCCCAGGCCGCCCGAGCCGATCGCACCGCCCATGGCGGTGAAGCCGATCAGCGCAACGGTCGTGACCGTGGCACCTGCGATCAGGCCCGGCCGCGCTTCCGGCAGCAGCACACGGGTGACCAGCTGCCATGTGGTTGCGCCCATCGCCTGGGTCGCCTCGATCACCCCACGGTCCACTTCGCGCAGCGCGGTTTCCACCAGCCGCGCATAGAACGGTGCGGCACCGATCACCAGGGGCACGATCGCGCCGCGAACACCCAGCGACGTTCCCATCATGAACAGCGTCACCGGAATCAGCACGATCATCAGGATGATGAAGGGCACCGAGCGCAGCAGGTTGACCACCAGCGCCAGCACGCCATAGGCGAACGGACGACGCTTCATCTGCGGCGCACCGAACAGGTACAGCAGCACGCCCAGCGGCAGCCCGATGGCCAGGGTCAGGGGCAGCGAACCGGCCAGCATCAGCAGAGTGTCGATGGTGGCCTGGCCGATATCGGCCCACTTGCCGGCGTCCAGGTGGCGGAAGAATCCGTCCGCAGCAGCAATGATCATCGACGCAGTTCCTCGACATGCACGCCAGCGGCCACGAACGCGGCCTGCGCGGCGGCGTGATCGCCACCGACCAGGGCCACGACCAGTTGGCCATACGGCGTGTCCTTGATCCGGTCGATACGCCCGGACAGGATGTTGTAATCGACCCCGGTCTGGCGCGCGATGCTGCCCAGCAGGGGTTCGTAGGTATCGCCACCGAGGAAGGTCAGGCGCACGATGCGCCCACTCACGGCGTCGAAATCACGGTGCAGCGTTCCTTCGTCCACATGCTCCGATTCGCTGACGAAACGGCGGGTGGTGGGATGCTGCGGATGCAGGAACACCTGGGTGACCGGACCGGTCTCCACCAGCTGGCCGGCATCGAGCACCGCCACCCGGTCGCAGACGCGGCGGATCACATCCATCTCGTGGGTGATCAGCACGATGGTCAGGCCCAGCTCGCGGTTGATCTTCGACAGCAGCGCCAGCACCGACGCGGTGGTCTGCGGGTCGAGAGCACTGGTGGCCTCGTCGCACAGCAGGATCTGCGGACGGGTGGCCAGGGCACGGGCGATGCCCACGCGCTGCTTCTGGCCTCCGGACAGCTGCGCCGGGTACTTCTGTGCGTGTGCCTGCAGGCCGACGGTCTGCAGCAGTTCGGCCACCCGGCTGTCGATCTCCGCCTTCGGTGTACCGGCCAGCTCCAGCGGGAAGGCGACGTTGCCCGCCACCGTGCGCGAGGACAGCAGGTTGAAGTGCTGGAAGATCATGCCGATTCGCCGACGCAGCGAGCGCAGGCCGTCGGCATCCAGCGTGGTGATGTCCTCGCCGCCGATCAGCAGTCGGCCACCGGAAGGCTCTTCCAGGCGGTTGATCATGCGGATCAGCGTCGATTTGCCGGCACCGGAATGACCGATGATGCCGAAGACCTCGCCGGCCTCGATGGTCAGGTCCAGCGGTTGCAGCGCGCTGACCGCGCGGCCGGCAACGGCATAGGATTTGTGCAGGCGCTGGAACTCGATCACGGGAGCGGCTCACCGGCAGGCGACAGAAGGGGGCGTGCAGCCTACCAGCGCCGGCGGTCGCGCGCCCGCGCCATGGACCAGAATGTTATTCCTTTTGGTTCTAAGACGCCTCCTCCGGCAGGGGCTCTGACCCCGCTCCCGGCCAAACCGGTTCAGGGATGATCCAGCGGCTTCGGCGGCTGCTGGCGGTTCACCCGCTCGCGGTGCAGCAGGTACAGGCCCGACGCCACGATGATCGCCGCCCCCACCCAGGTGTAGCCGTCCGGCAACTGCCCCCAGAAAGCCAGATCCCATCCGATCACCCAGACCAGGCCGCTGTACTCCAGGGGCGCGATCATGGATGCCTCGCCCAGCTGGAAGGCCTTGGTCAAGGCGATCTGACCCAGCGCACCGGCCAGCCCCATGCCTGCGATCAGCGGCGCGTGCGCCAGCAGCAGCGGCCTCCAGCCGGGAATCGCCAGCAGGCCCGCGCCGATCGCCATGATGACCAGGAACCAGACCACCATCGACTGCGAGGTGTCGGTACGGGTCAGCAGGCTGACCGTGATCGCGGCAACGGCGTAGGCGGTGGCCGCGGCCAGCACCATCAGGCCCGGCACCGAGATGAACCCATCCACGCCGGGCCGCAGCACCACCAGCACGCCGACCAGGCCGATGCCGATGGCCACCCAGCGACGCGGTCCGACCCGTTCGCCCAGCAGCGGCACCGACAGGGCCGCGATCAGCAGCGGCGCGACGAAGTAGATGGTGTAGGCGGTGGACAGTGGCAGATCGCGCAACGCGAACACGAAGCAGCCGATCATCGCCATGCCCAGCGCGCCACGCAGCAGATGCAGGCCCCAGCGACGTGGCACCAGAGACCGCGGGCCCGCGCTGACCAGCACCCAGACCAGCACGAACGGCAACGACGCCGCGCCGCGCAGGAAGGTCACCTGCAGGGTGGGATAGCTGGCCGCCAGCTGCTTCATGCCGGCGTCCATCAGGGAGAAGCAGGCGACCGCGGCGACCATCCAGGCCACCGCGCGCGAGGGGGAGCGTTGCACGTTCATGGCCCATTATCGCCGAGCCAGCGGCGGGATGCCGTTGCTGCGACGCCCGGCACCACGGGAAGCGGGCACGCTGGCCGGCGCGATAGAATGCCCGCACTGAATTCTGTGGAGCATCGCCCATGCCTTCCTTCGACGTCGTCTCCGAAGTCGACACCCACGAGCTGACCAACGCCATCGACCAGGCCAACCGCGAACTGAGCACCCGCTTCGATTTCAAGGGCGTGGACGCCAAGTTCGAGCGTGATGGCGATGTCATCAACCAGTTCGCGCCGACCGAGTTCCAGCTCAAGCAGATGAACGACATCCTGCGTGCGCGTCTGGCAGCGCGCGGCATCGACGTGCTGAGCCTGGAGTTCGGCGACATCGAGACCAATCTGGCGCAGGCGCGGCAGAAGATCACCGTCAAGCAGGGCATCGAGCAGAAGGTGGCCAAGAAGATCGCCGCCGCACTGAAGGACGCCAAGCTGAAGGTGGAAAGCCAGATCAATGGCGACAAGCTGCGCGTGCAGGGCAAGAAGCGCGACGATCTGCAGGACGCGATCGCAGTACTGAAGGCCGGCAAGTTCGAGCTGCCGCTGCAGTTCAACAATTTCCGCGACTGACTGCTCCGCCGGGCGTGGCCCGGCACCGCGCTCGATCAATCACGCAGCAGCTTGTACAGCGTGGTGCGCGAGATGCCCAGCTGGCGTGCGGCCAGACTGAGATTGCCGTCCGCCGCCTGCGCCGCCCGGCGCGCCGCTTCACGCTGCTGATCGCGCAGCGCCGGCGCCGCCATCGTCGCCGGTGAAGACCGTCGCACGCTGTTGCCAGCGACCTTGCGCGGCGCCTGCAGATGCTGCAGGTAGATCGCACTGCCCTCGCCCAACCGGACCCGATGCGGCGCCCCCGGCTGCAGCAGGCGCCGCCGCTGTGCGGCACTGGCACCGGCAAACACCGCTGCAAGATCCAGCAACGGCAGTGGCCCGCGCCGCGGCAGGCCCAACAGACGCCGGGCCACACGGTTGGCGGCGCGCAGCTGGCCATCCTCCTGCACCGCCAGCAGCCCCTGCAAGGGTGACGCCAGCCAGCGCGGATCATGCTGCAGCGCCAGCAGGTGCACATCGGCAAGCGTGTGGAACAGGCGATTCTCGCTGGCCAGTGCGGCCTGTCGGAAATAGCCCTGCAGCAGCGAAGGATCGCGCTCGCCCAGCCCGGTGATATCGATCACCCCGCATACCTGCCCGTCGAGATCGTGCAGGGGTTCACTGAGGCAGAACACCGGAGCAAAACGCTGCAGGTAATGTTCATTGCCGCGCACCAGCGCAGGCAGGTCGTCGGCCAGGCTGACCGCCGGCGCGGTGGTGCCGATCTCGCTTTCGCCCAGCCGCCGCCCGACCTGGATCGGCCGCAGCAGGGGCGAGTCTTCCAGGCCATGCGCCTGCTGCGCGATCACCATGCCCTCGCGGTTGGCGCAGAACATCGTCCAGCCACGTCCCCCGAAAGCGGCCCACAGCTGTTCCAGCTCCGGTTGCACGCAGCGCGCCAGGCGACGGTCGTCGCGCTGGGGCAGATGCCGGCCATCGCTCTGCAACGGCAGGTAGACCGGTTCCTGCCCGGGCTGCAGGCCAGCCGCGCGCGAGCGCATCCACGACTGCTGCAACGGCTGCGGCAACACGTTCAATGAGCGCGCATCGCCCTCGGCAAAGGCCGCGCGTACCGCTACCAGCTGCTGTTGCCCTACGGAGGTTGCGATCATGGGCGCAGCGTACACCCGCCAGCGGCAACACCACGTTACGCTCCGATGAGGTATTGGCCTGCGGTTGCCGCCCATCCGGCAGGTGCAGGGCGAAGCCCTGCAGCCCTGCCCTCAGATCACGCCGCGATACGCAGGATCGGCTTCAGGGTGATGCCCCGGGTGCTGTCCTCGGCCGCCTGGTTGATCTGCTCCAGCGGGTAGAACTTCACCAGCCTGTCGAACGGGAAGCGGCCCTGCTGGAACAGCGTGACCAGCTGCGGAATGAACACCTGCGGCACACTGTCACCTTCCACGATGCCACGGATGCTGCGGCCACCCAGCAGCAGGTTGTTCACGTCGAAACTGGCGGTCGTGCCCAGCTTCGGTGCACCGACCACGCCCATCATGCCCAAGCCCCCCAAGGCCTCGATACCCGCAGAGAGCACCTCCGGGCGACCGGTCGATTCCAGCGCGAAATCAGCGCCACCGCCGGTGATGGCGCGCACGGCCTCGACCACATCGGTCTCGCGGCTGTTGACCACGTGGGTGGCGCCCAGCTCCAGCGCGAGTGCCAGCCGCGACGGCACCACATCGATGGCGATGATGGTCGTGGCACCGGCGACCTTGGCCGCCATCACCGCACTCAGACCGACTGCGCCGGCACCGTAGCTGGCAAAACTGCTGCCCGAGCGTACCTTCAGCGAATTGAGTACCGCGCCGGCACCGGTCTGGATACCGCAGCCCAGCGGGCCCAGCAGTTCCAGAGGCGCATCGTCGGGCACCTTGATCGCATTGATCTCGCGCGCCAGCGCATAGGTGGCAAACGAAGACTGCGCGAAGAAATGGTCGTGCAACGGCTGACCCTGCGCATCGGTGATGGCGGTATGGCCGTGGCCATCATCGCCACCAAAGTTCAGCGCGAAGAAATCCCTGCAGTAGGCGCCATGACCGCCCCGGCACGGATTGCAGTGGCCGCAGGCGCCATAGGTCAGCACCACGTGATCCCCTGCTTTCAGTTCCTTTACGTTGGGGCCGACCGCCTCCACGACGCCGGCGCCTTCGTGACCCAGCACCGCGGGCAACGGCACCGGGTAGTACTGATCGCGCACGATCAGGTCGGTGTGGCACAGGCCGGTGGCTACCACCTTCACCAGGACCTCATCCTCCTGCGGGCCGCGCAGCCGGGCCTGCTCGATGACGAAGGGTTGTTCCTTGCCGCGGACCACTGCAGCGGTGATCTCGCGTGTTGTCGTATTGTCGTTCATCGTGATGGCTCCTTCGATCAGATCGGATAAGCGGGCGCCTCGCCCTTGACGGTCAACCACTGCCACTGCGTGAACTCCTCCCAGTTGGCGGGGCCGCCGATACTGGTGCCATTGCCGGATGCTCCGACGCCGCCAAAGGGATTGATCACCTCGTCGTTCACGGTCTGATCGTTAATGTGCAGCAGCCCGGTGCGCAGGCGCTCACCGAGCTTCAGTGCGCGGCCGACATTGCTGGAAACGATGGCCATCGACAGGCCGTACTCGCTGTCGTTGGCCAGGCGCACGGCATCGTCGTCATCGTCGAACGGCACCACCACCGCCACCGGCGCGAAGATTTCTTCGTTGAACGCCGGATTGTCAGCGGCGACGTTGCCAAGCACGGTCGGCGCGAAGAACAGATCGCGATGGATACCTCCGGCCTCCAGCGAGGCACCGGCCTGCACTGCCTGCGCGACCACGCGCGTGGCGTGGTCGCGCTGGCCGGCATTGATCAGCGGACCGATCGCCACGTCTTCGCGCGCCGGATCGCCCACCTTCAATGAATTGGCCTTGGCCACCAGCTTCTGCAGGAACGCGGCGTGGATCTTCCGCTGCACCAGCACGCGGCCGGTCGCCATGCAGATCTGGCCCTGATGCAGGTAGACCCCCCACGCGGTGTTGGCCACCGCCAGGTCGAGGTCGGCATCGTCGAGGATGATCAGCGAGTTCTTGCCGCCCAGCTCCAACGAGACCTTCTTCAGATGCTTGCCCGCCGCTTCTCCGACCTTGCGCCCGGCGGCGGTGGAGCCGGTGAACTGGATCATCGCCACGTGCGGATCGCTGGTCAGCGCAGCGCCGGCCGCGCCATCACCGGGCAGCATGTGCAGAACGCCTGCCGGCAGGCCGGCCTGCTCGAACAGGCGTGCGATCACCGCCCCGCCGCACACCGCTGTGCGCGGGTCAGGTTTGAGTACCACCGCGTTGCCCAGTGCGATGGCCGGCGCCACCGCGCGCATGGCCAGATACAGCGGGAAGTTGAAAGGCGAGATGACCCCTACCACGCCCAGCGGTCGGCGCCGCGCCAGATTCAGCCGGCCCGGCTCGGAAGGCAGAATCTCGCCGGTGCTGCGCGACGGCAGCGCCGCAGCCTCGTGCAATGCCTTGATGGTCACCTTGGCTTCGAAACCGGCCTTCAGGCGGGTGGAGCCGCTTTCGCGTACCAGCCATTCGACCAGGGTGTCGATGTGTTCTTCGGCCAGGCGTGCCGCTTTGCGCAGCACTTCAGCGCGCTGTTCGTACGGCGCCGCCGCCCACGCCTGCTGCGCCTGCGCAGCGGCCGCCGCCGAGCGCGCCACCTGCGCCGGGTCGGCCAGGCCGATCTGGCCGAGCGTGTTACCGGTGGCCGGCTCGATCACCGGCTGCCGTTGCGCGGCCGCCTGCCACCGGCCATCGAAGAGGGCGCCGGCCCAAAGGGCGTCCGGCAGCCACGGAGAAGATGCAGTCATGGGTGTCCTCCTGTGTCGTGCGTCCATTCCACGCCTACCGCCCGCAGCAGGCAATCGGCCATCTGCCGGTGGCCTGCAAAGGCTTGAATCGGCGGGGATTTGCAGCATGGCGACTGTCCAGTTCCTGCACAGTGAACAGCGCAGCGGCGGCACACTGCCTACAATGGCGACCTCGCCCGCCGATGTGCCCGCCATGACCGATACCGCCCTGCCCACCGACGACCCGATCGCCGCCACCCGCCTGTGGCTGGAGCGCATCGTCATCGGCCTGAACCTGTGTCCGTTCGCCAAGGCCGTATATGTAAAGGACCAGGTCCGCTTCGTGCTCAGTGATGCCACGACCCCCGAAGCACTGGTCGAACAGCTGGCCGAAGAACTGGTGCTGCTGCGGGACACGCCGGCCGAGCAGATCGACACCACCCTGATCGTGCACCCGCAGGTGCTGACGGATTTCCTGGACTACAACGACTTCCTCGACAACGCCGACGCGGCGATCGAGGCGCTCGATCTGCAGGGCATCCTGCAGGTGGCCAGCTTCCATCCGGACTACCAGTTCGAAGGCGTGGCCGCCAACGACGCCAGCAATTACACCAACCGCGCGCCCTATCCCACGCTGCACCTGCTGCGCGAGGACAGCGTGGCACGCGCGGTGGACGCCTTCCCCGATCCGGACGTGATCGTCGAGCGCAACATCCAGACGCTGGACCGCATCGGCGTGGACGGCTGGCATCGCCGCCTGCGTGGCGAAGACCTGTCATGAGCGCGGCTCCGCCGATCGCTGCCTGGCCTGCCGCGCCGCTGGCGGGCAAGGTGGTGCTGGTCACCGGTGGCGCCAATGGCATCGGCCGCGGCATCGCCCAGGCCGTGCTCGGTGCCGGCGGCCGCGTGCTGATCGGTGATCTGGATACGGAAGCCGGCCACGCCTGCCTGGCCGAATGGCAGCGCGATGACGATGCGGCGTTCCAGCCCCTGGACATCACCGACGAAGCCAGCGTGCGCGCGTTCATCGCCACGGCGGTGCAGCGGTTTGGCGGCATCGATGGCCTGGTCAACAATGCCGGCATCGCCGGTGCGCACGGTACGCCGCTGCAGGACATGGCGTGGGACGAATGGCAGCGCCGCCTGTCATCGCTGCATGGCGCGTTCCTGTGCAGCCGGCATGCCCTGCCGGCACTGTCATCCGGTGGCGCCGGCGCCATCATCAACATCGCCTCGACCCGCGCCCGGCAGTCCGAAGCCCATAGCGAAGCCTATGCCGCGGCCAAGGGCGGACTGGTGGCCTTCACCCACGCGCTGGCAATCAGCACCGGACCGGCGGTACGGGTGAACAGCATCAGTCCGGGCTGGATCGGCACCAGCGAGTGGCAGGCGCCCTCCCGGCGCCATGCGCCCGAGTATTCGGCCATCGACCACGCACAGCATCCGGTCGGCCGCGTCGGCCGCCCGGAAGACATCGGCGCGCTGGCGGTGTATCTGTTGTCGCCGCTGTCCGGATTCACCACCGGCCAGGATTTCATCGTCGACGGCGGCATGACCCGCAGGATGATCTACGCCGAATAGAGCACCGCTTTCCGGTGGGTGCGGACCTTGGTCCGCACCATTGCCAGGAAGTGCCAACCAAGGTTGGCACCTACCAGAGCGGCTTACGCCATGCCCGAATGGCGCAGCAGCGCATCGATCTGCGGCGCACGGCCACGGAAGGCCTTGAAGTTCTCGGCCGCTGGACGGCTGCCCCCGCGCGAGAGGATCTCGTCGCGGAAACGTGCACCGGTCGCGGCCAATGCCTGCGGTGCTTCCTCGAACGCCGCATAGGCATCGGCACTGAGCACCTCGGCCCATTTGTAACTGTAGTAGCCGGCCGCATAGCCACCGGCGAAGATGTGGCTGAACTGATGCGGGAAGCGGTTCCAGGCTGGCGGATGATTCACCGCCACTTCGCCGCGCACGCGCTCCAGCAGTGCCAGCACGCTGTCCTGCGTGGGCTCGAACTGGCTGTGCAGCAGCATGTCGAACAGGCCGAACTCCAGCTGGCGGACAGTCGCCATGCCGCTGTGGAAATTGCGCGCGGCCAGCATGCGCTCATACAGCGCACGTGGCAGCGGTTCACCCGTGTCCACGTGCGCGGTCATGCCCTGCAGGTGGTCCCATTCCCAGCAGAAGTTCTCCATGAACTGGCTGGGGAGCTCCACCGCGTCCCATTCCACGCCATTGATGCCGGCCACACCCAGCTCACCGATCCGGGTCAGCAGCTGGTGCAGGCCATGGCCCATTTCATGGAACAGCGTGGTCACTTCATTGTGGCTGAACGTAGCCGGCCTGCCGTTGGCACCGCGACCGAAGTTGCACACCAGATACACCAGCGGCGTCTGCACACTGCCATCGGCACGCTCGCGCCGGTTGCGGCAATCGTCCATCCACGCACCGCCGCGCTTGCCCTCGCGGGCGTACAGATCCAGATAGAACTGGCCTACCAGCGCGCCCTGCGCATCGACCAGGCGGAAGAAGCGTACGTCCTCGTGCCAGACCGGCGCGCTGTCCTCCTGCACGCGCAGTCCATACAGCTGCTCGATCACCGAGAACAATCCACCCAGCACCTTCGGCTCGGTGAAGTACTGTTTCACCTCCTGCTCGGAATAGCTGTAGCGCGCCTGCTTCAGGCGATCAGCCGCGAACGCCAGGTCCCAGGCCTGCAGGCTGTCGATGCCCAGGTGTTCACGCGCGAACTGCTCCAGCTCGGCACGGTCCCTGGCCGCGAACGGCTTGGCGCGCGCCGCCAGGTCACGCAGGAAGCCCAGCACTTCGGCCGGGTCCTGCGCCATCTTGGTGGCCACCGAGTAGTCGGCGTAGGAATCAAAGCCGAGCAGTGCGGCCAGTTCGGCACGCAGGGCCAGGATGCGGTCGATGTTGCCGCTGTTGTCCAGCGCGTCATCGCCGAATTCGGAAGCGCGCTGCGCGCTGGCCCGGTACAGGATCTCGCGCAGGTCACGGTCTTCGGCCCAGGTCTGTACCGGCAGGTAACACGGCATCTGCAGCGTCAGCTTCCAACCGTCCCTGCCATCGTTCGCCGCTGCCGCACGCGCGGCAGCCTTCACGTCGTCCGGCACGCCGGCCAGGCGTGCTTCGTCTTCCACGATCAACGACCACGCATCGGTGGCGTCCAGCACGTTCTGCGAGAACTTCGCGGACAGCGCCGACAGTTCTTCCTTGATCGCGGCGAACCGCTGCTGGGCGTCCGGCGCCAGCTCCGCGCCCCCCAGGCGGAAGTCGCGCAACGTATTGTCCAGCACCTTGCGCCGGGCCTCATCGAAGGTCCCCGCCTCCGGGCCGGTGGCCAGTGCCTGGTACTGGCGGTACAGCGCCAGGTTCTGGCCCAGCGCACTGGCGAAGCGGGTCACCCGCGGCAGGTTGCTGTTGTAGGCCTCGCGCAGTTCCGGCGTATTGACCACGCCCTGCAGGTGGCCGACCAGGCCCCAGGCGCGCCACAGCCGCTCGGTGGCATCTTCCAGCGGGACCACGAAGGTGTCCCAGCGGACCGGCTGCACCTGCTCGGCTGCGTTGACGGCGGCCTCGGCCTCGGCCAGCAGCACGTCCAGCGCCGGCGCCACGTGCTCGGGGCGGATCGCCTCGAAGCGCGGCAGGCCGGAGAAATCGAGCAGGGGGTTGGCAGCGGTCACGGCAGATCTCCAGTTACGGGCCCGAGGGGCGGGCAGCCCAGTGGATATGGCGCTGGCCGGGGCCGCAGACAAGGGGTGCGCGCCGATCATTCACGTCGGCCTTACGGTATCGCGCGGAAGCTCTGGCTGCGGGGGAGTCCGCAGCGGAACATGCCGATAGAGGCCCCACATGGAAGGTCTGGCTCAGGTTGCAACCGCGTTGCCGGCCCGGTCGCTGGCGCTGTCTGCCAGCGCGGAGGAGTTGTCCTGGATCGCCACATTGTGCGATCCCGGCGATGATGCCCGGCGCCATCTGCAGGAGCTGCAGGTGCTCATGCAGCAGGGCGGCATCCTCAACGATGAGCAGGAGTGGTACCCGTTCGAGGTGATCGAACGCGGTGCCCGCCACCTGCACCCGGGGCACGAGCGTGAGTTCGTGATCTGCGTGCTGCTGTGGCTGCAGGCGCTGGCCCAGGACCGCATCAGCAGCCTGGACCCACGGCTGCACCTGGATGATCGCGCGATGGACATCGAGGCGCTGCCTGATGCGCTGCGCGATGCGGTGCTCGACGCGTTCACTGCGGCGGGGTGCTGATCGGGCTCTGATACGCCGCTGCGCTCGCCGGGCATGGCCCGGCGCTACCGCGGTTGACGGGCCCTGATGCGCCGCTGCGCTCGCCGGGCGTGGCCCGGCGCTACCGGGATCGACGGGCTCTGATGCGCCGCTGCGCTCGCCTGGCATGGCCCGGCGCTACGGCGGTGGACGGGCCCTGATGCGCCGCTGCGCTCGCCGGGCGTGGCCCGGCGCTACCGCGATCGACCGCTCTGATACGCCGCTGCGCTCGCCGGGCGTGGCCCGGCGCTACCGGGATCGACGGGCTCTGATACGCCGCTGCGCTCGCCGGGCATGGCCCGGCGCTACCGCGGTTGACGGGCCCTGATGCGCCGCTGCGCTCGCCGGGCGTGGCCCCGCGCTAACGCGATCGACCGCTCTGATACGCCGCTACCGCGATCGACGGGCTCTGGTAGCGCCGGGCCATGCCCGGCGGAGGCACCGCAGGCTTACAGCGCTTCCAGGCTGCAGCACGGCAGCGCAGGCAGACCCTGACCAGCCACGGCCGCGGCCAGCTGCGCATCGGCAGCGTCCACATCAATGCCCTGTCGTGCGTACCACGCCGGGTCGTAATAGCTCTGCGCGTAGCGCTCGCCACTGTCGCACAGGATGCTGACGATGCTGCCGTGGCGGCCGGCTTCGCGCATCCACTGCGCCGCCTGCAGCACACCGATGAAGTTGGTGCCGGTGGAGCCTCCCACGCGCCGACCGAGCTGCCGGCTGACGTGGCGCATGGCCGCCAGGCTCAATGCATCCGGCACCTTCACCATCGCATCGACGCTGGTCGGAATGAAGCTCGGCTCCACCCGCGGTCGGCCGATGCCTTCCACACGGGAGCCACCGCTGCAGGTCAGGTCACGCCACTGCTGCTCGCCCGCCACCGCCGCCTGGTAGCCCTCGAAGAACACCGAGATCTCCGGATCCGCGCAGAGGATGCGGGTGTCATGCCGCCGGTAGCTGACGTAGCGGCCCAGCGTGGCCGCGGTGCCGCCGGTGCCTGGGCTGCACACGATCCACTCGGGTACCGGGCTGGGCTCTTCGGCCATCTGCTTGAAGATGGACTCGGCGATGTTGTTGTTGGCGCGCCAGTCGGTGGCCCGTTCGGCGTAGGTGAACTGGTCCATGAAGTGACCGCCGGTTTCGCGCGCCAGCCGTTCCGATTCGCAGTTGAGATCACAGGCGCGCTCGACCAGGTGGCAGCGCCCACCCTGGAATTCGATGGCCGCGATCTTTTCCGGCGAGGTCGTGGCCGGAATCACCGCGATGAAGGGCAACCCCAGCAGGCGTGCGAAATACGCTTCGGACACGGCGGTCGAGCCGCTCGACGCCTCGATCACCGGTCGCCCTTCGCGCAGCCAGCCATTGGCCAGCGCGTACAGGAACAGCGAACGCGCCAAGCGGTGCTTCAGGCTGCCGGTGGGGTGGCTGGATTCATCCTTCAGGTAGACATCGATGCCTTCGAACCCGGGCAGCGCCATCGGGATCAGGTGGGTATCGGCGGACCGGTTGAAATCGGCTTCGATCTTGCGGATGGCCGCAGCCACCCAGGCGCGCTGGGACATGGAACGCCACTTCGGTGAGTACAGCTGCGCATTCTACTCCGCCCGCACCGCTGCAACGGGCGCCGCGGCCGCCCTGCACGGCCACGGCGCCTCCACTTCAGATCTTGAAATCGTCGTATGCGATCCGCTCTTCCGCCACCCCCAGCCGGTGCAGCAGCTGCCGGGTTGCGGCCAGCATCGGTGGTGGCCCGCACAGGTAGAACTCGCAGCCGGAAAGATCCGGATGCCGCTGCAGCAGATCCTCATGGATGGCGTCATGCACGCGCCGGCCGGTTCCCTGCCCGGACCAGACGGGATGCCAGCTGAAGTTCGCGTGCGCTGCCTGCAGGGCCTGCATCTGCGCCATGTAGGGGCAATCGCGGTCGCTGCGGGCACCGTACCAGTAGTGGATGCGCTCCTGCCCTCCCTCGGAAAGCCGCTGCTCGATCATCGCCCGCAGCGGCGCCATGCCGGCGCCGGCTCCGATGAAGATCTTTTCCCGGGACACGCCGCTGAGCGCGAAGTCACCGAACGGTCCGCTGTAGCGGACGCGATCGCCGGGGCGCAACGCGTACAGATAGCTGGACCCTTTGCCCGGCGGATGCCGCTTGCCCTGCTGCCAGCCGGGGCTGAACCGGGCCAGCAGCACCAGGCGCCCCGCTTCGGCGGCAACCGGCATCGCCAGCGAGTACGAACGACGCACCGCCGCCTTGTTGTGCAGTGTTTCCGGCAGGGCCAACGGTGCCCAGTCCTGCCGGTGTTCGTCCGGATGCCAGAGCGCGGAACGGGGCAGCTCGTATTCGGGCACATGCAGCTGCAGGTAGCAGCCGGGTTGATAGAGTGCGTCGGCGGCGTGGTCCGGACGCAGGTGGATCTCGCGCAGGAACGGGGTCACCGCTTCGATCCGCTCGACCGTTGCCTCATGCTCGGTCCACAGGCTGGCACCGCCGGCTACCTCGATCTCCATATCCGCCCCCACCTGCAGGTTGCAGGCGAGCCGGCAGCCGACCTTCAGACGCGATCCTGCCAGGTGCGCCCGATCTGCGGCGGAAGGCGTTCCAGCCGGTCCGCGGACCCGGACTTCGCACAGTCCACAGCTCTGCCCGCCGCCGCAGTTGGAGGGCAGGTTCACGCCTTCGCGGGCCAGCGCCAGGTAGACACTGTCCCCCTGCGCCGCGGCCACGGTGCGCAGGTGGGTGCCTCCCGGGGCGAACACTGCCAACTGCCGGCGGCTGCGCCATCGATGTGGAACGAACTCATGCAGGCGGACGCTCGCCAGCAGCAGCCACGCGCCGGTCAAGGCCATCCACAGCCCCCCCAGCCCCATCCCCACCACCAGCGGATTGTTGAAGTTGGCCCGCGCGGCGTAGTCCATGATGTGCAGCATCCAGAACACATCGAACAGCCGCCACGTTGCGGTGCGATGCTCGAGCACCTGTCCACTGTCGGCGGAGACGTAGACGGTGGTGTCCTGCGCATCGCCGAAGTCCACCCGCCACACCGCGTCGGGATGGCCGCGCGTCTCCAGACTGTGCGCCAGATGCACCGGCGCTGCGGGCACGCCCTGGCCACGGTAGGCGGCCTGCGCGACGCGCAGCGCGATCACTGGATCGATGGTGATGCGCCTGCCATCACGCGCATCGATCACCTCGGTGCCTTCCGCTGACTGCAGTCGATACACCGGCGTCTGCAGCAGCCAGCCGCTGTCCAGGGTCGCGGCCGGCCGCCGCGCAGCACGCAGTGCATCGGCCGGTGAGACGGCATCTGCCGGCCATGCCAGGGGCGCCGCGGGCGCAGCCCGCTGCGAAGTGCCAGCGATCCGGTCCGGGTCAAGCAGGCTCATGCCCAGTCCACTGCCGAGCCAGACCAGGAACTGCAGTCCCACCAGCACCCCGATCCACCTGTGCAGCCGGCGCAGCCACGGCGTCATGCGCGCCTCCTCTGGCCGAAGCTGTAGAACAGCAGCCACACGCCACTGAGGCCGAATGCCAGCCCGATCACCGATGCGACGCGCAGCAGGCCATTGTTGACGTCGGTGCGCTGCTCGTAGTCCATGATGTGGAACATCCACAGGAAATCGAACCAGCGCCACAGGCTGTGCCGGCGCGCCAGCAGTTCACCGCTGTCCGGTGACAGGTACAGCGTGGTGCTTCCGCGGTCAGCGAAATGGACGGCCCACATCGGCACCGGTCGCGTCTTCACTTCCGACGGCGCACGGGTCACCCATTCCACCCGCGCGACCTCGCCTGCGCCCTGGTACAGCGCTGTGGCCAGCGCGATGGCGCCCTCCCGGTCCAGCCGCGGCAGGCGCTCTCCACTGCGGGCATCGACCAGGAAGCGTTCCGGTCCGCGCTGCACGTCGTAGACCTCACGCTCCAGCAGCCGCTTGAGGCGGAACGACTGCAGGCCGGGATAACGCGCGGCCAGCACATCGACACCGACCCGATCATGCACCGGCGCCAGCGGTTCGCCACGGACATGCGCCAGGTGGTCGCCATGGATCACCTGCAGCGGCACCACGGTCATGTAGACCCCGCTGAGCATCCACAACAGCGCCTGCACACCGATCACCAGTCCGATCCATTTATGGGCGCGGCGCGCCCAGAATGCGGGTTTCATCTACCTTGTCTCCCTTGCGGAGCACCCCCGCCGCAGGCGACGGGGGCACGTGCGATCACCAGCGGTAGCCGATGCGTGCATACCAGCGACGACCGAGCAGGTCGTAGGTCATGGTGTCGGTGTTGGCGTCGGTATAGCTCTGGATGAACGGCGCCGAGCGATCAAAGACGTTGTCCACGCCCAGCGCCACATCCAGCGCCTTGCTGACCGCGTACCTCAGCTGGAGATTGTGATAGAACACCGAGGGCGCATGATCACCGATGTCGCCACGCGCGGCATTGATGTCGTCGGCCCGGCCGATGTACTGGGTGGTCCAGGTACCAGACCATGGCCCACGGGACGCGTTCATCGACATCAGTCCACGCCACTTGGCATAGCTGCCACGGCCGCCGGTGATCCTGCCGGCATACGTGATCACCTCTGCTCCGGCATACGGGCGCACGTCATAACGCTGAAGGTAGGAGATGTCGGCACTGATGCTGGCGTCCATGCCCCACGGCTTGAACTCGTAGAGTGCGCCCAGGTCGTAGCCACTGACCTGTTCATCGGCCGTGTTCACCGGCTGCGACGACAGGTAGTTCACTTCACCGGTGCGCGGGTCGCGGGTGAAGTTGCTGGCGTCGCAGAACGGATGCGCCAGCGAGGGAGTGTTGTAGCAGATGGCCAGCTTGGTGGAACCGGCGATGCGCTGGATCGCGTTCTCGATGCGGATGCGGTAGTAGTCCAGGGTGAGCGTCAGCCCGGGTGCGAACGTGGGTGTCCACACCACCCCGGCGGTGAAGGAGGTCGCATCTTCCGGCTCGAGATCCGCATTGCCGCCGGACGTGGTCAGGATGGTGTTGCCCGGCTGCACGTAGCCGGCCGGCACGCCATCGGCCTGGCAGTTCGCACGCACGATCGAGCTGGCCGGCAGTCCGCTCCAGCCACTGCAGGGGTCGGTGGTGGTGAGGTTGCCCTCGGATACGCCACCGAACAGTTCGGGAATGTTGGGAATGCGGAATGCCGTGGCATAGGTGCTGCGCAGCTTCAGCGAAGGGCTGACCTGCCAGTCCAGCCCGGCCTTGTAGTTGAAGTCGCGCCCGAACAGGTCGTAGTCGGACACGCGGCCGGCCAGGTTGAGGTACAGCGAATCTGCGATGACCGCGTCCTGCAGCAGCGGTACCGCCAGCTCCATGTACGCTTCCTTGGCCGTATATCGCCCGGCGATCGGGTCCTGCTGGTTGGTGTTGCCGATGCCGAGCACGGTCAACGGATCCGGATCACGCCAACCGCGCTCCCTGCGCACCTCCACGCCCGCGGCGAATCCCACCCAGCCTGCCGGCAACTCGAAGATCTGCCCGCTGAGATTGGCGGTGAAGCTCTTCTGCTCGTTGCCGCCGGTATCGCGCGAGGTGTACAGGATGTAATCCAGCACGTCGCGGCTCAGGTCCCCGTAGCCGAGATAGTCGCCGCAGGGAATCGCTGCGCCAGGCGCGGTACTGCACAGGGACCGGTCCAGCGTCTGGTCGACGCGATCGAGGTTGGCGACGTTGTCCGAACCATCCACGCCGGTGTTGCGCCCCCAGTTGAAGGCCACCGACCAGTCCCAGCTGGTGCCGAACTGGCCTTTCAGGCCTGCTACCACGCGGTAGGTGTCGGTCTCTTGGAAGAAGTGGCGGGGACCGGCCTCTTCCAGGCGCCGGCGCTGCAGCAGCAGATCCTGCCCGGTGGGATTGGTCGGATGATCGGCGGCGATGTTGATCGGCCGGTAGACGCCCAGTCCACCCGAGGTCGCCAGCTGCCTGGACTGGCGGTTGGTGTACATCGCTTCGATGAACGCGCGTGTGCTGTCATTCAACTGGCTGTCGCCGAACACGCTCAGGCTGAGCCGCTCGATCGGATTGACCGCGTTGAGCGTGGGATTGCCGTTGTAGTTGTGCTTGGCCGCCGAATAGGGCTCGTAGAAATCGCCGTCGCCCCCCGGCACCTGGTTGAAGTTGACCCGTCGGCCATCTGCCAGCAGCGCGCGGCCGCCGATGGTGGACGAACTGCCGGAGCAGACCAGCCGGCCATCGGATTCGATCAGGCCGCAGGGCGCGCGCGAGGCCATGTTGACCGCGCCGCTGTCGAAGTAGCTGACCGCAGCCATCAGCGAGCCGCGTTCGCTGCTGACGCCCCAGCTGACGTCGACCGAGGTTTCCTCGCCGTCGCCCTGGCTGGTCTGGCCATAGCGCACCACCGCTTCGGCACCCTCGAATCCCTGCTTGGTGATGATGTTGACCACGCCAGCCACCGCATCGGCGCCATAGATTGCCGAGGCACCGTCCTTGAGCACCTCCACGCGCTCGATCAGCGAGACCGGAATGACATTGAGGTCGACCGAACTGTTGGCGCCGGTGCCGCCATTCACGATGCGCCGACCGTTGAGCAGGACCAGGGTCCGGTTGATGCCGAGACCGCGCAGATTGACCTGGGTGGTGCCGTAGCCGTTCTCGGCCCAGTACGCATTGCTCTGGCTGCCCGCGAACCCTGCCGAGGCCGGCAGGCGCTGCAGCAGGGTTTCCACCGAGGTGGCGCCGGAACGTTCGATGGCCTCGGCATCGACCACGCTCACCGGGCCGACGCCTGACAGCTGCGCGCGCTTGATGTGGCTGCCGGTCACCTGCACGGTATCCAGCGTGCGTGCCTTCGCATCGGGCGACTGCGCGTCCTGCGCGGCGACGGAGTGGACAACGCAGACGCACAGCAGACTGCCGATGGCCGCAGCCATGGCATTGGACTTCAGATACATGTTCTCTCTCCCGCAGGAATACTGTCTCTGGGTGCCCCCGCCGCGATTCGGGCAAAGGGACACGACGGCGTCATGTCGACGCGGGGACAGCCGCTCAGGCGATGGGAGGTCGGAATACGCGGGAGAGTTTGCTGGCAGGCAGGATCAGTGCCGGCAGCGCAATGTCCAGCGCGATGCGCGGATGGGCGCTGGGCAGCAGCAGCGATGGCATCGGAGGGTAGAGACTCAACAGGCAGCGGCAGTCGCAGCCGGCCGCGTCGACACAGCTGCAGTGATCCTTGTGCACATCGCCGGCGGCCACCGGCGCCTGATCATGGCGGGTGTGGCCCGACGCCGGTGCCGCGCTGCGCGGTGTTGCCTGGCAGCCCGCAATCGCCCGGCCCGCGGAGCCTGCAGCGTCCCCGCCAGGCAGCGCCATGCGCGTCCCCGCCCACGCTCCGAAGACACCTTCGAAGAGGAGCACGGCCATCAGCAGCAGCGGCAGCCATCGGCGGTAAGGCATGGGACCCCTGAAGACCCTCGGTTATTTGTATATACATACCATCATTAGCGCGGCAGGCAACGGGCTGTCAACCGCCCGCGACGATGCGCGGGCGTCTCGCCATCCCTGCCGGATTCCCCTGCGTCCCACTGCCGCGCCGTACTGCTCTGGTTGCAGGCATTTCACCCGGCGTTGCGGAAGCGCTCATCCCATTGCGGACGCACACCGATTATCCTGCGCTGCAACATGACCCGACGATCCCAGATCGACAACGAGGATGCAAGCGAAGTGCGGGCTCCGGCAACTGCCGGTTTCAGATGCAACTTCCAGGCACTCTCCGCGGGTCGTTCCCCTCCATTGCTGACAGGACGCGAATCATGAGCCTTTCTTCCCTCCAACAGGTCCCCGGCGTCGCCGCCCAGACCCCGGCCGAAACCACCGGCTTCGTGTTCAACCACACCATGCTGCGGGTGAAGGACATCACCGCCTCGCTGGACTTCTACACCCGCGTGCTGGGCTACCGGCTGATCGACAAGCGTGACTTCGCCGAAGCGCAGTTCAGCCTGTATTTCCTGGCCTACGTGCCGTCCGGTGCCGTGGTGCCGGAAGACGATGCCGAGCGCCGGCTGTGGATGGCCGGCCTGCCAGGCGTGCTGGAGCTGACCCACAACCACGGTACTGAAGCCGAGGACGGTCCGGTCTACCACGACGGCAACAGCGATCCGCGCGGCTTCGGCCACATCTGCGTATCGGTGCCCGAGCTGGAAGCTGCCTGCCAGCGCTTCGAAGATCTGGGCGTGCCGTTCCAGAAGCGCCTGACCGACGGTCGCATGAAGAACATCGCCTTCATCAAGGACCCTGACGGCTACTGGGTGGAAATCATCGCCAACGCCTGATCCGGAAAGGGGCACAATTCCGGTAGCGCCGGGCCATGCCCGGCGGCCTTGAGCAGGCCGCGCTGCGCGCTCGCCGGGCATGGCCCGGCGCTACCGACTCCGTCCCCTTTTTTTGCGAGGTTCGTATGGAAACGATGGAACTGCACCGTGGTCGCCTGATCGACCACATCCAGCTGGTGGTGCGTGATCTGGCCGCCAGCCGCCGCTTCTACCAGGCGGTGTTCGACACCATCGGCATCCCGATCGCCGGCGAAGGCGATGACTTCTTCTGGGCCGACGAGCTGTTCATTTCCAGCGCCAGCAGCGAGGCTGCGGCCGGCCAGTTGACCGGTCGCCACCACCTGGCCTTCCAGGCCCGCGATGCCGCCACCGTGGATGCCTTCCACACCGCCGCGATCGCCGCCGGCGGCACCGACAACGGCGCGCCGGGCGAGCGTCCCTACCATCCGGGCTACTACGGGGCGTTCGTGCTGGACCCGGATGGCAACAACATCGAGGTGGTTTACCACGGCCCGGCGAACTACAGCGCGGAATCGGTCAAGGTGACGTTCTAGGCCCTGGTTGCGATCGGAGCTACCCGGTGCCGACGCGGTGTCCGCTTGGATGCGCGCGGCGCCCTCAGATCCCCAATGCGCGCATATGCACACGGCCGGCCACCAGCTCCATCGAACTGGTGACCGCCAATGGTGCCCACGCGGCCTGTCCGGCTCCCGCATAGATGCCGTGTTCGGACAGCAACGTCTGCACCACATCCATTGGATTGGCGACGCTCAGTGGTGAAGCAGCGCGCCGAAGGACCTCCGGCTCCCCAGGCCTTCTGACAGTGACGGCCGCGTCATCCAGTAGATTCCGCAGCGTGCGCCAGTCATAAAGCGCGATACCATCGTGGGTCACCTGCAGGTCAACATGCGCGATGTTGTGGACCAGCAGGAAACTGCTGTTGGCGGCGGTCACGCCCGACAACCCGCGTGACCCCCACAGGGGCTCCAGCCGGCCATCTTCCAGGCAGGCCTTGGCCCCTCGCAGCTGCCGCAGGCCATCGCTGAGATCCTTCTGCAGCGCCGCTACCACGCTGTCCAGATACCCCACCTCGCCCCTGGCGGCGTGCTTGGCCTGAATGAAGTAGTGATGCTGCAACAGCGAGTCGTGAAGGATGTATTCCACATCCAGATCGGCTGGCGGATCCTTCACTACATGGTGCTTCTGGATTCCCTCGTGGACGGAATAGCGCTGCGGCTGGATCAGCTGGCGTTCCAGGCGGCTTCGGATGTAGTTCCGTTCGAATCCATCACCGCCGATCAGCCTGCGCAGCAGCTCGGTCTCACCGGTCGACTGCGCGAACTGCACCAGCATACAGCGCAGCGCCTTGTCCCAGCCACCGGCCAGCATGTAGCCCGTCGGCCCCGGCACCACCATCCAATCGGTTCTCAATCCTTTTGACTGCCACGCCAGGATGGTCTGCAGGACATCATCCAGATCCGCTTCGCGCATCTGTGCTCGTTCAATGAACATCTCTCCTGCTCCATGGCGGGAAAGCATGAAAACGACCAGACGAGCAGCGTCATGGGCAAAGGCCATGCTTCTGTTCGAGGTGGCATCCGATTCCAGAAACGCCCAGGTGACGGTCAGTGCCCGGTCCAGTACCGCATGGGTCAGCAACTCATCCAGTTGCGTGGAACGACCTGCGGCCTGAGCGGAGCACTCGGCAATACGGACCATCAACGCCATCTCGCTGTTGCTGTCCAGCCACCGCGCGAACCAGACCTGCTTCAGCAGACCCAGGCTATGGTCATCGCCGGGTTCAAGCAGCAGCGATCCGTCACTCTGCCGGGAGGCGCACGCCAATCCGGAAAGCACCAGCGCAAGCGCCTCGCTCAGCAGCATGACCTGCAGGGTCTGGCATACAACGTCGTCCTGCGATGGATCGCCCGCTCCGCACTGGGCAAGCTCCAGCAGGTCGGAGAGGCGCTCCAGCTGGATCTGCGCCGATGCCTGCGCACATTGCGGGAACGGCTCGGCGCCGCCCTGCCCGTGCCGCACGCTGGTCGCGATGCGCTCTACACAGGCACCGGCAGGCAGGATGATGGAGAGCCGATCCTGCAACTTCGCATGCAGTGCCGGCAACAGCGGCAATACGGCAGCCCGCTGCGCGTCGTACCAGCGCGCAAGCTCACACAGGGCGTCGTAGTCCGGGCGTGTTTCAAGCAACCGGCGCAGATGCTTTTCAATGCTGTCCACCGCGCGGAACTCCAGCGGTCGCTTCAGCAGGCTGTGCAGCGGGCCCAGTAATTCCCTTCTCGCATTCTGGAACATTCCATTTCCTCTCGCTGTCTGCAACGTGCACGTTCACGCCTGATCAGACTAGCCGAATCAAAGCGCGCACAGGAGAACGGCCAGGTGCATCCGAACCCGGCCGTTGTTCTGCTACCAGCGAGGCTTCTGTTGCAGCGTCAATGCGCCGCCATGTAGATGTCCTGCAGCACGGCCTTTTCCAGTTCCAGCTCGCCCAGCAGGTTCTTCACGATGTCGCCCAGGCTGAGGATGCCGACCAGGCGCGTGCCGTCGGTAACCATCAGATGACGGCGCCGCGAGTACGTCATCAGCGACATCGCCTGCTTCAGCGTGGCCTCCGGCGCGATGCCTTCCAGACCGGTGGAGGGCACGCTGGAGATCACCCGGCGCCCGGCCTGCGGGCCGTCATCGGCCAGGGTACGCACGATGTCCTTCTCGGAGATGATGCCGACCGGGGCATCGTCCTTCATCACCACCAGGGCAGCGATTTTGTTCGCGCTCATCTTGTGGGCGGCGGCACCGATGGTGTCTTCCGCATCAATGGTGATGACAGCTTCTTTCTTGGATTGCAGGAGTTCGCGGACGTTCATTCTTGTTTCCTGGTGCAGGTCACTGAAGTCAAAAAAGTGTGCTCTTCCGATACGCCCCCTCCCCGGGAACAGACCTTTCAGCGCACGTCTGGCGCACAGGCTGCGCGCTCCTGGACCGGACCGGCAGACCACGTGCTGCAACGCCAACGAGGCGGGTCCGGCAGCGCAACCCGTATCTCGGTCGGATCGATTCTACGACTGCCGACCACGGCCACTACCGGCACCGATGGGACAGTTCGTCGTGGGAACCCACCGACGATCCAGAGAATGGCACCGCCGCTGAAACCGAGGCTGAACACCGGCGGCTCCGCGCACTCAAGATTGATCTTCCGCGGCCGGGCACGGACAGAACGGCCCTGCGCCGTCCCACTTCGGGTGGGCCGGCGAAAGGCGCAGCCTCCCGCCGGCCACCGGGGTTACTTCGAGCAACGCCCGTTCTGGGCCATCTTCAGCTGCATCACCTGGCTGCGGCCTTCCGCTTCCGGAACCACGGTCAGCTTCGCGCCGCCAACGAACACGCCCATCTTGATCGACTGCTGGATGAAGTAGTTGCGACCGGCTTCGGTAAACAGCTTGAGGTCGTTGGGCGAGAACTCCGACTCGGTGGAGATCACATGTTCCTGGTCGCCGGCAACCTGGGTATAGAAGAACACCTTGTCGGCGGTTTCGCCCAGGCACTGCCCATCGATCAGCACGTCCTTCTTCAGTGCCTTGCCGACGAAACTGTTGCGGAACACATATACCCCGGACTTGCCGTCCTGCGGTGCCGGGAAGGTCTTGGCCGTGTCCACCACGCTCTTCTCGGTCATCGGAACGCTCGCGCAACCGGACAGCGCACTGATTGCCACCGCCAACGCGACTCCATGCAGCTTTTTCATCTACAGCCCCTGTAATGCGCGCCATCGCGCGCGGAATGGACATGGCCAGGCACACCCGTTGCGGGTGTGCACTGCCAATAGTGAAATGAAGCTCCGGCATCACTGTGCAGGGCATGGATCGTCGCATGGCCGCCTGCACAGGCATCCTCCGTGATGCGCGGGTTCGGACGCAGAGAATGCCATGCCGGCATGAAAAAAGGGCGGCCCATCGGGCCGCCCTCGTCGGTACTGCCAGCAGATCGGCCAGGCCTTACTCCACCGTCACGCTCTTGGCCAGGTTGCGCGGCTTGTCCACGTCGGTGCCACGCGCCAGTGCGGTGTGGTAGGCCAGCAGCTGCACCGGAATGGTATGCACCACCGGACTGAGCACACCCGCGTGGCGCGGCGTACGGATCACATGCACGCCTTCGCTTTCGGAGAAGTTGCTGTCCTGGTCGGCGAACACGAACAGCTCGCCCCCCCGCGCGCGGACTTCCTGCATGTTCGACTTCACCTTCTCCAGCAGGCTGTCGTTGGGGGCGATCACCACCACCGGCATGTCCTCGTCCACCAGCGCCAGCGGACCGTGCTTGAGCTCGCCCGCCGGATACGCCTCGGCGTGGATATAGGAGATCTCCTTGAGCTTGAGCGAACCTTCCAGTGCGATCGGATAGTGCAGGCCACGGCCCAGGAACAGCGCGTTGGATTTGCGCGCGAAGCGCTCGGCCCAGGCCGCGATCTGCGGCTCCAGGTTCAACGCGTGCTGCACGCTGCCCGGCAGGAACCGCAGCTGCTCCAGATAGTCGGCTTCCTGTGCGGCATCGACGCGCCCATGCAGCTTGCCCAGCACCACGGTCAGCTGGAACAGCGCGGCCAGCTGGGTAGTGAACGCCTTGGTCGAAGCCACGCCGATCTCGGCACCGGCACGGGTATAGCAGACCAGTTCACTGGCACGCGGAATCGCGCTTTCCGGCACGTTGCAGATCGACAGCGTATGCCGGTGGCCGAGCGACTTGGCGTACTTCAGCGCCTCCATCGTGTCCAGCGTTTCGCCGGACTGGGAGATCGTCACCACCAGGTGCTTCGGGTTCGCATACGCCGCGCGGTAGCGGTATTCGCTGGCGATCTCCACGCTGCACGGCAGGCCGGCGATGGACTCGATCCAGTAGCGCGCAGTCAGGCCGGCGTAGTAGCTGGTGCCACACGCCAGGATCTGCACGCCTTCGATGCCCGCCAGCACCGCCTCGGCATTCCTGCCGAACAGCTCGGCCGGGAAGCCACCGGCGTCGATCGCCGCCTCGATGGTGTCACCCAGCGCGCGCGGCTGCTCGTGGATTTCCTTCTGCATGAAATGGCGGTAAGGGCCGAGTTCCAGCGAGGCCAGCGACACGTCGGACAGGTGCACCTCGCGCTGTACCGGCTGATCGTGCTCATCGAAGATGCGCACGCCCTCGCGGCGCACCTCGGCCGTGTCGCCCTCCTCCAGGAAGATCACCTTGCGGGTGGCCGAGATCACCGCCGAGACATCGGAGGCAACGAAATTCTCGCCCTCGCCCAGGCCGACCAGCAGCGGGCAGCCCATGCGTGCGCAGACGAAGCGTTCCGGCTCGGCGCGGCTGACCACGGCCAGCGCATAGGCGCCGGTCAGTTCCTTCACGGTGCGCTGCAGCGCCACCAGCAGATCGTCACCGCTCTGCAGATGATGATGGATCAGGTGGGCGATCACTTCGGTGTCGGTCTGCGACTCGAAGGTGTAGCCCAGCGCGCGCAGCCGCTCGCGCTGTTCTTCATGGTTCTCGATGATGCCGTTGTGGACCAGGGCCACGCCCTGGCTGATGTGCGGATGCGCGTTGGCCTCGGTGACGCCGCCATGGGTGGCCCAACGCGTATGGCCGATACCCAGCTGCGCATTGAACCCCTCGGCGGCGGCGGCAGCGGCCATCTCGGCGACCCGGCCGGTACGGCGGACGCGGTGCACGTCAGGTTGATCGGTCGCGTCGATCACCGCGATGCCTGAAGAATCGTAGCCGCGGTACTCCAGTCGCTTCAGACCTTCGATCAGCACCGGCACCACGTCGCGATCAGCGATCGCTCCCACGATTCCACACATGTCACGCATTTCCTTGAAGACGGTCGCGGCATTCTAGCGTGCGTGTCCGGTTTCCCCCTCCTGTCCGCTTAATGAATGTGTCCGCACAGGTGTCCGCGGACACCCGGACACCGCCACTCGAATTGCAACTCATTGACAGGAAAGGAAATAAAGTTGGCACGCAACGTGCTTGGTATGGATCACCACCGTCAGGCACGAACCCGATGATCCGCGACACTTCCGCCCAGGACCAGATCGTTTCCTCCACCCCGGCCCGCCCGACCGCCGCCGCCTGGCATCGCTACCGTTGGCCGGCACTGGGCAGCATCGCCCTGCTCGCCGGCATCGGCTGGGCCGTGTACGCCTGGGCAAACGCCAGCCGCTCGTTCGACAGCAGCCGGGTGCGCATCGCCGAAGTGCAACGTGGCGACCTGGTGCGTGACATCGCTGCCGACGGCCGTGTGATCGCTGCCAACAGCCCGGTGCTGTATGCGATCTCCGCCGGTACCGTGGACCTGAAGGTCGTGGCCGGCGACGTGGTCAAGAAGGGCCAGGAGCTGGCGATCATCGACAGCCCGGAACTGCGCAGCAAGCTGGCCCAGGAACAGGCCACCCTGGCTGGCCTGGAAGCCGAGGCCAGCCGCGCCGCCCTGGACGCAACGCTGGCCCGCGCCAAGTCGCGCAAGGAAACCGATCAGGCCACCATCGAGCGCCAGGCTGCCGATCGCGACCTGCAACGCTACCAGCGGGGCTTCGACGGCGGTGCCGTGCCGCAGATCGACCTGGCCAAGGCCCAGGACAGCCTGAAGAAGGCCGACATCAGCCTTGCCAACGCCACCACCGATGCCCGCCTGCAGAGCCAGGGCGCCGACCTGGATGCACGCAACAAGCGGCTGCTGGCCGATCGCCAGAAGGCGGTGGTGGCCGAAGTGCAGCGCCAGGTCGATGCGCTGACCCTGCGCGCGCCGTTTGATGGCCAGGTGGGCCAGGTACAGGCCACCCAGTCCACCAACCTGGCAGCCAACGCGCCGGTGCTCGGCGTAGTGGACCTGTCCAAGTTCGAAGTCGAGATCAAGGTTCCGGAAAGCTTCGCTCGTGATCTGGCCATCGGCATGCCCGCACAGCTCACCGGCGGCAACGGCCAGCCGTTCCCGGGCGAGATCAGCGCGGTGTCGCCGGAAGTGGTGAACGGCGAGGTCAATGCCCGCGTGCGCTTCGCCGACAAGCAGCCCGAAGGCCTGCGCCAGAGCCAGCGCATGTCGGTCCGGGTGTTGCTGGATACCCGCAAGAACGTGCTGAAGGTCGAGCGCGGCCCGTTCGTCGAACAGGGCAACGGTGTGGCCTACGTGATGGATGGCCGCACAGCGGTGCGCCGTCCGGTGGAACTGGGCGTCAGCAGCCTGGGCGAAGTGGAAATCAAGTCGGGTGTGCAGCCGGGCGACCGTATCGTCGTCTCCGGCAGCGACCTGTTCAAGGACGCCGAACGCGTCTCCGTCAACTGATACATCCTGGAGAGAGGACACCCCATGTACATGCTCGAAATGCGTTCGGTCGCCAAGGTCTTCCGCACTGAACAGGTGGAAACCCATGCACTGCGCTCGCTGGAACTGCAGGTCAAGGAGGGCGAGTTCGTCGCCGTCACCGGTCCCTCCGGCTCCGGCAAGACCACCTTCCTCAACATCGCCGGCCTGCTGGAAACCTTCACCAGCGGCACCTACCTGCTTGATGGCGAGGACGTCAGTCAGCTCGGTGATGATGCGCGCAGCCGCCTGCGCAACCAGAAGATCGGCTTCATCTTCCAGGGCTTCAACCTGATTCCGGACCTGAACCTGTTCGACAACGTCGACGTGCCGCTCCGCTACCGCAAGATGAGTGCCGGCGAACGCCGTGAGCGCATCGAGAAGGCGCTGACCCAGGTCGGCCTGGGCTCGCGCATGAAGCACTACCCGAACGAACTGTCCGGCGGCCAGCAGCAGCGCGCAGCGATTGCCCGTGCCCTCGCCGGCAGCCCGCGCCTGCTGCTGGCCGACGAACCGACCGGCAACCTGGACACGCAGATGGCACGTGGCGTGATGGAGCTGCTGGAGGAAATCAACGCGGCCGGCACCACCATCGTCATGGTCACCCATGATCCGGAACTGGCCGCGCGTGCGCAGCGCAACGTGCACATCGTCGATGGCCAGGTCACCGACCTGGTGCGCGAGCCGGTGCTGTCCACCCCGCGCCGCATCGCCGCCGTCAACGAGTGAGGGCATGCCCATGTTCGCCTACTACGCACGACTGGCGGTACGCAGCTTCCGCCGCAACAAGGTACTCACCGCGCTGATGGTGGTGGCCATCGCACTGGGCATCGGTGCCTCGATGACCACCCTGACCGTGTTCCATGTCCTGTCCGGCGATCCGATTCCGGAGAAGAGCGACCGCCTGTTCTACGCGCAGCTCGATCCGCGGCCGCGCTCCGGCTACCTGACGGACGAGGAGCCGGAAGGCCAGATGACACGGTTCGACGCCGAAGCCCTGCTGCGCGAGAAGCGCGCCGTGCATCAGGCGATGATGAGTGGTGGCAGTGCCATCGTCGAGCCGGAGGGCAGCACCCTCAAGCCGTTCTCGGTGGATACGCGCTGGACCTCGGCGGACTTCTTCCCGATGTTCAATGTGCCGATGCAGTACGGCCGCGCCTGGTCTGCCAGCGACGACGATGCGCACAGCCGCGTGGTGGTGCTGTCCAAGGCCATCAATGAAAAGCTGTTCCAGGGCGCCAACAGCGTGGGCCGGGAGATCCGCGTGAACAGCCAGTCGCTGCGCGTGATCGGCGTGATGAAGGAATGGAATCCCGAACCGCAGTTCTTCGACCTGACTACCGGTTCCTACGGCAAGGACGAGGACCTGCTGGTGCCGTTCTCCACCGCCATGGATCTGGATTTCGGCAACAACGGCAACATGAACTGCTTCCGCGACGGTGGCCCGGGCGGCGACAGCCATTCGCTCAGTGCGGCCTGCACCTGGATCCAGTACTGGGTCGAGCTGGAGCCGGGCAAGGTCGATGACTACCGCCGCTATCTGGTGAACTACTCCGACCAGCAGCGCGCTGCAGGCCGCTTCGAGCGTCCCGCCAACGTGCGCGTGCGCAGCGTCATGGAGTGGCTGGACTTCAACGGTGCGGTGCCCAGCGACGTGCGCCTGCAGATGTGGCTGGCGCTGGGCTTCCTGGGCGTGTGCCTGGTCAATACGGTCGGTCTGCTGCTGGCCAAGTTCCTGCGCCGCAGCGGTGAGATCGGCGTGCGGCGTGCGCTGGGTGCCAGCCGTGGGCAGATCTTCCTGCAGTGCCTGGTCGAAGCCGGTGCCATCGGCGTGGTCGGCGGTGTGCTCGGCATCGGCCTGGCCCTGATCGGTCTGGCCGCAGTGCGCAGGCAGCCGGTGGAGTACGCCCAGCTGGCCCATCTGGACGGCAGCATGCTGCTGCTCGCACTCGGCCTGACCCTGCTCGCCAGCCTGGCCGCCGGATTCCTTCCGGCCTGGCGTGCCATGCAGGTCACCCCCGCCATCCAGCTCAAGTCGCAGTAAGCACAAGGACACTGCCATGGATATCCGCCCCATCCTCAGCACGCTGCGCCGGCACAAGACCGCCGCTGCCCTGATCGTGCTGGAAATCGCGCTGACCTGCGCCATCGTCTGCAACGCGTTGTTCCTGGTCAGCCAGCGCGTGGAGAAGATCACCCAGCCCAGCGGCCTGGCCGAGAACGAACTGGTGATCGTCCGTACCAGCGGCATCGGCACCCAGACCAATGCCATGGCGCGTACCCAGGAAGACCTGGCCGCGCTGCGCGCCGTTCCCGGTGCGACCAGCGTGACCAAGGTCAACCAGCTGCCGTTCCGCCCCAGCTCGTCCAATACCAGCATCTCGCGCGAGCGCGACCAGGAACGGCCGACGACCTCGGCGACGCTGTACATGTTCAACGAAGGCGCGTTGTCCACCCTGGGCCTGCAGCTGGTGGCCGGCCGTGACTTCCTGCCGGGCGAGTACATCGACTTCGAGGACGCACGCAAGTCGGCCAGCACCACGCCGGACAAGGCATCGGCGGTGATCCTCAACCAGGCCGTGGCCGAGAAGATGTTCCCGGGCCAGAACCCGCTGGGCAAGACCTTCTACATGGGTCGGCAGGCGCTGCACGTGGTGGGCGTGGTTGCCCACCTCGCGCCGCCGACCGACTGGAACAACAACACCACCCTGTCGATGATCCTGCCGGTGCGCACCGACTTCGCCAGCGGCGGCCCGTACATGCTGCGCACCACGCCCGAACGCCGCGATGAAGTGCTGAAGGGTGCCCTGGCGGCTCTGGAACGCAACGATCCCAACCGCCTGGTGCGCGAGAAGCTCAGCTATGAAGACCAGCGCAACGACTACTTCAAGAACGACCGGGCGATGGTCGGGCTGCTGGTCACCGTATGCATCGCCCTGCTGGTGGTGACGGCGCTGGGCATCGTCGGCCTGGCCAGCTTCTGGGTGCAGCAGCGCAGCAAGCAGATCGGCATCCGCCGTGCGCTCGGCGCCACCCGCGGCCAGGTGCTGCGCTACTTCCAGACCGAGAACTTCCTGCTGGCCTCGCTGGGCATCGTGCTGGGCATGCTGGCGGCCTACGCCATCAATCTGTGGTTGATGAACATGTACGAGCTGCCTCGCATGCCGCTGCTGTACCTGCCGCTGGGTGCGGTGCTGCTGTGGGCGCTGGGCCAGATCGCCGTGTTCGGCCCTGCGCGCCGGGCGGCCGCCGTGCCTCCGGCCGTCGCCACGCGGGGGGCCTGACATGCGCGCACCTTTCCTGGCGATGATGCTGATGCTGCCGCTGCCGGCCCTTGCCGGCAGCAGCAACCAGCAGACCATGAGCTGGCAGGACGACGGCGCCCATGTGGCGCTGGCTTCCTCGGGTGGCCACGTGCGCGTCGATGCGGCGCATCCGGAGGCGCGCTTCGGCGTGCGCCGTGGCGACCGCATCCTGCGCGTGGACGATACCGCCGTGCAGCAGGTCGACCAGCTGACAGCCGCGATGCAGGCCACCGGCGCATCCAGCGTACGGCTGCTGCTGCAGCGCGATGGAAAGACCCTGACCGTGCCGGTGTCCCTGGCCGGCTGGCGGCCCCTGCTGTCACCGCCCACCGCACCACCACCGCCGCCGCCACGACGGTGATCCGGCACCGGTTTTAGCTATGCTTGATGGGTGGCGCCAGCTCCTGCCGGCGCCCTGGAACCTACGGCTCTCTCCGGCGCTGCCCATCCCTTTTCCAGAACCGTTCCATGCCCGCGATCCTCATCATCGACGACAACGCCAGCGTGGGCACCGCGCTGGATGTGCTGTTCTCCCTGCACGACATCGACACGCTGCAGGCACAGAGCCCGGCCGAAGGCCTGGCCCTGCTCGAATCGCAGCCGGTGGACCTGGTGATCCAGGACATGAACTTCAGCGAGGACACCACCTCCGGCGAGGAAGGCGAAGCCCTGTTCGCACAGATCCGCGCACGCCACCCCGACCTGCCGGTGATCCTGCTGACCGCCTGGACCCATCTGAGCAGCGCGGTGGACCTGGTCAAGGCCGGCGCGGCCGATTACCTGGCCAAGCCCTGGGACGACCGCAAGCTGCTGACCACGGTCAACAACCTGCTGGAACTGTCCGAAGCACGTCGCGAACTGGACCGTCGGCGCGAACGCGAGCAGCGTCAGCGCACTGCGCTGGAACAGAAGTACGACCTCAGTGGTGCCGTCTTCGCCGATCCTGCCAGTGAACGCGTGATCGCCCTGGCCTGCCAGGTCGCACGCTCCGAACTGCCGGTACTGATCACCGGACCCAATGGCGCCGGCAAGGAGAAGATCGCGCAGATCATTCAGGCCAATTCGCTGGTGGCAAAGGGACCGTTCGTCACGGTCAACTGTGGTGCGCTGCCGTCCGAGCTGATCGAAGCCGAGCTGTTCGGTGCCGAGGCAGGTGCCTACACCGGTGCCAACAAGGCGCGCGAAGGCAAGTTCGAAGCGGCCGATGGAGGCACCCTGTTCCTGGATGAGATCGGCAACCTGTCGCTGGGCGGGCAGATGAAGCTGCTGCGCGTGCTGGAGACCGGTCGCTTCGAGCGCCTGGGCTCCAACCGCGAACGCCAGGTCAAGGTACGCGTAGTCAGCGCCACCAATGCCGACCTGCCGGCGATGATCCGCGACGGCACGTTCCGCGAGGACCTGTACTACCGCCTCAACACCGTGGAGCTGGTGCTGCCGCCGCTGGCCGAGCGGCCCGGCGACATCCTGCCGCTGGCCGAACGCTTCCTGGCGGGCGGCAAGCCGTTGTCCAGCATCGCCGCGGCCGCGCTGCAACGGCACCCGTGGCCGGGCAACGTGCGCGAACTGCGCAACGTGATCCAGCGCGCCGAGCTGCTGGCCACCGGCAACCGCATTGAAGTGACCGATCTCAACCTGCCACGCGCTCCGGCTGCGCCACGCCCGGCGCCGAGCGCCGGCAACGATCCGGACCGCACGCGCATCGAGGAGGTACTGGCGCGCAATCATGGGGTGATCGCGCAGGCGGCCGCCGAACTCGGTCTCAGCCGCCAGGCACTGTACCGGCGCATGGACCGCCACGGCATTCCGCGCGAATGAAGCGACGCTCGTTCACCTTCCGCCTGTTCCTGCGCCTGCTGCCGGTGCTGGCGCTGGCTGCCGCGCTGCCCTGGCTGCTGGCCTACTGGCTCGACCACGGCTGGGCGGTGGCCATCGTATCCACGGTGATCCTGCTTGCCCTGATGTGGTGGGCGCTGCGCCGCGCCACCGCACCGGTCCGCTCGCTGATGCGTGCGTTGTCCGGCACCACCAGCAGCTACCGCGACGGCGAGTACAACTTCGGCGTTCACTGGGAAGGCAACGACGAACTGGGTGACCTGGTGCGGGCGCATCGCGAGCTGGGCGACGTGCTGCGCGAGCAGCGCCAGGGTCTGGTGCAACGCGAACTGCTGCTGGACACGATGGTGCAGAACACGCCCGTGGCGATGCTGCTGATCGCATCAGGCGGTGATGGCATCGCCCGTGTGGTGTTCTCCAACCTGGCTGCGCGCAAGCTGCTGCATGGTGGCTGGAAGCTGGAGGGCCAGCGCCTGGAGGAGGTGCTGGAGCAGGTGCCGGTGGAACTGCGCGACGCCATCGCCCGCGGCGGCGACAGCCTGTTCGCGGTGCAGGCCGAAGGCGAGGACGGCGACGAGGATGACGAGCAGGTCTACCACCTGTCGCGGCGCGCGTTCCATCTCAATGGACGGCCCCATGATCTGCTGCTGGTGCGTCTGCTCACCGCCGAGCTGCGCCGGCAGGAAGTCCAGACCTGGAAGAAGGTGATCCGGGTGATCAGCCACGAGCTGAACAATTCGCTGGCACCGATTGCCTCGCTTGCGCATTCCGGAGGAGAGCTGGTCAAGCGCGAGCGGTTCGACCGCCTGCCGGAGATCTTCACCACCATCGAAGATCGCGCCCGCCACCTGGAGGGGTTCATCCGTGGATATGCGCGCTTCGCCAAGCTGCCACAGCCCCAGTTGCAGACCGTGCACTGGGGCCCGTTCCTGTCCAGCCTGCGCCAGCAGATTCCGTTCGACATGGAGCAGGAGCCGGACGAGGAGATGAGCAGCCGCATCGATATCGCGCAGTTCGGGCAGGCGCTGCTGAACCTGCTGAAGAACGCGCACGAAGCCTGCGCGGAAGCCGATCCGCCCAACGATGACGTGCAGGTGCAGTTGACCCGCCTGCCCCAGTGGCTGCGTCTGGATGTGCTTGATCGCGGCAAAGGCATGAACGAGCAGGTACTGCAGAATGCGTTGATGCCGTTCTATTCGACCAAGCGCAACGGCACCGGGCTGGGACTGGCGCTGACCCGGGAGATCGTGGAGGCGCACGGTGGACGGGTGTCGCTGCAGAACCGCAGTGAGGGTGGGTTGTGTGTCTCGATCCTGCTGCCGGCGGGGTGAGGTGACGCACGGGTGATCGGAAGCAGGAGTGGCCGCTCCGCTCGCCGGGCATGGCCCGGCGCTACCCGACATCATTGAAGGCACCCCGGAACGACCTTCAGCCATCCATCGAAGACAGGACACGCCGCATCGCCACCCGTAGATGCATCGGAAACCCCAGTGCGGCTTCCTCCGCCATCACGGCCTGCAGCCCGTCGCCCCATTCCCCTTGGGCAAGCTCCACGAATCCCTCACCGGCATAGAACGGCGCATTCCACGGCACGTCTGCCAGCGTCGTCAGCACCGCAGAGCGATAGCCCTGGGTCCTGGCCATTGCCAACGCGTGCCGCAGCAATGCACGACCATGGCCACGACGCGCATGCGCCGGGTCCACATCCATCTGCAGCACATGGAATTCGCCGCACAGCCCGCCCGCCAGCAGGTAACCGGCGATGCCGCCGCCATCGGCGTCATCCACCACCCACAGCTGGCCACGCCGGAGTCCGTCCCGCAGCGCCTGCAGATCCAGGCCGTGGCCGGCGAACACCGGATAGGCTTCGTGGCCCTTCAGCAGTTCGCCGGCACGCTGTTCGATCGCCGGCAGCACGCCGAGCTCGTCGGCATGCGGAACCCGTGGCTCAGGATTTCTTGACCGGCCGCTTCCAGCCATCGATGGTTTCCTGCCGTGCGCGTGCCAGCGTCAGCTTGCCGTCCGGCGCGGTGCGGGTGATGACCGAACCGGCGGCGATGGTGGCGCCCTCGCCGATCAGCACCGGCGCCACCAGCGAGCTGTTGGAACCGATGAAGGCATTGTCGCCGATGGTCGTGGTCGACTTGTTGACGCCGTCGTAGTTGCAGGTGATGGTGCCGGCGCCGATGTTCACCTTGCTGCCGATCACCGCATCGCCCAGATAGGTCAAGTGGTTGGCCTTGCTGCCCACGCCGAGGGTCACTTTCTTGGTCTCCACGAAGTTGCCTACGTGGACGCCATCGGCGAGCACCGTGCCCGGACGCAGCCGGGCGAACGGACCGACCGATGCGGCACCTTCGGTGACCACCCCCTCCAGGTCGCAGTGCGCGCGCACTTCGGTGCCCGGGCCGAGCGTCACGTCCTTGAGCCGATTGAACGGGCCGATGGTCACGCCATCTCCCAGCACCACCTTGCCCTCGAGAATGACATCGACATCGATGAGCACATCGCTGCCGACCGTCACGCTGCCGCGGATATCCAGCCGTGACGGGTCCAGCACGCGCGCGCCCTGCGCGCACAGCGCACGTACTGCGCGGCGCTGCCACGCGCGCTCGAGCTGCGCCAGCTGCCAGGGATCGTTCGCCCCTTCTGCTTCCTGCACATCGGCCACCAGTGCCATCTCGGCCGGGGTGAATTCACGGGCTGCAAAGGCGAACACGTCGGTCAGGTAGTACTCGCCCTGCGCGTTGCTGTTGGACAGCTGCGAGAGCCACCGGCGCAGCGCGGTCGATTCGGCGGTGATGATGCCGGTATTGATCGTGCGGACGCGCAGCTGGTCATCGCTGGCGTCCTTCTGTTCGACGATGGCGCCGACCCGGCCCTCGGCGTCGCGCAGCACGCGGCCATAGCCGGTCGGGTCATCGACATCGGCCACAAGCACGGCCAGCCGGCCCGGCTGCGCCAGCAGGTCGCGCAGCGTCTGCGCGCGGATCAACGGCACATCGCCGTAAAGCACCAGCACCTGCGCGGCGTCGGGCACCTGCGGCATCGCCTGCGCGACTGCGTGGCCGGTCCCGAGCTGCTGTGCCTGCTCGGCCCATTGCAGGTCGGTCTGGTCGGCGAAGTGGCGCCGCACTGCCTCGCCACCATGGCCGTACACCACGTGGATCGCAGCGGGGTCCAGCTCGCGGGCGGCAGCGATGACATGCGCGAGCATCGGCTGCCCGGCGATCGGCTGCAGCACCTTCGGCAGCACCGACTTCATGCGCTTGCCGGCACCTGCGGCCAGGATGATCACGTGCAGGGGTTGGGTCATGGGGGGAATCCGTGGTTCGATGACACCGATTCTAGAGCGTGGCCCGTTAACATGGATGCCCCTCCTTCTTCAGCATGCCGATGAGCCTCATCCGCCAGGGAAGCACCTACCTCGTCATCGGGCTCGTGCAGCTGCTGGTCGACTGGGTGGTCTTCGTGGCGGCCACCGCACTGGGGTTGCCGGTTGCACCGGCCAACGTCACGGGCCGGCTGGCGGGGATGCTGCTGGGTTTCTGGCTCAACGGTCGCTACACGTTCGCCGAGCCGGGCACGCACAAGCTGGGCTGGAAGCGCTTTGCGCGCTTCTGCGCGCTGTGGCTGCTGCTGACGGCGGCCAGCACGCTGCTGGTCAGCCTGGTCGACCAGGCCCTGGGCCTGCGCTACGCGTGGCTGGCCAAGCCGCTGGTCGAGGGCGGACTGGCGGCGGTGTCGTTCCTGCTGATGCGCCACGTGGTCTACCGCTGACCGGCGCTGACCGCGCACAAACAAAAACGCCGGCACGAGGCCGGCGTTCCTGTGGGTGTGGCGAGCCTCAGTGCTTGAGGTTCTTGCGCAGGCGCTCCAGCGCCTGCAGCTGGACCACGGCTTCGGCCAGCTTCTGCTGGGCTTCGGCCACTTCCATGGCTTCACCACGGTTGGCCAGGATGCGCTCGGCTTCTTCCTTGGCCTTGCGGACCGAGGCTTCGTCGATGTCCTGCGCGCGGATCGCGGTGTCGGCCAGCACGGTCACCACCTGCGGCTGAACCTCCAGGATGCCGCCGGAAATGGCGAAATCCAGCTGCTCGCCGTTCGGCGTGGTCACCACCACCTTGCCCGGCTTCAGGCGGGTGATCAGCGGTGCGTGCTTGGGCGCGATGCCCAGTTCGCCCAGCTCACCGGTGGCCACGACCAGGGTCGCTTCGCCACGGAAGATTTCCTGCTCGGCGCTGACGATGTCGCAACGGATCGTGCTCATGCAAATCTCTTCGCTGTTCGCGGTGGCGCGATGCCACCGTGGAGGTCCACCGGCCCGGGCGGCTGCCCGGCGCCGGCGTCAGGTCGGGCAGGATCGCTCCCGCCCCTCCCGGATCAGGCCTTCTCGGCCATCTTCTTGGCCTTCTCGACCGCTTCTTCGATGCCGCCGACCATGTAGAACGCCTGCTCCGGCAGGTGGTCGTACTCGCCATCGACGATGGCCTTGAAGCCACGGATGGTGTCCTTCAGCGGCACGTACTTGCCCGGCGAACCGGTGAACACTTCGGCCACGTGGAACGGCTGGCTGAAGAAGCGCTCGATCTTGCGGGCGCGCGACACGGCCTGCTTGTCTTCTTCGGACAATTCGTCCATGCCCAGGATGGCGATGATGTCCTTCAGTTCCTTGTACTTCTGCAGGGTCTGCTGGACGCGCTGGGCGGTGTCGTAGTGCTCGTGGCCGATGACCAGCGGGTCCATCTGGCGGCTGGTGGAGTCCAGCGGATCGACGGCCGGGTAGATACCCAGCGAGGCGATCGAACGCGACAGGGTCACGGTCGAGTCCAGGTGGGCGAAGGTGGTCGCCGGCGACGGATCGGTCAGGTCGTCCGCGGGAACGTAGACGGCCTGGATCGAGGTGATCGAACCGTTCTTGGTCGAGGTGATGCGCTCCTGCAGGACGCCCATTTCCTCGGCCAGGGTCGGCTGGTAACCCACGGCGGACGGCATACGACCCAGCAGTGCCGACACTTCGGTACCGGCCAGGGTATAGCGGTAGATGTTGTCGACGAACAGCAGCACGTCCTTGCCCTTGCCGTTCTCGTCCTTCTCGTCGCGGAAGTACTCGGCCATGGTCAGGCCGGTCAGCGCGACGCGCAGGCGGTTGCCCGGCGGCTCGTTCATCTGGCCGTACACCATCGCCACCTTGTCGAGGACGTTGGAGTCCTTCATTTCGTGGTAGAAGTCGTTGCCCTCACGGGTACGCTCACCCACGCCGGCGAACACGGACAGACCGCTGTGTGCCTTGGCGATGTTGTTGATCAGTTCCATCATGTTGACGGTCTTGCCGACGCCGGCGCCGCCGAACAGGCCGACCTTGCCGCCCTTGGCGAACGGGCACATCAGGTCGATGACCTTGATGCCGGTTTCCAGCAGCTCGGTGGCCGGGGACTGGTCTTCGTACGACGGCGCCGCACGGTGGATTTCCCAGTTGTCGCTGGCAGCGACCGGGCCGGCTTCGTCGATCGGACGGCCCAGCACGTCCATGATGCGGCCCAGGGTGCCGGCGCCGACCGGCACCGAGATGCCACGACCGGTGTTGGTGGCGACCAGGTTGCGCTTCAGGCCATCGGTGGAACCGAGGGCGATGGTACGCACCACGCCGTCGCCCAGCTGCTGCTGGACTTCAAGGGTGATTTCGGTGTTGTCGACCTTCAGTGCGTCGTACACCTTCGGCACCGACTCACGCGGGAATTCGACGTCGACGACCGCGCCGATGATCTGAACGATCTTGCCCTGACTCATTGCTGCATCCTCTAAATGTGTGCTTTGAACGAACGCGGTCAGACTGCTGCCGCGCCGCCGACGATTTCGGAGATTTCCTGGGTGATCGCTGCCTGGCGCGCCTTGTTGTAGACGAGCTGCAGCGTACCGATCAGCTTGTTGGCGTTGTCGCTCGCCGCCTTCATCGCGACCATGCGTGCGGCATGTTCGGAGGCGACGTTTTCCAGCAGTGCCTGGTACACCAGCGACTCGATGTAACGCGTCATCACGTGCTCGAGCACGGTCGCGGCATCGGGTTCGTACAGGTAATCCCAGTCGTGGTGCGCGACCTGCTTCTCGGCCGCCGGCAGCGGCAGCAGCTGATCGAAGCTGGCCTTCTGCGTCATGGTGTTCACGAAGCGGTTGTAGACCAGGTACACGCGGTCGACCTTGCCTTCAGTGAAGGCGTCGAGCATGACCTTGATCACACCGATCAGCGATTCCAGCTTCGGCACGTCGCCGATGTGGGTCACGCTGCCGACCATGTTGACCTTGACGCGGCGGAAGAAGGTCGATGCCTTCTGGCCGATGGTCACCAGATCCACTTCCGCGCCCTTGTCCTGCCATGCCTTGGCTTCGCCCAGCATCCTGCGGAACAGGTTGTTGTTCAGGCCGCCGGCCAGGCCGCGATCGGAGGAGATCACGATGAAACCGACCCGCTTGACCTGCTCGCGCTCGACCAGGAACGGATGCTGGTAATCGGTGCTGGCCTGCGCCAGGTGGCCGATCACCTGCTTCATCGCCTGCGCGTACGGACGCGAGGTCTTCATCCGATCCTGCGCCTTGCGGATCTTGGAGGCCGAGACCATCTCCAGGGCGCGCGTCACCTTACGGGTGTTCTGCACGCTCTTGATCTTGGTTTTGATTTCGCGTCCGCTTGCCATCTCTTGTTTCCCGTGGCGCGGGGCTGATGCCCCGCGTTGTTCAACGGTGGAACGGGGCCAAGCCCCGTTCCCCATGCGCTGTTACCAGCTGCCGGTGGTCTTGAAGTCGGCGATGCCCTTCTTGAAGGCACCTTCGATATCGTTGTCCCAGCCGCCGGTGGCGTTGACCTTGTTGATCAGCTCGCCCTGGGTGTTGGCGAAGTGGGCGTGCAGGCCCTCTTCGAACGCCAGCAGCTTGTTGACCGGCACGTCGTCGAGGTAACCCTCGTTGACGGCGTAGATCGACAGCGCCTGGTTGGCGATCGACATCGGCGCGTACTGCTTCTGCTTCATCAGCTCGGTGACGCGCTGGCCACGTTCCAGCTGCTTGCGGGTGGCTTCGTCCAGATCCGAAGCGAACTGCGCGAACGCAGCCAGCTCACGGTACTGGGCCAGCGAGATGCGGATGCCGCCCGACAGCTTCTTGATGATCTTGGTCTGCGCCGAACCACCGACGCGCGACACCGAGATACCGGCGTTCACGGCCGGGCGGATGCCGGCGTTGAACAGGTCGGTTTCCAGGAAGATCTGGCCGTCGGTGATCGAGATCACGTTGGTCGGAACGAAGGCGGACACGTCGCCGGCCTGGGTTTCGATGATCGGCAGCGCGGTCAGCGAACCGGTCTTGCCGGTGACCTTGCCTTCGGTGAACTTCTCGACGTACTCCTCGGACACGCGGGCAGCGCGTTCCAGCAGGCGCGAGTGCAGGTAGAACACGTCGCCCGGATAGGCTTCACGGCCCGGCGGGCGCTTCAGCAGCAGCGAGATCTGGCGGTAGGCAACGGCCTGCTTGGACAGATCGTCGTACACGATCAGCGCGTCTTCGCCGCGGTCCATGAAGTACTCGCCCATGGTGCAGCCCGAGTAGGCGCTGATGTACTGCATCGCAGCCGATTCGGACGCGGTGGCGGCCACGACGATGGTGTGGGCCAGGGCGCCGTTCTCTTCCAGCTTGCGCACGATGTTGGCGATGGTCGATGCCTTCTGGCCGATCGCAACGTACACGCACTTGATGCCGGTGCCCTTCTGGTTGATCACCGCGTCGATCGCCATGGCGGTCTTGCCGGTCTGGCGGTCACCGATGATCAGCTCGCGCTGGCCACGGCCGATCGGGATCATCGAGTCGACCGACTTGTAACCGGTCTGCACCGGCTGGTCGACCGACTTGCGCCAGATCACGCCCGGAGCAACACGCTCCACCGGGGCGGTCACGTCGGTGCCCAGCGGGCCCTTGCCGTCGATCGGCTCGCCGAGCGCGTTGACGACGCGGCCCAGCAGTTCCGGACCGACCGGCACTTCAAGGATGCGGCCGGTGGTCTTGGCGACGTCGCCTTCGCGCAGGTGCTCGTAGTCACCCAGGACCACGGCGCCGACCGAGTCGCGCTCCAGGTTCAGGGCCAGGGCGAAGGTGTTGTTCGGCAGTTCGATCATTTCGCCCTGCATCACGTCGGCCAGACCGAAGATGCGCACGATGCCGTCGGACACGCTGGTCACGGTGCCTTCGTTGCGCGATTCCGCGGCCAGCTTGACCTTCTCGATGCGGTTCTTGATCAGTTCGCTGATTTCGGAGGGGTTGAGCGTGGTTGCCATCGTCAAGTCCTAGTGCCGGCAGCGGGGCCGGACGTTAAATGAATTCAGTTAGCGAGCGCGGTCTGCAGGCGGGCCAGCTTGCCCTTCAGCGAACCATCGATGACCACGTCGCCGGCGTCGATCACGGCGCCGCCGATCAGCGAGGCATCGACCGCAGTGGTCACATCGACCTCGCGGTTGAAGCGCTTGCGCAGCGCGACCTTGATCGCGTCCAGCTCGCCGGCCGACAGTTCGGCAGCCGAGGTCACGGTGGCCTTGACCACGTGCTCGGCTTCGGCGCGCAGGGCGTCGAACATGCCGGAGATCTCCGGCAGCAGCGGCAGACGATGCGATTCGGCCAGGATGGCCAGGAAGCGCGAGAAGCTTTCGCCGTGGGTCGCCGGCGCCAGCAGGGCGACAGCGTCATCACGACCGAGCTCCGGGTTGGCGAGCAGGGCCGCCACGCGCGGGTCGGCGGCGACGTGGGCGGAGAACGCCAGGGCGTCCGACCACGGCGCGAACGCGCCTTCGTCGCGCGCGGTCGCGAACGCGGCGCGGGCGTACGGGCGGGCAAGCGTGAGGGCCTGGCTCATCCTTAGATCTCCGAGGCCAGCTCGTCGAGCAGCGCCTTGTGGGCGTTGGCGTCGATTTCGCGCTTGAGCAGCTTTTCGGCACCGGTCACGGCCAGCGCGGACACCTGCTTGCGCAGATCTTCACGGGCACGGTTGGCGGCGGCGTCGATCTCAGCCTGGGCCAGTTCCTTCTGACGGGTGGCTTCGGTGATCGCTTCGGTACGGGCTGCGTCGACGATCTGGTTGGCGCGCGCGTGGGCCTGGTCGATGATCTCGTTGGCCTTGGTGCGGGCTTCCTTCAGCGCTTCGTTGACCTTCTCCTGCGCCTGGGCCAGATCTTTCTGGCTGCGGTCGGCAGCAGCGAGGCCTTCAGCAATCTTCTGCTGGCGCTCTTCGATCGCGTTCATCAGCGGCGGCCAGATCTTGGTCGCGATGATCCAGATCAGACCAGCGAAGGCGAGCGCCTGCGCAAGAAGGGTGAAATTGATATTCATGGTTAGCTCGATCGCTGGTTTCGGGGTGGACGCGCCGCCGGGGCGGCGCATCCGGCCTTCATCCGAAACCGGGTGCATCAGCACCCGGTCGTCTCAAACCGCTGTATCAGCCGGCCAGAGCCTTGGTGACGGCACCGGCGAAGGCGGCCGACAGCGGGTTGGCGAAGGCCAGCAGCAGGCCGACGGCGACCGAGATGATGAACGCGGCGTCGATCAGGCCAGCGGTGATGAACATGCGGACCTGCAGGACCGGGATCAGTTCCGGCTGGCGGGCGGCCGACTCCAGGAACTTACCAGCCATGATGGCCAGACCCAGACCGGCGCCCAGCGCGGCCAGGCCGATCATGATGCCGACGGCGAGGGCGGTGGAGCTCTGAATCTGCGCGAAGTTGGTCAGGACGGCGAAGTACATGGTTATCTCCAGGAACTTAAGTTGCTAAGGGTGATGAAACGGATGAAGGTTGAAACGCGTTGAAGCTTGAAACTCAGTGAGCGTCTTCCGACAGGCTCAGGTACACGATCGACAGCATCATGAAGATGAAGGCCTGCAGCGGGATCACCAGCAGGTGGAACAGCATCCAGCCGAGGCCGAACGCACCACCGGCAATGGCGCCGAAGAAACCGGCACCACCCAGCACCCAGATCAGCAGGAACACGATTTCGCCGCCGAACATGTTGCCGAACAGTCGCATCGCCAGGGAGATCGGCTTGCTCAGCCACTCGACGATGTTGAGGATCAGGTTGAACGGCATCATCCACTTGCCGAACGGAGCCGTCAGGAACTCCTTGATGAAGCCGCCCAGTCCCTTGGACTTCAGCGCGAAGAACAGCATCAGGAAGAACACGCTGATGGCCATGCCCAGGGTGGCATTGACGTCGGCGGTCGGCACCGGCTTCCAGTAATGGATGCCCGCCAGCTCCAGCGGCTTGGCGATGAAGTCGGCCGGGATCATCTTGATGAGGTTCATCATCAGGATCCAGAAGAAGATCGTGATGGCGATCGGCGTGACCAGCTTGCTCTTGCCGTGGTAGGTGTCCTTGGCCTGGCGGTCGACGAACTCCAGGCAGATCTCCACGAAGGCCTGCCACTTGCCCGGCACGCCAGCCGTGGCCTTGCGGGTGCCCAGCCAGAAGGCAACCACGATCACCAGGCCCATCAGGACCGCGGTGAAGAAGGTATCGACGTGGATATGCCAGAACATCCCGTCGCCGTTGCCGACCGGTGCGGTCAGGTTCTGCAGGTGATGCTGGATGTAGCTGGTAGGGGTTAGAGCCTCGCCCGCCATGTGTCCGGAACCTTAGTTAATTGAATTCTGTCAACGCCTGGCCATCGCCAGGACCTGGAACATCAAGCCGACGGCGATACCGGCCAACAGCGCCAATGCAGGCAGCTTGAAGACCAGGAACCCCACCAGCAGGACGCCGAAAACGACTACCCACTTCGCCACGATCGCAATGATCAGCCGTGCCATTGCCGACCCCGCAGCCAGGGCACCCCCGCCCAGCGCCATCCGTGCCGCGACCCAGCCACCGGCCGAGATCGCCACGCCGGATGCCAGGGCACCGAGCGCGTACTTCGGCCCTACCAGCAGGAAGGCCAGGGCCAGGACAGCCACTGCGGCCAGCGGGTAGACCGCGGCGCGCAGCATCAGTCGCCGACCCGCTTCAACGGAGTTCAGCACAGGACGTCCCGCGTGGTTGCAAGTGGAGGGCTGAGGCGGCTACAGCAGGGGGGCCTCATCGAGCCGCCAAATTATAGCAATGGGACAATTTGCGAGACAACCGCTGCCTGTTCATCCCGGAAGGGCGCAAGTTGCGGTAACGGTTACATTTTTGCGTGCCGCCCAAGGGACAATGACGTCCACATGATGCTGCGGTGCAACGTATTGAACTTTGGTCGCACGCCCGGGAACTTTCCGCGACCTGGCCGGTCCGACCTTCCGACCTGCCTGCAGCAACCTCGTCGACGCTTCGCCCCGCAGGTCCACGATGGCCCCGAAGCCCGGCTCCGGGGCCATCCTTTTTCACGACCGTGACGGCGCTGAACCGTGCACACGCCATCGACCATACGTTCACGCATGGTGGACGAGCGCGTCCTGCACAGTGGGCTTCATTCTGATGAACCACTGCAAGGACTCTTCGATGCGCTCCGTCCCCACCCTGCTCGCCCTCTCCCTGCTCGCCGCCGGCGCATCGTTCGCCAGCGCCGCCCATGCCGCCGAAGGCGATGACCGTTTCGCCCTGCGCCTGGGTGCGATGAACATCGATTCGGACAACACGCTGCGCGGCAACACCACTGTCGCCGGCCAGGACGTCGGTTTCTCGGAAGATTTCAAGCTCGGCGGCAAGGAATGGGAACCGCGGGTAGACGGCATGTTCCGCCTCAGCGACCGCCAGCGCTTCCTGTTCAACTACTTCAAGTACGACAAGGACCGCCGCGAGACGCTGGGCCAGGACATTTCCTTCGGCGGCGTCAACGTGCCGGCTGACAGCTTCGTCAAGGCGGAGCTGAAGTACCAGGTAGCCAGCCTGGTCTACGACTACTCCGTTGTCGACACCGACACCTTCGATCTGGGCCTGCAGCTGGGTGCGGAGTACGCGAAGGTCAGCACCAAGGGCTATGCGGACCTGGGCACCGTGTATGAAGGCCAGTTCCTGGACGAGAAGACCGACGGTGTGGCGCCGGTGGTCGGTGCGCGCCTGAGCTTCACCCCGTCCGAGAAGTGGATGATCACCCTGCAGGGTCAGTACCTCAACACCCGCTGGGGCAGCTTCGACGACTACAAGGGTGACCTGAGCCGGGCCAATGCCATCGTCGATTACCGCCTGACCAAGAACTTCGGCCTGTTCGCCGGCTACGACTGGTTCAAGCTGGATGCGGACAAGAAGGGCAGCGACGGCACCATCGGTCTGAAGCAGGAATTCAAGGGCCCGGTGGCCGGCGTCAGCTTCGTGTTCTGATTCCTGCCCCTTCCATCGCACTCTCTCCTGGCGCGGCCTCCGGAACATCGGGGGCCGCGTTTTTTTGTGCTGCTTTGTCCTGCCGGGGTAAAAGCGGCATGGTCGAGCGCTGGAGGGAGAGGGGGCTGCGTGCGAATGTCCCCCGGCGCCGGCCTGCGGCCGTCACCTCCTCCTTTACTTCGCACGCAGCCCCCTCTCCCTCCGCGTGTCAGGCCTCCACGCGCCTGTCGAAGTGCCTCTTGCGGCTGAACCCTCCGAAAGCCGAGCCGCTGCACGGGTGGCAGGCCTTTCGACACATTAAAGGGGGAGGCGACCGCCGCAGGCGGACGACGGAGGACATGTGTCGAAAGGCCTGCCGCCTGTGCAGCGGCCCGGACGCTCGCGATTACACAGGCCGCAATCGCGAGATCATGGTCGGCGCGCTGGAGGGAGAGGAGGCTGCATGCGAATGTCGCCCGGCGCCGGCCTGCGGCCGTCATCTCCTCCTTTACTTCGCACGCAGCCCCCTCCCCCTCCGCGTGTCAGGCCTTCGTGCGCCTGATGAAGTGGCGCTGTGGCTCGGCCGTCCGCAAGCCGAGCCGCTGCGTGAGCGGCTGGCGCTTGGACAAAGTAAGGTGGAGGCGACCGCCGCAGGCGGACGGCGGGGGACATTTGTCCAAGCGCCTGCCGCTCGCGCAGAGGCCCGGACGCTCGCGATCACACAGGCCGCAATCGCGGGATCATGGTCGGCGCGCTGGAGGGAGAGGAGGCTGCATGCGAATGTCCCCCGGCGCCGGCCTGCGGCCGTCACCTCCTCCTTTACTTCGCACGCAGCCCCCTCTCCCTCCGCGTGTCAGGCCTCCACGCGTCTGCTGAAGTGGCTCTGCGGCTGGACCGTCCGCACGCCGAGCCGCTGCGTGGGTGGCAGGCGTTTGGACACAGTAGAGGAGGAGGCGACCGCCGCAGGCGGGCGACGGGGGACATGTGTCCAAATGCCTGCCACCCGCGCAGCGGCCCGGAAGCTCGCGACCACAGTCACCGAAGCCACAGAAGCCACCAACAAAAAACCCGGCTTTCGCCGGGCTTTCCGTTTCACCGGGCATGGCCCGGCGCAAGCGCCTTACTTCTTCTTCGGCATGTACAGATCGGTGATCGTGCCGTCGTAGATTTCCGAAGCCATCGCCACCGATTCACTCAGCGTCGGATGGGCATGGATGGTGTGGCCGATGTCTTCGGCTTCCGCGCCCATCTCGATGGCCAGACCGATCTCGGCCAGCAGGTCACCGGCATGCACACCGACGATCGCGCCACCGATGATGCGGTGGGTCTCTTCGTCGAAGATCAGCTTGGTGAAGCCCTCGGTGCGACCGATGCCGATCGCGCGGCCACTGGCCGCCCACGGGAACTTGGCCACGCCGACCTTCAGGCCCTTGGCCTTGGCTTCGGTCTCGGTCACGCCCACCCAGGCGATCTCCGGATTGGTGTAGGCCACCGACGGGATCACGCGGGCCACCCACTCCTTCTTGTGGCCGGCCGCCACTTCAGCCGCCAGCTTGCCCTCGTGCGTGGCCTTGTGGGCCAGCATCGGGTTGCCGACGATGTCACCGATGGCGAAGATGTGCGGCACGTTGGTACGCATCTGCCGGTCAACCGGGATGAAGCCGCGCTCGGTAACCTGCACCCCAGCCTTCTCGGCATCGATCTTCTTGCCATTCGGCGAACGGCCCACGGCGACCAGCACGCGGTCGAAGGTTCCCTGCGCCAGCGCCGGCGACTGCCCTTCCTCGGCCGCCTCGAAGGTCACGGTGATGCCCTTGGCATCGGCGGTGACGCCCGACGCCTTGGTCTTCAGGTGAACGTCGATGCCCTGCTTCTTCAGGCGGTCGGCCAGCGGCTTGACCAGGTCCTTGTCGGCGCCCGGCATCAGCTGGTCCATGAATTCGACCACGGTGACCTTGCTGCCCAGCGCACCGTACACGGTCGCCATTTCCAGGCCGATGATGCCGCCACCGACAACCAGCAGCGAACCCGGCACTTCGGCCAGCTCCAGCGCGTCGGTGGAATCCATCACACGCTTGTCGTTCCACGGGAAGTTCGGCAGCTTCACCGCCTGCGAACCGGCGGCGATGATGCACTTCTGGAAGCGCAGCAGCTGCGTGCTGCCGTCAGCGGCGGTGATCTCCAGCTCGTTGGCCGACAGGAACCGGCCGACACCCTGCACGTTGCGCACCTTGCGCTGCTTGGCCATGCCAGCCAGACCCTTGGTCAGCTGGTTGACGACCTTTTCCTTGTACTGGCGCAGCTTGTCCAGCGTAATCGTCGGCTTGCCGAACTCCACGCCGAAATCGCCGGCATGGGCGACTTCATCGATGACCGCCGCCGCATGCAGCAGTGCCTTGGACGGAATGCAGCCGACGTTGAGGCACACGCCGCCGAGGCTGGCGTAGCGCTCGACCAGTACCGTATCCAGGCCGACATCGGCTGCGCGGAACGCGGCGGTGTAGCCGCCCGGGCCGGAGCCCAGCACGACCATCTCGCATTCGATGTCGGCCGGCTTGCCGCTGGCCAGTGCCGGCTTCGGTGCGGCCGGTTCGGCCGGGGCACGATGCGACGGGGTCACCGGCGGCTTGCTGGCCGGGGCGGCGGCCGCCGGCGCAGGTGCGGCTGCCTTGGCCGGGGCCTCGGCGGCTCCTTCGGTGTCCAGCAGGACCACCACGGCCCCCTCGGACAGCGTATCGCCGAGCTTGACCTTCAGTTCCTTGACCACACCGGCGGCCGAGGACGGCACTTCCAGCGTGGCCTTGTCCGATTCCAGGGTCACCAGGCCCTGGTCCTTCTTCACCGTATCGCCGACGGCGACCAACACTTCGATCACCGGCACATCGCTGTAATCGCCGATGTCGGGAACCTTGACTTCAATCGTGGCCATGGTGGTTTTCCTCATGCCCGGCCGGGGTGGCCGGCGGGCTGTCACTGCGTTTCGTCAGGCGGCCGCGCCAGGGGCGACGGCCACACGGTGGGGGCGAAGCGGGTGCCTTACAGCAGCACGCGACGCATGTCGGCCAGTACCTGCGACAGGTACGTGGTGAAGCGTGCGGCCAGGGCGCCATCGATGACGCGGTGGTCGTAGCTCAGCGACAGCGGCAGCAGCAGCTTCGGTGCGAATTCCTTGCCATTCCAGACCGGCTGGATGGAGGACTTGGACACGCCCAGGATGGCCACTTCCGGCGCATTGACGATCGGGGTGAACGCGGTGCCACCGATCCCGCCCAGCGAGCTGATCGAGAAGCAGCCGCCACTCATGTCGGCCGGGCCCAGCTTGCCGTCGCGCGCCTTCTTGGCCAGCTCGCCGGTTTCCTGCGCGATCTGCACCACGCCCTTCTTGTCGACGTCGCGGATCACCGGCACGACCAGGCCGTTCGGCGTATCGGCGGCGAACCCGATGTTGAAGTACTTCTTCAGGGTCAGGTTCTCGCCGCTGGCGTCCAGCGAGGCGTTGAACTCCGGGAACTTCTTCAGCGCGGCGGCGCTGGCCTTGATCAGGAAGGCGAGCATGGTCAGCTTGATGCCGGCCTTCTCGTTCTCCTTGTTCAGTGCCACGCGCAGTGCTTCCAGATCGGTGATGTCGGCCTGGTCGAACTGGGTGACGTGCGGAATCATCGCCCAGTTGCGGGCCAGGTTCGCGCCGGAGATCTTCTTGATGCGCGACAGCGGCTGCACTTCGGTCTCGCCGAACTTGCTGAAATCGACCTTCGGCCACGGCAGCAGGTTCAGCCCACCGCCCGCGGCGGCAGCGGCGCCGCCCGCGGCCGGAACGCCACCACTGAGCGCGGCCTTGACGAATTTCTGCACGTCACCCTTGGTGATGCGCCCGCCCTTCTCGGTACCGCTGATCTGCAGCAGGTCCACGCCCAGCTCGCGGGCGAACACGCGCACCGCCGGGGTGGCATACGGCACCTTGGCCGGCAGCACGCCATCGGCGTTGAACTGCACGGGCGGGCTGGACGGAGCGCCGGCCGACGCGATCTCACGAGCCGCCAGCTTGTCCGGCTGGGCGGGCACAGCGACCGGCTCGACCTTGGTGGCGGTCTCGGCAGCGGCCGGGGCCGCCGCAGCCGCTTCGCGGGTCGGCGCCGGCGCAGCAGCACCCTCGGCTTCGATGATGGCCACCACATTGCCCTGCGACAGGGTGTCCCCCACCTTGACCTTCAGTTCCTTGACCACACCGGCCACCGAGGACGGCACTTCCATGGTCGCCTTGTCGCTTTCCAGCGTGACCAGGCCCTGATCCTTCTTGACGGTGTCGCCCACGGCGACCAGCACTTCGATGACCGGGATGTCGGTGTAATCGCCGATGTCCGGCACCCGGGCTTCAACCGCACCGCCACCGCCACCGGCAGCCGGGGCGGCCGGCGCGACAGCCGCCGGGGCCGGGGCGCTCTGGGTGGCAGCCGCCGGGGCAGCGGCCTTGGCCGGGGCCGGGGCCGCAGCGGCCGGCGCTGCGGCCTCGTCTGCCGCCACTTCGATCAGCGCCACGACCTTGCCCTCGGACAGGGTGTCACCCACCTTGACCTTGATCTCCTTGACCACACCGGCCACCGAAGACGGCACTTCCATGGTCGCCTTGTCGCTTTCCAGCGTCACCAGGCCCTGGTCCTTCCTGACCGTATCGCCAACGGCGACAAGCACCTCGATTACCGGGATATCGCTGTAGTCACCGATATCGGGGACAAGTGCTTCCTTGATTTCGGCCATGGGGATAACTCCGGCAATCTGGTGTAGGGAAACGTCTATTGTGCGGCCAGCGGGGGCCAGCGCCAACCGTTACAGGTGTTTTCAGTACGCACGCAGCCGGGACACGCTGTTGCCCATGGGGCGCAGGCACCTCCAGTGGGTAGCGTATTGTCCGCACGATGTCCGCTTCATGTCGCCAGTGCATCGGCCACCGGCTGCCAGGCCTGACGCAGGCGCTGCAGCGACCAGGCCGCATTGGCCGGGCTGGTCGAGGGCAGCGCCAGCACACGCGGTGGCGCCCCCAGGACAGGCAGCACCCAGCGCTGGAATGCCTGCATCGACGCAGCACCATTGCAGCCGATCAGCTGCAGCTCAGGCAGCAGGGCGATCAGTTCCGGCAGCGCGTTGGCCACTTCCGTGCCACGCACGATGTCCGCATCCAGGCTGCCCCGGCGCTCGCATCGGCCGATCACATCCCACACCCCGACACCGGCGGCGTTCAGCGCGCGCATGCGTTGCGGATAGGGCAAACCGGCGTCAAAGCCGCAGATATCGGACATGAGCGGCCAGAAACGATTGCGTGGATGCGCGTAGTACTGGCCAGCGTGCAGCGACGCAGCACCCGGCATCGAACCAAGCAGCAACACGCGCGATCGCGTGTTCACCTGCGCGGGCAGGCCGGTGCAGAGCGTTGGCGCGCTCACGGTTTGTGCAACTGCATGAACATTCCTCCAGAGCAGAAACCCCATGAAAACAGGCTTTTCGAACTCATCGCTGAACAGAGCGAACTATTTTTTAACGCGCGTCGGATTCGATTCATGTTGAGGCGACTACGGTGTGCTCGCCCCGCAACCGGGGGCCCAAAAACAAGAAACATTAGGAGATACCCCCATGCGCTCCATCCGTATCCTGAGTCTCGCCCTGCTGACCTCCGCCGCCTTCGCGCCGGCCGCTTTCGCCCAGGACAGCAGCACCACCGACACCGCCTCGGGTAAGCATTTTGCCGTGGTTGGCGGCGTCACGCTGCTGCAGCCGAAGAATGATCCGATCACCGGCGTCAAGAAGCTCGATGGCGGCCCGGCGCCGACCGTCAGCTTCAGCTACTACGTCAACGACAACTGGGCCGTTGAGCTGTGGGGCGCTGCCGACAAGTTCGATCACCGCGTCAAGGGTCCGGGCAACACCCGCCTGGGCAGCGTCGAGCAGCAGCCGGTCGCGCTGAGCGGCCAGTACCACTTCGGCCAGGCCGACAACGTGTTCCGCCCGTTCGTGGGCGTGGGCTACTTCCAGTCGGCCTTCAGCAACGAATCGCTGGCTGACGGCAGCAGCTCCGACATCCGCCTGAAGGATGCCAAGGGCGTGATCGGCACCGTCGGCGTCGACATGAACATCAACTCCACCTGGTTCGCCCGTGCTGATGCCCGCTACATGCGCGCCCGCCCGGACGTGAAGGTGGGTGGCGAGAAGATCGGCGAAGCCAAGCTGGATCCGTGGACTGTCGGCGTGGGTATCGGCGCCCGCTTCTAAGCACCGCCTGCTTCACTGTCTGTACGCGACGGGCCCTTCGGGGCCCGTCGTCGTTTCCGTCACCCGCGTTCTGTGTAGAGTCGGGTCGTGCTCGACTGCTTTTTTCCGGACGTCGAGCAGGGCTTGACTCTGCAAAGGACGGAAGGCCGGTGATCGGGATGGACAAGGTCGACCTGCTGGTGATCGGAGGTGGCATCAACGGCGCCGGCATCGCACGCGACGCCGCAGGCCGCGGCCTGCGCGTGCTGCTCTGCGAGCAGCACGATCTTGCGTCACATACCTCCAGCGCCAGCAGCAAGCTGGTCCATGGCGGGCTGCGCTACCTGGAACAGGGCGAGTTCGGCCTGGTGCGCAAGGCGCTGGGCGAACGCGATGTACTCCGCAGGCAGGCGCCCTGCCTGGTCCGGCCGCTGCGCTTCGTGCTGCCCTGGGAACCCCACCTGCGGCCACGCTGGATGCTGCGGCTCGGCCTGTGGCTGTATGACCACCTCGGCCGCCGTGGCGCAGCGTTTCCGGCTTCGCGCACGCTACACCTGCCGCACGACCCGTTGGGCACGTGGCTGTCGCCATCGTTGCACCAGGCCTTCAGCTATGCCGACGCGCAGGTGGACGATGCACGCCTGGTATTGCTCAACGCGCTGGATGCCGCGCAACGCGGCGCGCGTGTACAGGTCCGCACCCGCTGCGTCGAACTGCGCGGCGAGCAGGGCCACTGGCGGGCGGTACTGGTCGATGCAGCGGGACAGCAGCAGACGGTGCACGCACATGCCGTGGCCAACGCGGCCGGTCCCTGGGCCGGAGGCCTGCTGCAACGCATGCAGGCGCGCAACGGTACACCGGCGGCGCTGCGCCTGGTGCAGGGCAGCCACATCGTGCTGCGCCGGCCCTGGCCCGATGACAGCGCCTGCCTGCTGCAGCAGCCCGATGGACGGGTCGTGTTCCTGCTGCCGTTCGCCCACGACCACCTGCTGGTGGGTACCACCGACACCGACTATCAGGGCGATCCGGCGCGCTGCCGCGTGCTGCCTTCGGAAGTGACATACCTGTGCGAGGCGGCCAACCGCTATCTGCGCCAGCCGATCACGGCGACGGAGGTGGTCTGGCAGTTTGCCGGCGTGCGCCCGCTGCTGGCCGACCCGGATCCGCGCGCGGCACGACTCAGCCGCGACTATCGCCTGCAGCTGCAGGCACAGGGCGCGCCCGCCGTGCACGTGCTGGGGGGCAAGCTGACCACTTACCGGGTTCTGGCCGAAGAAGCCCTGGATCTGCTGCGGCCCCACCTGCCGCAGATGGGGCCGGCATGGACGGCAGCCGGGACGCCGCTGCCGGGCAGCGACTGGGGCGACGCCGTGCAGGCACGCTCACGCCTGCGGAGACTGGCACCGTGGTTGCCTGAGGACACCACGCGGCGCTGGGCCGAGGCCTATGGCAGCCGCAGCGCCGAGCTGCTGCACGGGGTGCAGGGCATGGACGATCTCGGCGAACACTTCGGCGGTGGGCTGCACGCCCATGAGGTCGTGTTCCTGCGCGATCACGAATGGGCGCATACCGCCGAGGACATACTATGGCGGCGGAGCAAGCTGGGACTGCGGCTGGACACCGCACAGGTGGCACGCCTGCAGGACTGGATGGAGGAACAGCAGCGCCAGGCCATGCCCGGCCGATCGCGGTGACACCCGGCATGGCCCGGCGCTGCCGATGCAGTAGGATTTCCCCATCGCTACCGGAGACGCCGCATGACGCCCCGCTACGTGCTGGCCATCGATCAGGGCACCACCAGTTCGCGCGCGATCCTGTTCGATCACGCCGGCGACATCGTCGGCAGCGCGCAACGTGAGTTTGCCCAGATTTTCCCGCAGCCCGGCTGGGTGGAACATGACCCGCGCGAGATCCTCACCAGCGTCTACGCCACGCTGACCGAGCTGCTCAGCCGCGAACAGATCGACCCTCGCCACATCGCCGCACTGGGCATCACCAACCAGCGCGAGACCACCGTGGTCTGGGAACGCGCCACGGGCCAGCCGATCCACAACGCCATCGTCTGGCAGTCCCGGCAAAGCCAGGCCATCTGCGAGCGGCTGCGCTCGCAGGGGCACGAAGCGCTGATCCGTGAGCGCACCGGCCTGCTGATCGATGCCTACTTCTCGGCCACCAAGGTGCGCTGGATCCTCGATCACGTGGAAGGCGCACAACAGCGCGCGGAGCGTGGCGAACTGCTGTTCGGCACCATCGACAGCTGGCTGGTCTGGAATCTCAGTGGCGGCCAGGCACACGTGACGGACTACAGCAACGCCGCACGCACGCTGCTGTTCAACATCCACACCCTGGACTGGGACGACGAGCTGCTCGCGCTGCTGGACATTCCGCGCGCCATGCTGCCGCAGGTGCGTGACTCCAGCGCGGTGTACGCGCACACCCGGCCGCAGTTCTTCTTCGACCACCCGATTCCGATCGCCGGTATCGCTGGCGACCAGCAGGCCGCGCTGTTCGGCCAGGCCTGCTTCCAGCCGGGCATGGTGAAGAACACCTACGGCACCGGCTGCTTCATGCTGATGCACACCGGAACGCAGGCCGTGCGTTCGCACAATGGCCTGCTGACCACCATCGCCTGGGGCCTGGACGGGCGCGTTGAGTACGCACTGGAGGGGTCGATCTTCATCGCCGGCTCGGTGGTGCAGTGGCTGCGCGATGGCCTGCGCATGATCGATCGCGCCAGCGACAGCCAGGCGCTAGCCGCGAAGGTGGACGACAGCGCGGGCGTCTATCTGGTGCCGGCATTCGTGGGCCTGGGGGCGCCGTACTGGCGCAGCGACGTGCGTGGAGCGATGTTCGGCCTGACCCGGGGCACCAGCAGGTCGCACTTCGTGCGTGCAGCATTGGAAGCAATGGCTTACCAGACCCGCGATGTGCTCGATGCGATGCAGTCCGATGCAGGTATCGGCCTGAGCGAGCTGCGTGCCGACGGCGGCGCGATCGGCAACGACTTCCTTGCCAGCTTCCAGGCCGACATTCTCGGCGTTCCGCTGCTGCGGCCACGGCTGACCGAGACCACGGCGCTGGGCGCGGCCTACCTGGCCGGGCTGGCGGTGGGATTCTGGGAAAGCCGCGAACAGATCGCCGCGCAATGGGGACTGGACCGCCGTTTCGAGCCGCAGATGCCGGCAGCACGGCGCGAGGCGCTGTATGCCGGGTGGCAGCAGGCGGTCGCCGCCACCCTGGCCTTCCACGTCGATTGAGGGCGGTAGCGCCGGGCATGGCCCGGCGCCGCCCCAACATCAGAACGCCGGCAGCACGGCACCCTTGTACTTGGTCTCGATGAACGTCTTCACCTGTGCGCTGGTGAGCGCCTTGGCCAGCTTCTGCACGCGCGCGTCATCCTTGTTGTCGGGCCGGGCCACCAGGAAGTTCACGTACGGCGAGTCCTTGCTTTCGATCGCCAGCGCATCCCGGGTCGGGTTCAGACCCGCATCCAATGCATAGTTGGTGTTAATCAGGGCAAGGTCCACCTGGTCCAGTACGCGGGGCAGCATCGCCGAATCCAGCTCGCGGAACTTCAGCTGCTTCGGATTGGAGACGATGTCGCGCTGGGTGGCCAGCGCATTGGTCGGATCCTTCAGCTCGATCACGCCGGCCTTGTGCAGCAGGATCAGCGCCCGGCTGTTGTTGCTCGGATCGTTCGGGATGACCACATCCGCGCCTTCGCGCAGTTCGGCCAGCGACTTGATCTTGCGCGAGTATGCGCCGAACGGCTCGATGTGCACGCCGATCACCGTCACCAGATCGGTCTTGCGGTCGCGGTTGTAGGCGTCCAGGTACGGCTCGGTCTGGAAGTAGTTCACGTCCACCTGCTTCTGCACCAGCTGGTCGTTGGGCTGCACGTAGTCGTTGAACACGCGCACGTCCAGTTCCACGCCTTCCTGCTTGAGGATCGGCTTGACCACCTCGAGGATTTCGGCGTGCGGCACGGCCGTGGCAGCCACCACCAGCTTCTGCGAAGGCTCGCCGGACTTGCCGCAGGCGGTCAGGGCCAGCGCAGCGGCGAGCAGGGGCAGCAACAGGGTCTTCTTCATGGGCGGAATGATTCTCGGGGGGAGGTCAGGATCTATCGTAGTTGCTCAGGGCCAGCTCGAGCAGCGCCTTGGCCTGCTCGCGCAGCATCGTCGGTTCGACGATCTCGGCATCCGAGCCGTAATGCAGCACATCCATCAGCAGTTCGCGTGACACGCTGTAAGGCACTTTCAGTTCATAGCGGCCATCGGCCAGGAAACGGCCCTGCTGCTTGGAATGCCAGTGCTCATCGGCGACCCAGCGCGCAGCCTTGGCGCTGAACAGGATGGTGGCCCAGCCCTTCGGCGCACCGGAGAAAATGCCGTAGCTGGCACCCAGCTGCTCGTCCAGTTCGCTGTCGGCCACGTCACGGGCCGTGTGGTCGATCACCCGCGCCTTGTGGATCCGGTCCACCGCGAAGCTGCGGAGGGCCTCGCGGTCGTGGTCCCATGCATCGAGGTACCAGTTGTCGCGGTAGTGGGTCAGGCGCTGCGGCGAAACGGTGCGCTTGGTCGGTTCGTCGGTGGAACGGGCACGGTACTCGAAGCCCAGCTGGCGCCGCTCGAGCACGGCCGAAGCCACGCTGCGGAAGCTGCCTTCGTCGAATTTGCGGCCGCGATGCGGAATGACCCGCACCCGGTCCACCGGCCAGCTGGAGACCCCCGCCTGGGCGGCCAGCAGGCTTTCGATGCGCTGCTGCAGCGGTGCCAGCACCGAGGACAGCACGCCCCCGCCGGTACGGGCCAGCAGGTGCTGCGATGCCAGCAGGGCATGCAGTTCCTCCGAGCTGAGCCAGAGGCCGGGCAGTTCGAAGCGGTCGCTTTCGTCGGCGTGATAGCGGAAGCCGGCCTCGCCATCGCCCTCGATCGGCGCCATCAGCGCGTCGCGCAGGAACGCCAGGTCGCGGTAGACGGTGGCACGGGAGCAACCGAGCTTGTCCTGCAGGGTCGCCACCGTCACCGGATAGCGTGCGGACTTGAGCAGACGATGCAGGGCGGTGATGCGTTCGTATCGGTCCATGCCCCCGATTATGTCCGAGTCGCGGGTCTTGTGTGGGGGGTTTGGGCTATCGTGGGCGCCCCGCCCTCTGCAGAAGCCCTCCCATGCGCCGGTTGCCCGCCCTGCCCCTGCTGGCCTGCCTGCTGCTGGCCGCCTGTGGCCGCCCCCCGGCGCCGTCCGGCGGCGACGCGGTCGTTCCGCAGGCCGACCCGGCGCAGGCGGTACTGGCCGCCAGCCAACGGTTCGCCGCCCTGCGCAGCTTCCACGCGGAACTGGAAGTGCTGGGTACGCCACAGCCGGTCCGCAGTGCGATGGACTTCGTGGCCCCGGACCGGTTCCGGGTACAGACGGCGGCCGGTGCACAGACCATCATCGGAGACACGATGTTCCTGCAGGCCGACGGGGCCATCCGCCAGGTGCCGACGCCGCCCGGCCTGCTCGAGCAATGGCGGACGCCGCTGCCGGCCGATGTCGCGCCCGCGGCGCTGCAGGCCGAGGATCTGGGCAGCCAGACGCTGGACGGGGTCCAGACCCGCCGCTACCGGCTGCGTGGCGCCGGCCCCGGCGAGCGCCTGGAGTACTGGGTGGATGGGCAGGGCCTGCCACGCCAGATCCTGCGCAGCGGCAGCAGCAACGGCAAGGTGTTCCAGCTGCGCCTGCGCTATTCGCGCTTCAACGACCCCTCCCTCCGCATCGAGCTGCCCTGAATGGGGAGCGGTGACAACGCCTGCTGAAGCGGCCAGCGCCATGGGGCGGACGGCCATCACGCTTCCAGTATCATCACGGGTTGTTAACCGCTTCGGAGAAGCCTCGATGTCCCTGCGCGTGTCCCTGCTGATTCCCCTGCTGCTCTGCGCCCCGCTGGCGTACGCGCAGGATGCATCCGAACTGGCGGCGATGTCCTCGCCCTGGAGCGGCAGCGGCGGCGAGCTCGGCTTCGCCTCGGCACGCGGCAACAGCAGCACCGAGAGCTTCAACGGCCGCCTGCGCCTGCGCTACACCGACGGTGACTGGGTGCACAGCATGGACCTGTTCGGCCTGCGTTCCAGCTCCAAGGTCACCGAGACCAACGACGACGGCACCACCACCCGCCGCAACAACACCACTGCCAACCGCTACACCGGCAGCGCCGGCAGCGCGCTGCAGCTGGGCGAGCACCGCCAGTTGACCGCCACGGTGCGTACCGAGCGCGATGACTTCGCCACCTACGACCGCCAGAGCTCGTTCGGTCTGGGTTACGGCACCCGTCTGTGGAGTACCGAGCGCTTCTATTTCGATGCCCAGGTCGGCCCCGGTGTGCGCCGCACCCACAGCACCGAGGATGATCGCACCCGTACCGGGCTGATCGGTCGTGGCCTGTTCGACATGAAGTACTCGCTCACCGAGAACACCGATCTGGTCAACACGCTGCTGGTCGAATCGGGGTCGTACAACACCTTCGGCCAGAACGATTTCGGCCTGTCGGTGAGCATGAATGAGCACCTGGCCTTGAAGGCCGGCTGGCAGGCCCGCTACAACAGCGACGTCGCGGTGGACAAGCGCAAGACCGATACGCTGACCACCATGAACGTGGTCTACAAGTTCAAATAAGCGAAACGGGCGCCTGGCGCCCGTTTTCGTTTCTGTTCCGTAGCGCCTGGCCGAGGGAATCGGCCGGGTCAGGCGTTCAGCAGCTCACCCGCACCGCCATCGAGCAACCTCTGCGCCACGCGCTGGCCCAGCGCGTCCGGGTCACTGGCCGGGCCCACGCCTTCGGCGCGCACCGTACGGCCATCGCTGGCGCTGCCGACCAGCCCCTGCAGGTGCAGGTCCTGCCCCTGCCACTGCGCGATCGCCGCCACCGGCACATGGCAGCTGCCATGCAGCGCGCGGTTCATTGCCCGCTCCGCTTCCACGCAGGCGCGCGTCGCGGCGTCATCGAGCACAGCGAACAGGGCCATCAGCGGCGCATTGCTGCCATCGCACTCCACGGCCACCGCGCCCTGCGCCGGCGCCGGCAGCCAGTGCGGCGGCTGCAGGCGCAGCACGATCCGATCGCCCAGTCCCAGGCGCTCCAGCCCGGCGACGGCCAGCACGATGGCGTCGTAGCCCCCGTTGTCGAGCTTGGCCAGGCGCGTATTGACGTTGCCACGCAGGTCCAGCAGTTCCAGATCCGGGCGCAGCGCACGCAGCTGGGCCTGGCGGCGCAGCGAGGACGTGCCGACGCGCGCGCCGATGGGCAACGCATCAAGCGAGGCATAGAGGTTGGAGACGAAGCCGTCGGCCGGGTCATGACGGGGCAGCATGGCCGGCAGCACGAACGGCGCATCCAGTTCCATCGGCACATCCTTCAGCGAATGCACCGCGCAGTCGGCGTCGCCGCGCAGGATGGCCAGCTCCAGTTCCTTCAGGAACAGGCCCTTGCCACCGATGGCGGCCAGCGAGCGGTCGAGCACTTCATCGCCGCGCGTGCTCATCGGGACCAGCTCCACGTGCAGGCCGGGATGGGCCTGGCGGAGGCGGTCGGCGACGTGTTCGCTCTGCCAGAGGGCGAGCGGGCTCTTGCGGGTGGCGATGCGGACGGTTTCCATCCGGTCATTATCGCGCCTTCGGCGCGGATACGGCCAACGGCGGAGCCCCTCGTGGCTGGTGCGGACTACTGGATCATTGCGCTTGGCCGGGCGGGATGGGTTCGCGGGGGACGCCGTAAACCCGTCCCTGGGGGCTTGGCCGCGGCATCCATGCCGCGGACACCCCCGCGAACCCACCCCCCCCAGCCTCTGACAGTTTTCGTGTGCGCCAGCCACGGAAGATCAAAGAAAGAAGTAGAAGCAGAAGCAACAGCCGGCGGCTCCCGGGGTCAGATTCCTTTTCCAGCGGAAAAGGAATC